>JAQWLN010000057.1 GCA_029247265.1 Fuerstiella sp.
AGGACTTCCGCTTCCCGAAGCTTCTGAATAATCTCTTCTGTCTTGAATCGTTTACGTGGCATCTGCTGCCTCCCTCTTCTGTGAACAAACCCTGAGTTTACCACTCAAAGCCTGGTCGCGGTTAGTGGGGGCAGGTCACCATAATAGCGGCATCTTTCTGCTGCTGAATCGGGCGAACAAGGAGGAAGAGTCCGAATGGGCCATCAACTCGGAAATCGCGGCTCTCAAGTTGTAATTCAAAATAGCACGGTTGCTTATTGTGCTTTTCGCCTTTGCCTGCACCGATGAGTCCACCCCGAACACAGGGCTTTCCGTTGCATCCGTCGGGAATATATCCAGGGCGGTCATGGTCGTCCTGCCCGATATCCCGGCCGGTCTTGAACTCGCGACTGGGTCTGATTTTCCTGTCGTTTCTGTACGACGACTGGTCCAGCCACCATCGAACCGTACCGTGCGGAAACCGTTGGTTGTCTGACCAGACCTCTTCGAGGACCGTGTTCTCACCCGTCGTTTCGTAGGCTCGGTTTGAAGTGTTCGTTGCAACAGCCAAACCTTTGACGGATTCAAGAAAAATTTCCGGGTGGTCCAGATCCTGGGGATTGAATTTTCCGGACTTCGTGGAATCATCCTGTGCCAGCAACCTGCCGCCAATTGATGCCATAAGGATGGACACGGCTGTCAAACTCAAGATCCTTATCATGTGTCGTCCTGTCGATTGTGAGTGTGACTATTGTACAGGAGGATTCTGACAGACACTCCTGTGCATCTGTGATGCCCTCAATCCAAGAGTCCTCGGACTTCTCCGTCTCCAGCATCGCCTCAACAACGACGTTGTCGATTCCGGCGGAACTGAAGTCGCAGCAGAGCCGGTCTCTACCGGCCATGAAATTCGTCCGGTGGGAACAGGAACTGTTTTTCCAAAATGAACAGATCCGCCAACAGATACATCGAGTCTTCCAAACGCTGCCGCTCTGGTGAAGTCTGCTTCACCCAGAAAATCTGCGCAGGACAGCAACTCGGGCCAGCACGATTAAGGCTTCCTAAACCCGATTCAACGTGCCACTGTACCCGGCGAACGAATCGGTTTCGACGCCAAGCCGCTGCAGAATTGTGACGAACAGCTGCGCCAGCGGAAGCTCTTCTGCTTCAATTTTGCCTCTCCATCCTGCATCCGTGACGATGCCGGCACCCGCCTGGTTATCTTCATTTCCCTGGCCGAATTTGAGATACCGGCCATTCGTGAAGCCAAGGTTTTTACCGCCCGCAGAAATGATCGGGTAGTTGCGTGACAGGTGGAAGCTGCTGGAAGCAGAGCCATGCATGGCGAACGTGTTGTCCAGCATGTTGCCGTTGCCATTCGGCTCAGGAGTGTCCTTCAATCGCTGAGCAAAACGACCGAATTCCTCGGCCTGATAGCGATTATAAGTACCAAGGTTCTTCCAGCCGTCTGGCTTCTTGACTTCATGTGTCAGACCATGAGCACCACCCAGACCGACGGCCATCGATAACAGGTCGTGTGGGCCTTCGCCATTTTCCCGTCCCAGCTGAAACGTTGCCACACGAGTAGAATCACTCAGGAAGGCCAGATAGATCAGTTCATACATGGTCTGAAAATAAAGTCTGGCTTCCTTTGGCTCTGCATCCAGATGCAGGTTTCCGGTATCCACGACGGGGGTTGGTGTATCAATCCACTTCTGAGCCTTCGTCAGCTTAACCTCCGTATCGCGCACTGCGTCAATATACTGCTTGAGCGTTTCCTGATCGTGACCGGAAAGTTGTCGTCTCAGCGAACGAGTATTGTCAATCAGAAGATCCAGGGCACTTTTGCTTCTGGCCAGCCTGGCAGCAGCGTCTTTGCTGCTGGTCACAAAAAGCGTGTTGAACAGTTGCTTTGGCTTATTCATTGCCGGAATCGGCCGTCCTTCGCGGTTGAAGGATTGAGTCTGTGCGCCACGAGGGCCGCCGACACCGCCATTGGTGGACATGACCAGCGAGGAATGCCGAGTGTATTTTCCTGCGTGTTCCGCATACACCTGATCAAGAGAGATCGAATTCTTATACAGGCCGTGACCTCCTGTTGCTGCACCGGTCAGGTATTGGTCGGCGTTTGAATGGCCGTGGACTTTTCTTACGGCAGGATGAGACAGACCCGAATAGATCGTGATGTCACTGCGTAGTGGCTCAAGCACTTCGAGGACTTTGGTCAGTTCAAAATCCGTTTCGCCGCCCTGAGGAAACCAGCTCCAGTCCTTCCATGCCGGATCTGATTTGAGCGGCAGGCCAACACCGTCAGGGTGATAGATGCTGACAAAACGTTTCGGAGTTTCATCTCCGCCTGAACCATCCGCAGCAAATGTTTCGAACCATGGCATAGCCAGAGCCACACCGGTGCCGCGCAGAAATATTTTTCGACTCAGCAATACTGACTTGTTGTTCATCGTCTGTTCCTGACTCTTACCTGGCATTGAAGATGTTGCTGCTTATGATCAGGTGAACTAAATCGCCCAGGCGATCGCCCTGTGTTCTGAACTGTGTCGTTAGGCTGTCAATGTCAGCATGATCACCAAATGACAGTGGGCGGCCAAGAGCATAAGCCGTCATTTTATGCACCATGGCCCGGGCCAATTGATCCTGTCGGTCTGTCAGCAGGTAACGCTTTAGCCCGTCGATCCCGGCCAGCGTCTGACTGTTGAACAGCTGAGACGTTGCATCCACAGCCTGATTCTTAATTCGGGTGCGGTAGGTTCCCACAGCATCGTATTCTTCAAATGCGATTCCCCATGGATCGATTCTTGAATGACACGATAGACAGGCCGGTTTATTCCTGTGATCCGCGATTCGTTCTTTAAGAGTCATTTTCAGAATCTCCGGATCCGTAAGATCGACTTCCGGGACGTTCGGCGGTGGTGGAGGCGGTGGGTCATGAAGAATACGTTCCAGCATCCACACGCCTCGTTTCAGGGGATGAGAATCCTTGCCATCAGAATTCATCGTCAGCACCGCGGCGCATGTCAAAAGGCCACCTCGCTTCGTTTGAGGCTGGATTGACACGTTGCGGAAATGAGGTCCATGAACGCCGGGAATCCCGTAGTGTCGCGCCAACCGTTCGTTGACCATGGCGAAGTCAGAATGGATAAAGTCGATGATACTGAGGTTGCGTCTCAGGACTTCATCAAAAAATGCGATGGGTTCTTCCTGCATCGCTTCTTTTAATGAATCGTCAGTAACGTGAACCACACTATTCAGACCATCCATGCCCAGCCATTGCTGCACGAAATTCTGAGAGAATCGTCTGGAACGACGGTCTGCCAGCATGCGATTGATCTGAGCTGACAGGATCTCTGGTTCTCTTAGTTTTCTCTGTTCCGCAAGTGTCAGCAATTCGCTATCAGGAATACTGGACCACAGAAAAATTGACAGTCGGCTGGCCAGTTCCAGTTCACTGATCGTGTCGGATGTTGCAGCAGCGCCGGAGGCGGCTCTTTGCGTCAGGTAAAGGAACTCCGGAGTGGCCAGGGCAGTTGCCAGGACTTCCAGCATGGCATCCTCAAAACTCGAAAATCCTGGCCGGTACTCTGCAAACAGCGTCATGAACTGGTCTACCTGCTGCGAGGCAACGGGACGACGCCACACTCGTCTCAGGAATCGAGTCAGCACTTCTCGGCCATAGATCCGTTCGTCGCTTCGGTCGCTGTCAACGAATATGTCAGTATGTATTTTCGGCGGCCATTGCTGGTAGAACGGAGCGCTGATTTCGATGTAGTCGATATGAACCTGGAGAGCTTCGTCTCCGCCACCTGCATTAGAGACGTTGCGAATGTGCAGGAATTCATCCCGTCGTGGAAACGTTGTGGTCAGCTTCCGGAACGGGTTGCGCTGAATATCACCAAGCGGGATATCGAAGTGGATGAATTGAGGGTCGTCCGCAGACGCGGTGACGGGGATATCACGTTCACTGACGACCTGTGAGAAGTTGGCGTTGTTGCTGGTGTGGGCACTGAACACCAGACGCAGGCTTGCATACTCGTCGGCGTTCATAGTCGAACGCCCTGCGCGAATGCGCACGCGCATAATGCCTTCATCGGGCAGAAAACGATCCAGATTCAGTTTCAACTCATTGTTGCGGGGAACAGCCAGCACGACAGGAGAAACAGCGGGCGATTGCTCCACAACTGCGTCAGGCTGAGGCGTCGATTTGCCGCTGGAAAAGTGAATGCCCTTGCCGGTCTCTCGATCAAACAGGTGTTGCCGTTTCCTGTTCTTGCTGTAACTCTCATCATTCCTGTCGAATGTCTTGTCCTCGTTTCCTGAGACCGCCTTATTCATCTGGTCCTGCATGGAAATAATATAGGTGACGGGTTTCGGGCGCTCGCCACTCACGGTGGCTCGTCTTAAAGCCTTAAGCCCAATCTCACGATAGGTCTCGAATTGCATGGTGGACATCTGCAGCAATTCCGAGCTGTTCTTGAAACCATCCGCTGATGCGGTTTCCGGCGGCAGATTATCCGCGAGGGCATAGGGCAGGCGAAGCAGGTCCTGGAGTGCGTAGTTGTATTCGTATTTTGTCAGCCGGCGGAATGACGAGTGTTCCTTGTTGCTGCGACGTATGACGGACGCTTTGTTCAGTTCGTCGCTGAGCCAGTCCACAATGTTGCCGCGATCTGAATCGGCCAGCGCATAATCGGGTTCATCCTCAGGCGGCATTTCTGAATTGCTCAGGACGTTGTAGATCTCACGCCATTGCCCGACGTCCGCACCTGTCAGCAGGTCAGGATTCAATTCGTCGATACGAAGTCTTCCCTCGGACGTTTCGGGACCATGGCAGGCCAGGCAGCTTTTGTTCAGGATTGGTCCCACCGACTTCTGAAAGTAAGCAACGTTTGCCGTTGGAATCGCGGATGTGGCTGTCGTATCAGCCTGTGTTTTTTTCAGGAATCTGGACTTCGTGCGACCCGATTCTCTGGCCATTTCCAAAGTCGCAGGATTCTGCTGATCTTCGGCTGCCAGAACGATGCTGGCGCTGCCGAGTACCAGCAGGATGGTGATGTTCAGGGTCTTCATGGGTGACTTTGTGTTCATCGTCAGCTTTGGCGTACGATTTGTATGCGCAGACGAACCCTCGATCGCATTGGAAGGACTTGGGAGGGATAATGGGGAGAGTTTTAGGGGGCGGGGCTGTGGCGAGATTTCTGAACGATTATGCTTTGGCGTGGCGTTTTCAAGGATGGCGGCCACTAGGCAATAACCCAGTATAGCAGCACTGAGGCCCCAGCATCGAGCGATTTCAAGAACATTGGGCAGGACTGACCGATTGTCATTGCCGGTGAAAGAGACGGACGGCTCGTGCGGGACACACCCGCAATTCGCGAACCCGCTTGGCGGCGATCTGCACTCGCTTGACACGAACCGCGGTTCGAGACACAGGGGGCGTGCCCAGTCGGTCGATTCACAATAGGTCGGGGAAACGTATTCACAGCCATCTGTCAACCAGCTCCAGTCTCAGGATTGCCCTGGCTGAATCTGGCGGGAAGTTGAGCACGTCGGTGAGCTAACGGCTTTCCTTTCTGACCTACGAGCCCGACAATGGGGGAGTGCAGAATCGCCTTTGGAAAGGAGTGGGCCATGCGTATGTGTCTCGTTATGTTGCCGATGATTATGATGTGCTTTGGCTGCAACCGTGCCGAGGATGCTCGCCGAAAAACCGTTCGGAACGATCTCAAGCAGATCGAACTTGCTCTGAAGAACGACCACGAATCGAATCTGCTATCTGATTCCGAGTTCTCGCAGGTGATCACCGCTGAGACCGTGTACTACACGACCGGCCCGCAGCAGAGCCGACCACCCGACGGCCAGTTTCCTGCAGGAACACAAGTCAATGTCGTCGAGGAGTCCGGTAGCTATGTGTTGGTGAAATCAGAGGGCGGTATTGAGGCCTATGTCGCCGCCGATGCCGTCAGAGAACAGGAGGGTGCAACCGTGGAGGTGTCTGGAATCGTGGAAGGCGGCAATCGGTTTGCTTTTGATCTGTATCGCCAACTGCGGTCTCAGAAGGGCAACCTTTTCTTCTCGCCCGGCAGCATCTCGACAGCCCTGGCAATGACATATGCTGGGGCCGCTGGAAAGACGGAAAATGAGATGGCGAAGACGCTGTATTTCCAGCTGCCAAAGGACCAGCTGCACGAGGGAATGCAAGCTCTGCAGGCGTATTGGACGACACCGAACAAACAGAAGGGTGTTCGGCTGAATCTGGCGAACCGTCTGTGGGGTAATGAAGGCTACGAATTCCTGCCGAAATTCATGGCCGTGACACGTGAGAAGTACGCTGCTGAACTGACTCGCCTTGATTTCGGCCAGACCGAAAGAGCACGGCAGACAATTAACGATTGGGTCGAGAACCAGACGGAAGACAAGATTGCAGAACTGCTTCCCGCAGGCGCACTCTCACCCGATACGAAGCTGGTGCTAACGAACGCCGTCTACTTTCACGGTATCTGGGCCGATCCCTTCAAAAAGGATCGCACGAAGGAAGACACCTTTCACTTGACGGCAACAGACAGCATCACGGTCCCAATGATGCACCGTTCGGACGAGTTTCGTTATGGCGCTGTCGATGAATTGCAGATTCTTGAACTGCCATACGGCGACGGCAGTCTGTCGATGGTTGTTCTGCTGCCTAAACAGATCGATGGCCTGTCTGGTCTGGAATCCCGGCTGACAGTCCAGAACCTTCAGCGATGGATGGCAAGCGTAACATACGAGGACGAGGTCAAGGTTTACCTCCCGAAGTTCCGGGCGACTTCTCAATTTAAGATGGCCGACCCTCTGAAGGCGCTGGGCATGGAATCGGCGTTCGATCCCAACGCCGCAGACTTTTCCGGCATGACCGGTGGTCGGGATCTGTTCATCTCGGAGGTGATCCACAAAGCGTTCGTCGATGTGAACGAGGAAGGCACCGAAGCGGCTGCGGCCACCGGCATCATTATGCAACCAACTTCCGCCCCCTTTGAGGAAGCAAAGGAGCCCCCGGTCTTCCGGGCCGACCATCCATTTGTGTTTATGATTCGCGACAATCGCAACGGTGCGATCATGTTTCTTGGCCGAATCACAACCCCTTTGGAATAGCCTCAGGGACGAAGGTGAAATACTGGTGACACCTCAAGTCCACGGAGAAGAACGACCACGACTTTCGGACTGCTCGGCTGAGTGACGCTCCGCCGCTGGCTGGTCGATGCGGTTAACTCTCGGTAATGAATGTGCTCATGTATTTCTTCCCTGTATTCCAACTCTTCGTGCAGATTTCTTCAGCGTTCACGTATGGTTTCGCTTGGAAACCAAACTTGATTCGGCCATCTCGCGCGGACCGGCCGAGATGCAGGATGTCCGGAGTTCGTCAGGTTTTTGCGGCCATTACATTTGAGCCAACGACAATACCAAAGTTCGGATCATGAAATACAAAAAGCATACGACCGCGATCGTGACCATGCTGTCCGTCATCGCCGGCGTTCATCTCCATGCCCAGGAACCGATCAACGTTGGCTCCGACAAACAGCTGTTCCTTGATGACCTGTTCTTTGCAACGTCGAAAGACGTCACTCTGAAGATTCAACCTCCTCGCAAGACCGGTGAGGTCATTCTAAGACGCGAACATCGGTGGGAAAGTGCGACGCTGAACTGGTTCAACGTGGTGCAGGACGAGGGACGAATTGACGCAATTGCAAAGTACCGCATGTGGTACGAAGCGTACGACGTCGACGGCTGGCCGACTGCCGACGATACATCCTTCTGCTATGCCGAGTCGAGAAACGGTATACAGTGGACGAAACCCGAGCTGGGTCTGTTCACCTACAACGGCAACAAGCGGAACAACATTCTGTTTCGGCAGATCGGCAGTCAACATCACGGCAATCGTTCCCGCGTGCACGGCACGGGCGTCTTCATCGATGCAAACGGCCCGTCCGATCGTCGCTACAAAGCCGTCGGCCAGGGCATCTTTGGAGGGCGAGAGAAACCGCCACATCGTATTGCCGGAATGTACTCAGCAGACGGGTTGAAATGGTCGCGTCTGTCACAGCCGATCTGCGACGTCTTTGCCGATAGCCAGTATTCGGGATTCTGGGACTCGTCTCGCGGCAAATATGTCCTCTACGGTCGTGTTGGCGGTCGCGGACGTTCGCTCGGACGGTCCGAGAGTGACCAATTCGCTCATTTCGATGGGCTGAAACTCATCATGGAGGCTGACGAAGAAGATCCTCCGCAGAGCGATCTCTATAACTCGGCCGTCGTCAAATACCCGTATGCCCCGAACGTCTACCTGATGTTCCCCAGCCTTTACCAGCACAATCCGGACACATTGGATATCCGCCTAGCGGTCAGCCGCGACGGCGTCCGCTGGTCGCGCCCGGACCGACAGACTCCGTTTATTGCTCTGGGGAAACGGAATGAGTTCGATACAGGTTCGTTGTACATGGGGCAGGGGATGATCCGGGTGAAAGATGAGTTGTGGCTGTACTACTCAGCCTCACCGCTGCGACACAACGGTGCGGAACTGGAAACCCTGACGAAGCCGCAGAATGGAAGAACCTATCGCCGAGCCGTCACGCAGCTCGACCGATTCGTTGCTGCTGTGCCAGGTCCTGAAGGAGGGTTCTTTGTCACACCACCGTTGCGGTTTTCCGGCCATACCCTGAAACTGAACGTTAACGTTCAAGACGGTGGCAGCGTGAGAATTGGTCTGCTTAATAAAGACGGTCAGCCACTGCCTGGCCGCTCCGTCGACGACTGCCTGCCAATAATCGGCGACTCACTGAGCGTGCCAGTCGAATGGAGATCAGGAAGAGATGTCAGTCTTCGAGGCAACAAGTCCACGCGGATTCGTGTTGAAGCCACCGGCGCCGAGTTATTCGGATTTCAGTTTGTCGATTCCGATCCGAATGGTCGCCAACCGTAACGTACAATCGGCAGCAACTCATGATTGAGATATCGGCACGCGGATCGAGGGGGCTAATTTGTCTCGTGTTCGGTGGGTGCCACTGGCTTTGCCAGTGCGTCATTGCGATGAAGGGCGTCGGAGTATTGCACTGGGCATAGTGACCTTTCAGCGTCACGCTCTGAGCATCGATCATGCACGTACATTCTTCGCCCCTGAACCATCCGATAGGGAATATGGATCAGGCCACCCGTCGGTCGATATTCTTCACTTGCCGGCCATATCGCCGTGGACACAAACCAGTGGCCAGGAAGACCGGGACGGGTGATGTCACCTGCCGGATTCTCCGGACCAGCCGTTGAGTTCAGCGATGCGGCCAAAGATTCCAATGCCGTAGCGTCCCTGCCGATTGCCTCCCTGACCGATGTACTTTTTCACCAACGGAAGACCTGGTTCACCCATCCAGTCGATCAGGTTGTGCAGCATCGTTTCATTGGATGCAGGCGACTTGTCGGCGAACAGCATTTGGTCCAGACATTCAAGTGCCGCTTCGGACGTGCCCAGTTTCACCAGCGTCCATGCGGCCATCATACGAACTTCATGAGAATCGTCGGCAAGAGCCTTATCGAGAACACCGCTGGCCGAAGCGGCTTTGGTTTCCAGCAGATGCAGACCAACCACCGCCCACCATCGCATGCCTTCATCGGCGTGAGACATTTGTTTCGTAAGCACTTCCAGGTTGGAGGAGTCTCTGCTGAGTGCCATATCAGCGGCATCGAGGTACTGTGCCAGCGGGTAAAGGTTTTTGTCACGGACCATTTGGTAGATGGTCATGTTGTTTTCTGCGGCGCGACGTTCTCGCATTTTTTCCGGCAGCAGGCCGCTGTCGAAAAGTTCAAGCTGGCGGCGGCGCAGTTCGGCCTTCAGCTTCGCAATCTTTGCCTGATGTCCCGGAGTATCAATGAGGTTGTGCACGTTGTCGAAGTCTTTGTCGTTGTCATAGAACTCTTCTGAGACGCGCGGACGAAAGAAACGCCCCGTGATTTCGTCTGTTTTGCCTTCGCGGTGATGCTGTTCCCATTCGGGCGTGGCAGGCGCCTTCCAAAGATAAGCCAGATGCTGCCCCGCCGGCGCGAAGGGATAATAGTTCTTGTGGTAGGCAAATCGCTCATCACGAATCATGCGAACGTGGTCCAGTCGCTCGTCCGCCCGTTCACGAAAACTGAGGTGGTATTCTGGTGCAGACTCGGCATTTTTTCCCAGAAAGATCGTTCCCTGAAATTGATCGGGGATGTCGGCTCCGGCAAGGCTGAGCCAGGTCTTCGGCATGTCGACGAAACTGACGATGCGATCAACGGTATCACCGGGTTTTTCTGCCGGGTAAAGGTGCTTGTACTTTTCCGGAACGCGAACGATCAGCGGACAATGCACTCCGCTGGCGTACAGGAACCGCTTGCTTCGAGGCATGACGCCGCCGTGGTCAGAGTTATGGATAATGACGGTGTTCTCATAAAGCCCGTCTTTCCTGAGCGCTTCGATGGTGTCTTTGACTTTGCCATCCATTCTTTCGACGGCGGCGGCGTACTTGGCGTAGTTTTTTCGGATGGCCGGCAGGTCGGGGTGGTAAGAGGCCAGCTTCATTTTTGCCGGATCTTTTTCCAGCGTATCAACTTTGCTGTGTGCCCGGCTTTCGTGACTATCGCCGATGTTGACGACAGCAAAGAACGGCTGACCTTCCTTGCGAAACTTCCAGCCGTACTGTGACTTGCCTTTGCCGCCTTTGTAGTCCCAGCAGTCTTTGTCTTCGCGACCGCCGATGTTGTAGTCGGTCTTGCCAGGGTTGGATGTGTGGTAGCCGGCCTTACGAAGCAGGTCGGGATAATAGCGAATCTTATCGTGCGGTATTTCGTTGCGACTACGCATCGGCTGAGTGCCATTACTGATGCCGTACATTCCGGTGATCCAGCACGATCGCGTGGGAGCACATACCGCGGCGTTGTCGAAGCAGTGCGTGTAGCGAAAGCCTTCCTTTGCCAGCTGGTCGATGGCTGGTGTGTGAGCATTGGTGCCGCCATAGCAGCTGACCCACTTGATGCCGTTATCTTCGCTGACGATCCATAGAATATTAGGACGGTCATCGGCAAATGACACAGATGTCCACAGAGAGAAGAGGACGCTCAGAAGAAGAGTTGTCGCAATGTGCCGGCGATGAGGGCGATGGGTGAGCAAGGTTTTGGTCCTTTGAGGGTATCCGAATGCCGTGTGTTGGGGATGTTGTAACTGCTTTTCAGAGCCCACTTAATCAAAGTGTAGCGACTTCCGCCACCGGGTTCAGCCACTTAGGCCCGGACCTAAAGGAAGAAGTCGGCACGTTCGGTAACGATTCTCGCGTTGCAATGGTCGATCGAATTCAGGAGTTCGACTTCAGCGTGTTGCAGATCAAACTCGTTGAGCACCAGTTGAGTCAACTAGGATGAAACGTCAACGGTCATGACGGATCAGTCTTTCGGACTGGCAACGTAAATTCGTCTCGCAGTCGGCAATCGTCGCTCAGGAAGGATTCGTCTCGGTCCGGGCCGGCCAGTCCACAGAGAATGTCGAGGCGTCCGCCTCTCAAAGCTTGTTTTTTTCTGTGAGGAAGTTTTGCTGGGCACGCCATGCGGCTGCTCTTTCGCTCATTTTCTCTTGGAACTCAGGATCGTCATTAAGAGCCGCACGTCTTTTCTTTCGAGCCTCATTGATCTGTTCATTACTGACAAACAACTGCGGGTAGGATTTCTCAAGTCGCACCTGTGCTTCATTCTTCGCAGCAACAAGTGCGACGCAGGCCGGATCGTTCTCGAACTCGATTCTTAATCGTTCCAATTCGCGTGCGCGGCGGCTTTGAGGAAGCTCTGCGCCCCCCTTCTTCTTCGACAGCAGGAATGCTTCGATCTGCCGTTCTGCCCTGTACGTGGAGAAGAGAAGTTCCTTGAATCGCGGGTCGTTGTCGAGCAGCTGTTTTCTCTGTTCCGAGATCTTCCTGCGAATCTCCTTGTGTGACTGCAGCGCGTCGGGATACAGACGCCTGTTCTCCTGATCCAGTTCGTCGACCCGTTTCACGAGTGCCACGTATTCCGGACTGCGCTGATAGAACCACTCGTGAGCGTTTTTCTTCTGAATGGCCAGCTGATCCTGAAGTGTCTTTTCGACGGGATGCGCGCCGGACGCTTTTGCAATAAGTTTCAGATTGTCGGCGTGCCTTTCGTTTTTCGTGGCCGTGAGGACCTGGATGTTGTCGAATTCAGCCGCGTGCTTATCGACCTGAAAGGCCAGGTACTTTCGTGTCTTGTCCAGGACCGGGTGCTGAGCAAAGGCAAGATGATCATGGTCGATGTGAGCGACAAGCTGGTCGCCCAGAAATTCGACCGTCATCGTATACCAACGCTCGGGAACGAAATTAAATGCGCATTCGCCGTGCCTGTAGGGAAAGTACGGTCCGCTGCGATCCAGCGCTGTCTGGATGTAAAAATGATCCGGCCGAATGTGGATGACTGCGTTGTAATAACCGCCGCTGCCGGTCACCAGGCGAATGTCCTGCGATTCGCCTGGTCGGAAGTCGAATCGGATCATCACGTCAGAGTATTCAGCGTCTTTCAGAAACAGCCGCGTGGTGTCCTGGCCTTCTGCCGCACCCGTCAATACTCCTCCCTGAGCAGACCAGTCTTTATTAAAGAACCACCGGGGGCTTGCGTTGCCGGATGAAAAGTGGTCTGCGGCATACAGCTTCTTTGGCGACGTCAGCAGGGGCGGTGACGGAGTGCGAGCGTTGACAGAGTCACGCCACACTCGAAGCTTGTTTAACAGTTTGGCAACCGTTTCGGGGTGTTTGCTGGAGACATCTTTCTGTTCAGAAAGGTCGTCCGCGAGTGAATACAGCTGTGTTCGCTCCGAATCGAAATGCTCGATGAGTTTCCAGTTGCCATCGCGGACTGCTCCGGAGGATACCCCACCGAGAAAGTGTGAACGATCGAGTGGATAGTGCCAGTACAGCGTTTCCCGCTCGGGAGCGACATCAGGATTCTTCCATGTCTCCAGAGTTGTGATTCCGTCAATGATATGAGTTGGATCCGGCGACGATCCTGACGCATCAAGCAGAGTCGGATAAAAGTCAGTATTCACCGTCGGGTGAACGCAGACCTGACCGGGCGGCGTGCAGTCTGGCCAGCTGACGATCAGTGGAACTCGAATTCCCCCTTCGTACAGCTGGCTCTTTCCGCCTCGCAGCGGGGCATTCGAAGTGACGTTGGTTTCGCCGCCATTGTCGCTGGAGAAGATGACAATCGTGTTTTCCCCGAGGTCGAGTTCTTCCAGCTTTGATCGGATCATGCCCACGCCGACATCAATGCTTTCCAGCATTGCGGCAAGGTGTGGATTGTGGTCGCCGGCCCAGTGGTGCAGAGCGTCGCCTGACTTGCCGTGATCCTGACAAAGGTAACAGCGATTGCGGCTGCTCTTTCCGGGCTTGTGCTTTTTCAGATATTTTTCGACCAGATCCGGTCGCCCGTTCAGAATCGTGTGCGGGGCATAGTGACTCACATAAAGGAAGAACGGTTGCTTCTGATTCCGTTCGATAAAGTCAACCGCTTCCAGGTTCAGGCGGTCTGTCAAATATTCGTTGTCACCCAGCCGGTTTGTCGTGATGTCGATCCAGGAAACCGGCTGCGTACGAAACACGTACGGCCAGAAGTTGGCTCCATTGCCGACTCCCTTGACTTCGCTGCCGAAGTTCCATGCGAATCCGTGATCCCGCGGGCGGATTTCGTATTCGGCTTCATGGTAGTCGTAGCCTGTCAGATGCCACTTGCCGATCATTCCCGTCGAATAGCCATTCTTCCGAAGTATTTCCGGGAGCGTCACAAGATCGGTGGATAGCGCATTGGCTGAATTCGGCCGAAGATAATCCAGGATTCCGATTCGAGCCGGATGCTGCCCCGTTAGCAGAGCTGCTCTGTAAGGTGAACAGACAGGAGCTGCTGCGTAGGCCAGGGTGAATCGCAGTCCATCGTCGGCCAGCGAATCCAGGTTCGGTGTCTCATTGAAACCATTGCCGTAACAACCAAGCTCTGACCAGCCCAGATCGTCCGCCAGAATGAAGACGATGTTCGGGCGGGCGGGCCGGGTCTCAATGCCGTCTGACTCGGCGCAGCATAAGACGAACAGCAGGCAGACGCACGTGAATTGCCGATTGCAGGACATAGTCATTCTTTGGTTACCATACATGGTCGAAATGCGGCAGCGGTTGACGCACTCTGGTCGCCAGGAGTTCACTTCGTAAGTTACCCAGTCTTCCGGCCGCTTGTCCAGGAATCCTTTTCCGGATCCGGGGCAGCGACGTGTCTGGCGAATTTCCGTTCGTCAGACGTATCCGATTGCCGTCATTTCGTTTTCTGCTTCTATGCTGACAGGTGCGACCGTGACCATTCAAGAATGACCGCCAGCCATTGCTGTGCCTTTGGGCTGTCGTTTGCAATCGCCGACGAATCAACCATCTCAAGAGCAGCCAGCCCGGCTGCAAGCAGAAACTCCGGCAGCAGTTCCTTCTCCTGGGTACTCAATGGCCGTTCGCGCTCATAGCCTTGCAGAAACGATTCCAGAAAATCATTCGTATCAGGATGGTGTTTTGCAGCCAGCACCGCGGGCCATGTGACATCGAACAGGAAATGTCCCCAGCCCACGTCATCCAAATCAACAATCCAGATCGTCTCACCATCAAAGATCAGATTGTCGCCGTGAAAATCTGCATGGATCAGTCCGTAGTTCCGGCGGTCCCGTGGTAGTCCTGCACTGATGCGTTTTGTTCGATTGGCGGCTCGTTTCAATATTTACTTATCCGTCTCACTGACGGGTGAGCTGGAAAGAAATTGGTTCAGCCATTCGTTCTCGGCAGTGACATACACGTCATCCCAGGCACGGAATTTACTTTCATCGGGCGGATCATACTGCTGCGATCGAACGTGAAGACGGGCCAGCAATTCACCAGACCTTTCGACCTGCCTATCCCTGGCCCTGGGGCCCAGCGTATCGCCGTCAATCCATCGAGACATGACCGCCTGCCTTTGCTGTCCGTCAGCGCGAACGCTGGCAAAACGGCATCCTGACTTTGTTGCGATCACTGAAGGGACACTCAATCCACCATCACGAAGGAATTCCACAAAATGCAGCCGGGAATTTACGTCCGCAGCCGTGTGATTGCTCACCAGGACCTTCAGGAAGGTTTCGCCTCAAAACGGGCCAGTTGTTTTCGATGGCAGGTCGTTTCGCAAAGGTTTGTGCTGTTACCTCATGAAGCCGCTGGTGGTGGACACACATTTACTGATGCGATCGTTTTCGGGATCGTCCAGCGCCAGCAGGTGGCGCAGTTCCGGCGTGAAGCTGCTTTGTACATCATCGTCAATCAGAGCCTTCTGATACTGTTGTTGCGGTTTGTCGCGGCGGCAGTAGAATGCATGCAGGGCTCGTCGCGGAATCGTTGACCGATTTTCCACGCCCCCATGCCAGAGATGGGCGTTCATGACGACAATCGTTCCGGCGCTGCCGGTGACCATGACCTGATCGGGATGATCGGCCAGGGGGTCCGACAGCATCTCCTGAGGCAATTGGCTATAGCGGTGCGTTCCTGGGATCACCCGCAGCGAGCCGTTTTCCAGCGTGATATCCTGCAGCATCCATAATACATTGCAGACCCAAAAACTCTGCTGGTCGGGTATCGCTGCCATGTCAGCGTGGAGCGGCTGGCGAACATCACTGCCAGGATCAACGCTTCGCACGTTCAAGCTGCTGAGTTTGAAATCACCCAGTACGTGAGCCACGCGAGGCAGCACTGACGTGCTAGCGATCACTCTGGTGAATACATCACCTTTGTTCATCAGATTTGCAAGGCGTCGGCAGCCTGGCTCCTGTTTGAACTCCGAGCCCGCACCATCGCCTTCCAATGCAAACAGCTCATCGATCCGACTGTTGAGTTCACTTATGAAATCGCGATCGACGGCGTCCGACAGCGTGACATAACCAAGTTCATCGAGCTGTCTTGAAAGATCGATCATTCGCGGATGCTGCACAACGGATCTCCGATTGGCACCCCGGTTGGGCAAATTGCGTCGATTTCATGGCAAGTTGTCAGGATTCGAACAGCCTGCGAATCCGTTCCATTCTGGTCCGGTTGACCCCCATGTCCGAGTGCCCCGTGCGCGACGCAGAACGGAAGTGGATCTGTTTTGTTTCGGCGTCAAGGTAGAATTCCACGTCGTCCACGAATCGGAAAACCTGACTGCGAAATTCAAAGTACAGATAATCAGACCTTGTTTCCACCAGCGTCGTACCGCGCGTTGTGGAAACGATTTTTCTGACTTTCGCCAGCGATTCGTCAGCGTTGCCATCGAACACCAGTGGCTGGATGCTGTGAAGTTCGTTGGTCGCGTAAGTGGAGACGCAGTTCGGGGATGACGGAACATCCGCAAGGCGGCCATTGTGAACGCCAAGACCGGATGGCCGACCGGCAGTGAGACTCAGGAAGAAAGTGCCTGCGATTCCGGTTGCCATGACTCCCGCAAGGACAATAATCAGCGTGTGCATTCTTCGTCGTTTCATAGGTTGTGGACAAGTTGAGAAGGATTCGAGTTGGTGCCAGCCCTCACACACAGCCCTATGGCCATCATAGACCCGCTTGCCGAGACCATCGGATCCACCAATGACAGGCTGTTAAAATGCGGGGTATGCGGGGGCCGGGGTTCGGCTTTTGTGTTTAAAGCGTTGGTACTGGATTCCAGGTTAAACTTCGATCGATATTCCTACAGCGCGACAGGTGCGCATTGAGAATACCGGTCCGGTCGCGAATTCTGTTAGCCTACGTTTGTCCGGTTTTTCAGATTGCGCAGAAGCGGCTGCTTTCGTCGAGAATGTACTGACCTCACCAGTTTCAGCGTTCATATAAAACGGAAGCACAGGCTTATCGTGAATCTGAGGGGGCGTCACGTGCCTGTTTCACGGCAACGCCAATTTCTTAAACACCTTGTTTTTAAGTTCGAGCAGCAGCTCGCATCAGCCGCCGCACGGCGGTTCTGGAGTGTTCACGCATGGCAGGGACGGTTCGCCTGATTCTGGCGTTTCACAATCATCAGCCGGTCGGTAATTTCGACGGAGTGTTCGAGCAGTCGTATCAGGAAAGCTATTTGCCATTCCTGAACGTACTGAGTGAATATCCCGATATCCCATTTGCCCTGCATACCTCTGGTAGTCTGCTGGAATGGATCGAGCAGGCTCATCCGGAGTACGTTGACCGAGTTCGACAGCTGGTTTCGCAGAATCAGATCGAGATCATCGGCGGGGCTTACTACGAACCGATTCTGGCGAATATTCCCAGTCGTGATCGTATCGGACAGATCAGCCTGTACACGGAACATCTGGAAAGCCTGTTCGACACGACCGTACGTGGCATGTGGATGCCGGAACGCGTGTGGGAACAGTCGTTTACCGGCGACGTTACGGCGGCCGGAATCCGGTACACAATTCTGGACGACCATCACTTCCGCTCCGGTGGTATGCCCCAGGAAGATTTATTCGGCTACTACGCCACCGAAGACGAAGGGCGCATTCTTTCTGTACTGCCAGGTAGTGAACGACTGCGGTACCTGATTCCGTTCCAGGATCCGGAGCAAACAGTCGAATACCTGCGCGACATCGCCAACCGGTATGATGATCCGATTGTCGTGTTTGGTGATGACGGCGAGAAGTTTGGTACGTGGCCGGACACGCACAAACACGTTTACGAAGATCGCTGGCTGGAAAGATTTCTGCAGGCGCTTCGTGAAAACGCATCATGGTTAAAAGTAACGACGCCGTCAGAGGCCATTGATCACGTCAAGCCGCTGGGAACGTATTACATTCCGGATGCCAGTTACCGGGAAATGACAGAATGGGCTCTGCCGCCGGAACGTCAGGCAGAGCTGCAGCGACTCACTCATCTGAATCGGGAACATGATCCGGACTGGCAGCAGTTGATGCAGTTTTCCAGCGGCGGCTTCTGGCGCAACTTCCGCGTGAAGTACGCGGAAAGCAACGAGATGTACGCACGGTCGATGGAAGTCAGTTCGCGTGTGGCTCAGCTGGACGCCAGCAGCGAGCTTAACGATGATCAGCGTGAAATTCTGGAAGACGCACGGCGCTGTCTGTACCGAGCTCAGTGTAATTGCAGTTTCTGGCATGGCGCTTTCGGCGGTCTCTATCTGCCACACCTGCGTAACGCGGTCTACACGAATCTGATCGAAGCGGACGGCATTCTGGAAGATATCACGCGGAACGTCGACAAATGGGTCGACGTCAGCACGGGTGACTTCAACCTTGACGCTCGTCAGGAAGTGCGATTAAGCAACCATCGGCTGGTGGCGATGTTCTCACCGGCCTGCGGCGGGCACATGTACGAGCTGGACGTGCGGACCTGCCGGGCCAATCTGCTGGCTACATTAAATCGCCGTCCGGAAGCCTATCATCAACGCGTCCTTGACCATGCAAAAAATCTTCGTGAGGCAGCCGAACATGGCCATGACCTGCACGAAGACGTTGCCAGTATTCACGACATTGTTCGCTTCAAGCAGCCGGACCTGGACAAGAAGATCGCATACGATAAGTGGCCGCGCAAGAGTCTGGTGGATCACTTTCTTCAGCCAGGACTGTCGTTTGATGACTTCCATCGTGGTGAGGGGATCATTGGCGATTTCGCGACGTCAACGTACGAAGCGGCTGTCCGCAAAGGTGATTCGGAAATCGTGCTGGAAATGCAGGGCCGTGGAGATATCGGCGGTACTGATGTCACCGTGCAAAAATCTGTGACCATTTCTCAAACACAGCCCAACGACATTCGCATTCAATATCAACTGCACGGACTGCCGACGGACGTGCCGCTGCACTTTGCATCGGAATTCAATTTTGCCACGATGCCCGGTGGCGCGTCCGACCGTTATTTTTACGACACGACCGGCACGCAGTTGGGAACTCTGGATTCACCACAACAACTGGCGGAGTCAGATCGCATTGGTCTGGTGGACGAATGGCAGGGCCTGGACGCGTCGCTGGAGCTGTCCTCACCGGCCGGAATCTGGACGTTTCCGATCGAAACCATCAGTCAGTCCGAGTCGGGATTTGAGCTGGTCCATCAGAGCGTCGCTGTCGTACCGCACTGGGAGTTCGTCGCAGCGGACGACGGTACGTGGTCTGCGGAAATACGATTGGTGCTGGACACGTCATTGGCGCGAGCACGTCAGCTGGCCCAAATCAGTGACGAGCGGAAAGACTGGGACGAAGAGCACTCACAGCAAAGTGAGGTATCCGCTGAAGTCCCGTCGGTGACATAAAGTGTGCTATTGCAACATTGTCGCAGGAGTCAGTTTTTCCGACGACAGAGAAAAGCGTTACGGACGCTGCGAGCGCCCGTAACGCATGGACGCACTGTCTATTTCTTCGGGATCTTCAGTTCGGTCAGTTTGGCCACAAGATCCTCGCCGTGACTGCCGGCTTTCACCTTTTTGTCGACGTGCTTGATCTTTGCGTCGTCACCAATGATGAACGTCCATCGTTCAGGAACCTTCCGTCCCTCGTGAACGACTCCATAAGCCTCGGCAACTTTTTTGCCGGGGTCGCTGAGGATCGCGTAATCGAGTTCCAGTTTTTTCGCAAATGCCGTGTTGTCTTCCACGCTGTCACAACTCGCTGTGAAATAGGTAACTTTGAATTCGCGGATAGCTTCGCCGTTCGCACGGAACGACAGACACTCTTTGGTTCAGCCACCGGTAAATGCTTTGGGATACCAGGCGATTACGACCGCCTGCTTACCCTTAAAATCCGCAAGTTTGTATGTTTTCCCATCACTGCCCTTCAGCTTGAAGCCCGGAGCATCATCTCCGGGTTTCAAATCGGCGGCACTGGACATGTTGATTCCTCCTGCCAAAACGGTTGCGACCAGACCCAAGGCGAAAAATCGTTTCATCCTGGAAATCTCCTGTGTGAAAGAATGCGGCATTGCGCCGCGCGAGGTGTGACTTGCCCATTGTTGCCAAAGTTCCACCGAAACCGCCACGCTGCCGCAGCGATTGACGCGGACTTTTTGCGAAACCGGCTTCAGCATGCTGAAATCGCAAACAGCCGGGGCGTATCCAGACAGCGACGGTTTTGGCCCTCTTCATCCACGGACGGCAGCTGTGATGACTGGGCGGACGCGGCGTCAATTGACGTTCAGTACTCGGACGCGGTGGTTGTTGCTGTCACCGATGTAGACGCGACCGTCGGCATCGACAAACACTCCGTGCGGCCGATCAAGGCGGCACTTTGACGCGACTCCGTCGGGACCATCGCCCTTCATACCGTCACCGACGACAGTTTCGACAATACCTGTCGAGACCCGGATGACACGGATCGTGTGGCTTTCGGTGTCTGCGAAGTAAACATCACCGTTAGGTCCCAGGGCAACTCCCTTGGGGCCGGAAAGCGCGGCTTGCCGAGCCGGCCCTCCGTCTCCTGAGTAGCCTTTTTTTCCGGTACCGGCCAGGTGGTGCAGAGTGTTCGTGTTCAGGTCCATGCGATAGATCGCGTTCCCCTCTCGTAGTGCCAGAATCAGGTTGTGCCGGCCGTCGAAGTCGAGCGCTCTCGGGCCATTTGTCGGCGTGCCTGCGATGGGTGAGCCATCCGGTGTTGGCCTGCGTTCACCTGTTCCGGCAAAGGTGGAAATGTCGCCCGTTGCAAGATCGACCTTGCGCACGCGATGATTTCCAATGTCGCAGATATACAGATTGCCCCTGTTGTCCAGGGCAATGGAATGCGGCCGGCTGAGCTGGGCCTGTGTGGCCGGTCCGCCGTCGCCGCCGAATCCCTTTGCTCCACTGCCGGCGATCAATTCGATAATGCCGGTGGTCGCATTTACCTTTCGGACGATGTTATTCTGCATTTCCACAAAGAACATGTTCCCGTCGCTGTCGAACCGCACTTCGTACGGTTCATTCAGTGCTGCCGCGGTCGCTGGCCCGCCATTTCCGGTGTAGCCTTTTTGAGCATTGCCGGCGACTGTTGAAATGACGTTGGTTTTCGGATCCACTCGGCGAATCACATGAGAACCGACTTGGCAGATATACAGAGCTTGATCGGGACCGATCACAATTCCGAAAGGTTGTGATACCGACGCCCGATCGGCCGTTCCCCCGTCGCCGGAATTGCCGTCGGTGCTGGTGCCGGCGACGGTCGTGACTTCTGCTGTCACAATAGCTGATGGAGCCCTAGCGGACAGGCATAAGAACAGTGTCAGGCAGGACAACATCATAAGCTTGTGTCGCTTTTGCTGAGACAAATGGCAGAAGAATCGAGCCGACTCGGCTGGGGCACGGCAGTGTGGGCCACGACTATTGGTCGTCCGCCGATGCCAGCACGGGTTTGCTCTTTTTCGCGAGCAGGCCACCGTCATCTGTCACGGCAAACGCATTCCACATCGCAAAGAAAACGGGAGCGGCAATCAGGTTGCCCAGTATTGTGCCGCGTGCAAAAGGAATGGCTTTGACGAAACATTCGACCAGTCCCGCCGCACTGCGAGAATAGGTGTCCGGCCAGATCAGCCACACCCCAAAGTTGCTCAGCAGGAAGTAAATTGCGATTGATGCGATGCTGCCGCCGATCACGGCTGTATAGCGTTTGGGGGCAACCTGACGGCCGACAAGAAAAATCAACACGTACGCCGAATAGTCCAGAGGCCAGCTGGGAAAGAACCCATGTCCGGTTTTCAAATGCAGCAACACGTCCGTGAGCACTCGAACACCCAGTGGCAGCAGGAATGCAACCGGGTGTCGCACGACTGAACCGCACAGCAGCGCCAGTGCCACGACCGACGAAAAGTTCAGCAGTGGAGTATCAAGAAAACGCAGCCCGATACTGACACAACAGGCTGCCGCGATAATCAAAATCTGAGTATGTTTCATAGAATCAAGTCACACAAAAGCTGCCCGGCGCAGCCGGTCGTTAAGGGCGATTCCCAGCCCGGTGGCTGGAAAACTTCTGGCGATGATAACGTCCAGATTCGCTGAGTCGAGACTTCTGAGCGCGGCAAAAAAGTTTGCAGCACACGTTCGCAGGTCACCAGTGTCCGAAAGCTGCTCAATTTGCTCAAATCCCTGAGGGAACGGATGTTCTCCATGAGTCAGCAAACCGCAGCGTTTGCCTTCGATTGTCGCTGCTGCGTCGTCGATTGGAATGACTCGCAGCATTGTCGCGGGTGCGTAATGACGGCTTAACATGCCTGGGGCAGGTTGAGCGGCATTGTCCTGCGATGGGTCGCTGACGGCCCGCTGAACCGTGCCAATCACGGCTTCGATGTCTTCAATGGGCAATCCACCGGGACGCAGCAGCATCGGCTGGTCTGTCATCAGCGAAACCACAGTCGATTCAAGGCCGACGTCACAGGGACCACCATCCAGAACACCATCGATCCTGCCGCCCAGACCATCGACAACATGACCGGCTGTTGTTGGACTGACGCCACCAAATGGATTTGCACTGGGGGCAACGACGGGGCGACCGACCGCTTGCAGCAGTTCAATGGCAAGAGGATGTTTGGGAATTCGCAGGCCGACGCCCGGCAGCCCCGCAGTCACAAGATCGGAGATATGAGGCCGCTTGGGTAGCACCAGCGTCAGTGGCCCCGGCCAGAATTCTGCGGCCAGCTTCCTGGCCACTTCCGGAAAATCGGCCACTATCTGTTCGGCTGCGGCGATGTCAGCCACGTGAACGATCAGCGGATCAAACTCAGGCCGCTGTTTGGATTCAAAGATTCCGGCCACAGAATCCGAATTTGTTGCATCCGCACCCAGTCCATAGACCGTTTCCGTAGGGAATGCGACAAGCTGGCCGCGGCGCAGCATCTCGGCTGCCATCAACGCATTGTCACACAATATGGTTTCACACATCAGCGACGGCTATTCACGAGAACCTGATGTCATTATTTCAGGCCCGACACCCAGCGGCAGCGAGCTGCTCATTCCTAACATCTGCACAGACGGCCTGAAAGGCATAACTATTCCCTGGACGAAAACAGGTTCACAATCACGGCAGGATCGTTCTGACGTGGTCGGACCGATCAATCCAGAGTCACGCGAATCAACATACGGGGCGGCCATCGTAGCGAGAATATCAGTGCAGCGTCACCGTGCCACCCGAAGAAAACGGCTGTTCTGTGGACAGAACACGGTCATGAACGAACAATACATCAACAACGATGGTGGAACATTTTGAGGACTTTGTTAATTTCGACATAGTCTGGTCTGTGTGTAGCTCTGAGCGAGAGCTCAATCCTGGGTGCGGCCAAGCCGCAGAACGGTGAGTATCATGCCCGACGCAGGTGTGCTTGCAACAATTCTATTGATTGTCGGCCTGTTTCTTCTGGCGCTGGAACTGATGATTCCCAGCTTCGGTATGATTGGCATCATGTCGGCGATCACCCTGCTGATTTCGGCATGGTCCGCGTGGCAGGCATGGTGGCCCGCGAACCCCGGCTATTTCTGGACGTACGCGGGGTTCTGGGTCTTGGGTATTCCGTCGGTCCTTGGCGGCATGTTGTTCCTGCTTGAAAACACGACACTGGGGGATCGAATCGTACTGCGCGGTCCAGGCCAGAGTTCGGGCGATTCGGCGACTGCGGCACAAGGTCGACTGGCCTCGCTTGTTGGCCAAACTGGTCAGGCAGCATCGTTGTTGACGCCCGGGGGAATGGTCAATGTTGGCGGCGAGCGGTTTCATGCGGAATCGCCGGGCATGCCCATCGAATCCGGCTGCCCCGTCCTTGTGACCGCTGCCAGGGGCAATCGACTGGTTGTCCGTGCGATATCGGAGAAGTCTCCAGTAGAAAATACAGCTCAGTCCAATGTATCGTCGCCAGGCGAACCGGCGGCGACAGTGGTGGTCGGAACACCAGACGTGGATCCGGACCACCAGTCGTCCGATGGAACGGAACAACAGGACGTGGATGTCACAAAGGGCGGGCAGGACGCCGACGGGGGCAGTCCCCTTGACTTTGAGATTCCAGAGAACTATACCGGTGATGGTTAGTGTGGCATGGCCGTCGCTAATCGGGAAAGTGCTGCCTGAATACGGTTTGTTCGTATCCGTCGATCGCGTGAATTGAAAGATTCGTATTCTGAAGGACGTTGGTCCGGACGAGAGGCATTGACTGCCGTTTTTCCAGGCAATGCATTGCGGTGAGTGTGACGTGAAGCAGAGTCATGAGCGTCAGATGACGAATGGAGAATTCTTAAGATGAAGATCATTCCTGCGTTGATGATACTTGCTCAAACCCCGGCCGGCTGGGCTGGCATCGTGATCATCCTGCTGTTCGTCATTATCTTTCTGGCGTACTTCGCGCAATTTGCGAGCCTGTGGCTGCAATGCAAGATGACCAACGCCGGCATTGGTCTGCTCGATCTGATTACGATGCGGTTCCGAAAGGTAAACCCGACGGTCATTGTCCGCAGCATGATCATGGCGGTTCAGGCGGGGCTGACGAAGATTTTTCCGATCACACACAGCAAACTGGAAGCTCATTATCTGGCGGGCGGAAATGTCCCCAATGTCATTCGAGCACTCATTGCGGCTCAGCGAGCAGAAATCGATCTGGATTGGGATACAGCCCAGGCGATCGACCTCGCCGGCCGGGACGTGCTGGATGCCGTACGTACCAGCGTCTACCCAAAGGTTATTGACTGTCCGGATCCCAAGCGGTCAGCGGGCACGCTGGATGCAGTCGCCGGCGATGGTATTCAATTGTGTGCTCGCGGACGTGTGACAGTGCGAACGAACCTGGCGCAGCTGATCGGTGGAGCGACCGAAGAAACCGTCATTGCCCGAGTTGGCCAGGGCATCGTTCAGGCGATCGGTTCCACGGATTCGTACAAGAGCGTGCTTGAGAATCCCGATAACATTTCCAAGACGGTGCTTGGACAGGGCCTGGAAGGGAACACGGCTTACGAAATCGTTTCCATCGATATCGCCGACATTGATGTCGGCGAAAATATCGGAGCTCGTCTGCAGGCTGATCAGGCTGAAGCCGACATGCGAGTAGCACAGGCGAAAGCAGAACAGCTGCGGGCGGACCAGACAGCTCGCGAACAGGAGATGATCGCTCGAATTCAGCAGAACCGAGCGAAAGTGGTACTTGCTGAGGCACAGGTGCCGAAAGCCGTCGCTGATGCATTCACGAGCGGAAAACTGGGACTGCTGGACTATTACGAACTTAAGAATGTGCAGGCGGATACCAGTATGAGACACTCAATTGCCGGAGCCGGTCCTGCCGGCAGCGATTAGAAATATTCGACAAAAATCTCGTCTTGCCCGACACAGTCTCCGGAGCCACGCACAAATGCAGTGGATTGTTATCATCGTTTTTATTGTTCTGCGGATCGTCTTTTCGATCTCCAAAGCAAATGAAAAGGGGCAACAACAAAAACAGCGTGTACAGGCGAATCCCGGTCGTAAACAGCGCGTGCAGTCTGAGATCGAGGCGTTCTTGTCCGAAGTCTCCGGAAAGAAGCAGCCTCGTCAGGAAGACGATGAGGAACTTGTAAGACGGCGGCAGAAGCAGCTGCGACGAAAAGCAGAGGCAAAACGCGGCCAGCGTGAAAAGCAGCCGCAACAGCAGGAAGAACGTGAATCCCGTGGGCGTCGGGAGCCGCTGACATCGTCGTCAAAATCCCGTCGTCTGGGAGAGCGGAAGGTCGGATCGGGAGTCGCTGCACACGTTGACAAGTTCATTGGTCAGCACGTTTCAGAACATATGAACCACGATGTAGGCGAATATGTTGACGCCACGATTGTGGACAGCGTAGAAGAACACCTGGGCAACAGAAAACTGGAAATGCCCACAATGGCGACCAGTTCTGCGGAAACATCTTCGGCCGCAGCGGCGGTCGCAAAAATGCTCAGAAACCCTGAAGGCGTTCGCAACGCCATTATCGTCAATGAAATTCTGTCGCGGCCTCGGCCATTGCGCCGCTGATCCCCTTTTGAATCAGCTCTGGCGGCAGTCGACAAAGCTACGACGTGAGGACCTTCCAGCGTTCGTGATTTTCCTTCATCGCTGGCACGATGTCCTGCGGTACAGAACCTTCTTCCAGCAACGCCCATCCCGTGAATGATTCCGCTGTTGTGTCCTGCAGCAGTGGAAACAATTCTTCCCACGGATACTTGTTATTTCGCAGGTCGTGAATGTGGATAGTTCCCATCCTATTCTGCAACGACCGATAGTTTGCCGTGAGTCCATCGCCGGTAAGGTCTGTCGGATTACAGTTCCAGCACACCACGACATTCGGATCATCGGCGATATCGAAAATTGTCTTCATGTGCGCGATTTCGCTGGTGCCTCGCCCATGAACTTCCACTCGAATCTGAATACCGTGCTCTCCAGCAAACCTGCCGACTTCGTTCAGCGAACGCCCGATCTGCTCCAGAGTCTGCTCGACGGAACGTTCTTTCGGCAGCCCGTTGGGACGCACCTTCACGCCCGTCCCACCGACATCTTTGCATAGTCTGACAAACTGTTTCGTCTCGTCGATATTTTTCTTCAGCACCGCCGGATCCACCGCGTGATACTCGCACGCACTGCCTAGCCCAACCAGTTCGACATCGCTGTCTGCGAACTGTTTCCGCACTTCTGTTCGTCGGTTTGCATCGATCGTGATTTCGACGCCATGCTTATGAGTACTGCGAAGTTCGACTCCGGCAAAGCCCGTTGCTGCGCAATTGCGGATGACTGTCGGCACATCCCATGCTTTACCCCAGTTGTATGTGACCAGTCCCAGCTTAAGCTTGCGGGCTGTAGCGGGTGTCGCAAAACCGGCGGAAAGAGCTGGCTGAGAAACGGCCGCAAGGGCAGCGGTTGCGGCAAGGAAGTCTCGTCGTCGGATTGTCATAGGATAATTCCCTGTTTGTGGTGAATGTGGTGCTGTTGAAGTTGCAGATGACGTCGCGATGATCGTACCAGAATGTTCAGGCATCACTCAATTGGGTCGCCCTGTTTCGCAGTCACCCACACCGGCGTGGACCAGGCCACGTGACCGTGGGCTGCCATCAGATTGCCTGGCAGAACCGGGGCATCTCGTTCCTGTGTGACACGCCAGTAATACCAGTGCGTGCCCGTCGGTACGTCGGTATCTGTAAACTCGACACTGAAGTCGCGATCGTCGGATCCGGAAACACGATGTAGTTCAACTCCATTGCGAATGAGCGTCGCCGATGTGATCGGGCGTGTTCCAACCGCCGCTAACGTCAGACTAACCTGTGATTCGCTTACCGTAACCTCATCGCCCATGAACACGTCGTTGGCGCGGGAATCGATCAGGATCCGGGAACCATTCGTCGCGAAACAACGACGTTGCCACAGAGCGTCAAAGATAGCCGTGGCGGTCAGTTCTTCCGCATAGATCCCGGTTAACGCACCGCTTAATCCTGGTGCACGGCGATGAGAATCACCGCACGCAACGAAGCCCATTCGAGCCCCATTGTTCAATGGTTCATGGAACAGTTTCGGCACGCGAGCGATGTAGTTTCGCCATCCCGATGTCAGTTCCATGCCAACTTCGACGGCATGGCCCGACACTTTGAAGTTGTCGTGCTGTGTAAACGTCAGGCCTCCCGCCTTTTCAACGGCTGCATTCAGTCGGTTGATATCGTTGCCGACTTCCGGAAAACGAATGATCGGTCCACCCGTGGGCGGATACACCACGCTGCGATGGTTCGGAAACGACCGATTCTGATAGGGAGGCGTCCAGTTACCGGGATCATCATCTCGAGCACCCGCACGGCCCGGGATGCGAGACGTCCATTCGTAACCGGGCAGAGCCAGAAAATCGGGCCGAGCATAGAAGCGGGCAAAGTCGTTGCTCAGCGCGTATTCGTATCCCGTCAATGGCGCGTCATACAAAAAGTCGTTGTTGGTGAAGACGACAACGTCAAGCTTCGCGCGATCCCGCGCATAATGCATCAGTTCGTCGGGTTCTCCTTCGGCATCGCACGTCAGACCGCTATGACAGTGCATGTCAGCCCAGAACAGCTGGTATGATTTACCGGCAATCGTAATGTTCTGGCGCGGTGTCAGTTCCTCTCGAATCGGTAGATCGACAGGTTCCCAGCCGAGCCATTTTTCCTGTTGAAATTCGCTGGCATCTGTCAGGTTCAGATTCAGACATTCATAGATGCGTCTTGAATTGCGAGGCAGGCGCGAGGCGAGAACTCTGAAACGCCCGTCAGTGACTTCGTCCGAGTGTGGCAGGTGATAGTCGACGAGGCCATGATGCAGCAGAACTGGCTTCTCCCATCGTCCACTGTGCAGGCGGCGACCAACAAGTTCACCGACGACATTTGGGGTGCTGCCTTTGTGATTCGATTTTCGCTCCCACATTAACCAAATGTCATCTCCATTTCTCAGCAGCATGGGTTGCGTCCGCTGACCCAGATAGCCGCCGGTCGCCACGACGCGAGGTTCGATCTGCCCCATCAACCCGTGGGTCAACTCAGCGGCCGTTGGGTCTCCGTCAGAGTCTGTCACCAGCTGCCATGCACCACCAACGCGGACCGCCGCCTGCAGAATGTGCCACTGGCTGATGACACCCGGCCCACCAATCACATCCTGCTTGCTCAGCCACGCCACACACAATCCGTCGGAATTTGCAATCGCAGTTGGTTTCAGACAATGGCGTCCAGCGGGGGAAACCTGCTGCACAGGCCCGGGTTTTGGCAGCAGGCTTCGACTCTTGATCACGTAAATGCCGTCTTCATACGCATCCCAGAATACTGATGCAGTCCCGCGCTCGTCGGTTACGACCGTTGACCGGTAGGCATCTGACTTGCCGTCAGACACTTTAAGCGATGTGCTCCAGACTCCTTTGTCAAAAACGCGAGCCACGATCCGGAAGCCCTCGCTGGTTTTCTGACTCCATGTGGCCATCACTCTGCCGTCATGAGTCGTGGCGGCCGTGGGGTAAATGGCATCTGACTCGGTGGCTGAAAGGTTGACCGTTGATTTCCACTTTTCGTTACGATACTCGCGAGCACGAATCTGCCACCCCGCGTCGGATCGCGCTGACCAGATCACGCAGACAGAACCATGTCGCCCTGCAACAACAGTGGGAGGACCGGCGATTTCTTCGTTGTTGCTGATGGTTGTCACCGGTTGCGACGTGCCGTCTGCAGAAAACTGACGGACGTCAATGCGGTCGTGCCCTGCGGAATATGTATGCCACGCGACCCACATGCTACCCGTCGAAGTCACCACCGCGCCGGGATGTGACTGGTACGCAGATTGATCTTCGTTCATCACGAAATCTTCTGTCGCACCAGTCGCGTGACCGATGGAAAGGCCTGCCACCAGGGCTGCACACATTGGAAGATTGAATCGATGAACGAATCGGATTCGGAGCATGATCAGGTGTCCTGAGCGGGTTTCACGGACTGTCCATTCATGAATCTCAGTTTCTGCGGGCATTCATTCCGTTAAGAGATTATTCGCCCGGGAGCGTATTTGTTCGACGCTGTGTTCCAGCAGCGATTGACGTTCCTGCGGCTGCAGCACCAGCTTGTTCTGCCGCAGCAACGTCGTCAATGCTGCGGCTCGTTCATTCGTGCGCAGCAGGCCTTCTATGGCAAGGAAGCGATTGCGACCTTCAAGATAGCTGAGCGATGTTGTCAGAGCGACTATGACTTCCGTTGATTCAACGTCCACAAGACCACTCACGGCGCCCATTTGAAGTTCAGGATTTGTGCCTTTGGTCAGATATTTCAACAAGTGTGGAACGGCGTCCTCTTCGTCCATCAAAGCGACCATCCGCAGGGCGTCGTACCGTGTACCGGCTCGAACCTGGTCATCGTGGGCCATTGCAGCAGACAGTTGTAACATGGCAGGCCAGCGTGCATTGACCACAGGCAAGCCGTCGAGAATCTCGGACAGGCGTCGCTTCGGCCAGAAGCCAAGCTGTGATGCGCCGTTAACAAGTCCGCCGCCAATCACCACAGCCTGCCAGTCGCGCAGAGAACTGCCTGCTGCGGGGACGCTGGTTTCCAGAACGTCACGGATCTCGCCGCCGTCGTTGCGTTTTCCTACAGCGATGGCGACTCGCCACAGCCACGGGATGCGTTGGTATTCGTTGTCGACATCACCGGTTTTGATTCCCGCAGCCAACAACGAAATAATACCGGGACCCATGCCAGGTCGCTGGTCGATCACTTTCTGGCGGCGTGCCACAGGCTGAGATTCGTCCAGCAGGAAGGGAGTGATCTCCGGCGGATACCGGGGCAACGGTGTTTCCGTGAGACTGGCTGCCGCAAACCCAGGTTGCATTCCGACCGGAACCAGTCGCACTTCGCGCAGATCAAACAGCGCCTGTTTTACCGGACCATCCGGACGAACGATGATGGCCTGGCCGCCGGAGTTCAGCCGCGTCGTTCCGATTTTCTGTTGTCGGTATCGATCCCATCCTCCCGTTTCTGCAACTGTACCACTGACCGGTTCAGCGATGCCGTCGATGCGAAACTGATTGCCAGCTGCCGCCGTGGCGCAGGCTGCGTCGATATAGATGTCGTACTTGCCGGACTTTGGCAGCCGCACTTTCCAGGTTGCCGAATCCTCCTGGTGATGCCAATAGCCGATATTGGCAAACGGTGCTTCAAAGGTAATATCGCTTCCGCGAAGCTCAGCAGAAACAGCCGTCAGCAACAGACGGTCCTGTTCATCCGGGGTGATCGTTTTTGGTTCATTTCCTGGCAGGTGCTTGGGAGGCGCTTCGAAGCTTGCCAGATAGGCAATCACGTCGCTGAAATCCTGAGCCGACATGTCGCGCTCCAGTCCTTCCGGCATCACAGAACGTTCCGACGAACGAAACTCCTCAAGTTCGCTTCGCGGAATCAGGTGCTCCTTCCCGCCGGCCTCACGCAGAAGTATCGAATCTACGGATTCTTTGACAATCATGCCGGAAGCCGTTCGTCCGTCGACTGTCACGGCGGTCCACGCCACATAGCGAGCATCGACTTCTTTGTTGGGATCAAGGATTGTCGTCAGCAGCCAGCGCGGGTCGCGATTCGTCAGCGCCAGCAAGTCAGGGCCAACGACGTGACCATGGTCTTCAAGCTTGTGGCATGTGGAACATCGTTTCTTAAAAACGTCCCGGCCACGAGGTGCGTTGCCGTTCATGCTGATCACATCGTCCAACGACTTCAGCACCGCTGCACGACTCGACGTGCCGGAGGCATTGAATACTCGTTCGGCGGCAGTGCGCACATCCGCATTGGTACTCGACAGCAGTTTACTGTGTCGTGCGGCGTCCAGGATTTCAGGCCGAATTCTGCCTGATTCGATGGCTGACAGCAGTTCCAGCATGCTGCTGTTTCGGCTCATCAGTTCATCAGCAATCGCCAGACGCGATTCCGCTCCGACGGCCGCATAGGCGTTCAATAACATCGGAGTGGTGCCACTGGCTGCAGTACTGGACAGGGCCGTGATGGCGGCTCGTTGAATGGCGCCTGAATGTCGTGCTGATATCAGTGAGGCAGTGGCTTCAGCACGTTGCGCTGGCCGGAACGTTTCACGACTTGTGTCGTCGTTAACAACTCGCGTTGTCATCAGACCATAACTTCGCCCCAACAGGCTGAGAGCTGCCATTTGCACGTCATCCGGCTCATTGGCGTTGGTAATTGTGTCCATGGCCTTCTTATGCAGCTCGCGCAGGTGTTGAGCCGTGGAAGAGGTGAGCTGTAGCTGAGCCGTCGCCGGCCGCGAGTCCAGGCCGTCCAAAGCTGCGGCCAGAAGTGCTGCGGCTTCGTGTGATAGCGATCCATTGTCGAAATTCTGCAGACACACCTGCAACGCTCGCTCGACCGCGGCCGAATCTCCCACACGAACGGCCAGCAACAAAAGGTTGCGGCGAATGTTATTCGTTTGTTCAGCAGCAGGGCGACCCAGATAGGCATTCAGAACCGAATTGATGTTGTCTGCACTCACGGAGTTCAGAGCTGCCGAGCGCACATATGGGTCGGGTTCTGCCGCGCTGATCAGTGTGCTTAATATTGCGGCGGCGCCCGGAACGGCTTGCCCCGGTCTTCTATTTGCGCCGATTGAAAGAGCTACCTGGCGTCGTACCCGGACGCTGTCGGCGTGTGCCAGCGCAGCAAATCGGGACTGCAGTTCTGCATCGTTTTTCAGTAAACGTTCGGCAAGTTGCACGGCGAAACGCACGACTTCGGGTATGTCTGAGTCCAACGCTTTCGCAACATCAGTCGGAAGCAATTGCCCCAGTCCGTCCAACGCCGCCAGAGCCTGGATTTGTGCCGCGGGCCGGTCCGATTTTTCAGCGACCATTCGGATTTTCGGAGCGATGGATTTCACCGACCGCCAGACCAGCATCTGATGGGCAAGATCGCGAATCGTTCCGTTGGCAGAATCCAGTTGTTCTGCAAGTGCGTTTTCAGGCAGGCCGCTGAGGACTGGAATTAAGTCCTGCTTAACTGCGGGCTTTGGACCCTCGCTGCTTTGTTTGGGCACGACACGATAAATCCGTCCACGTCGTTTTCCGGCAAACACGTCCAGTTCTGCCAGCGTCGATTGAGGAATCCATCGTGAATGTTCGATTACGTAGCGGTACATGTCCACCACCCATAGTGCGCCGTCCGGACCCGTCCGTGTCTGTACCGGACGAAACCAGCGATCGGTGGAGCTTAGAAATTCCATCGATTCTTCACCGGCGCCACGCATACCTGTGAATCCATGACCGTTGCGTGACAGATTAATTCGGTGCACCGACTGATGCACCGGCTCGCACGTGAATGCGTCGTCCGTGAACTCGGCACCCAGCAGCGAATCGCGATAAATGCCCAGTCCGCACGCCGACGTTGCACGTCCCGGTGCGCCGGAAAGTTCGAAAGTAACCAGACTTTCGGGAGGATAAAGCGAATGTGCAGCAGTGTCTGCCACCAGTCCCGGCGGAGACGATAGAGTGGTAAAGGAATTTTGCTGCGCGTACCCGTGGTCAGATGGGATCGCTCGCAGCAGCGTTCCGTTTGAGCAACCAAACCAGTCGCCCCAGTCGTTACGGTCGCGGCCCTGCTGAGTTCTACCGGATATCGGTTCGATGGCTCCTGTGTCCGCGTTCATGCGAAAGTCACGGTTGCTGCAATTGACGGTTTGCCCCGTCAGGTGACTCTTGATCGTGCCGCCGAACAGTCCGCATGAACCGTAGATCCAGTTGTCCAGTCCCCAGCGCAGGCTGTTGACTCTGGCCTGAGCGTTGCGGATTTCGAAGCCGGAAAACAGCTTTCGTGTAACGTCCGCGATTCCGTCGCCGTCTTTGTCGCGGGCGAACAGAATGTCAGGCGCGTCGCAGATCAGCAGTCCGTCGCGCCACACCTTGACGTCGGTTGGAAACCGCAGGCCGTCCACAAACGTTTTTGCTTCTTCGAAATAGCCATCACCGTCGGAATCCCGCAGCCACCGAACTCGACTTGTCTGCTCGAACTCCTCATACATGTCTCGGCCGTAGTCACTCATTTCGGCGACCCACAATCGTCCATCGGGACCAAAGTCGATGGCCACGGGATCGGTCACCTGGGGCTCTGCTGCTGCCAGGCGAACTTCAAGACTGTCGTGAGTCTTCATGCATCGCAGCGAATCTTCCGGCGTCTTCGGTGCGACTCCCTGAGTGCCTTTGGGCACATGAAAGGCATCCGGTACCTGACGATGGACCTCGTCAATAATCAACTTCTCCAGGCCCGCCTGCAGCGTTGTCGGCAGTGCGAAGTAGGGCACTTCGGCACCGCCACCGTACCCTCCTTCTGCCACCAGTCGCTCTGACGGAATGTAGCAGCCAAAGTCATTGCTGTAGGCGTTCAGCCAGAACCGTTCCTGATCGATTTCGGACTTCAGTCGCAGTGCATAGTCCACACACACCTCGCCAGCCAGGAAGTTCATGCAGAAACTGTCACCAAAGGACCAGGTTTGAATGGGATAAGCGATTTCAGAAATCAGCTTTTCTCCGCGATCCAGTCGTGCCAGCTGTGTTGTGGCGTTGTAACGGTCGGTGGCGCGCCCTTTGCCGGTTTGTTCGATCAATCGTTCCCGAGTCGGCAGTTCATTCAGAGGCAGGGCGATCGTTTGCTGTAGTGCTGTGGGTTTGCCGGAAATGCGTTTCAAACGACCACCCAACAGACGTTCAACCTCGGTGGCAATTTCAACACCCTGCTGTTCGGCCGCTGCAACATTGTCGCCCGGGTCGCCGCTGATTCGACTGACGGGGTTCTGATCAGAACCGGCTCCAATGGATACCAGGCCGACGCAGTCCGGGAAACGTCGTTCAATCATGGCGGCCGCGTGTCCCGCCCAGTCTCCACTGACTTTATTGAAGGACAATGTCACGCAATGACAGGCATACGAAACGTAAATCGCTCTTGGATGGCCGGTCTTGACGTCGCGGACAACCAGCACTGGCAAATCGTGATCAACCGGACCGCCGGCGGTACGACGGTTCTTGGCAAAGCCGGCCTGTCCGACAGCCCATTCCAGTTGCGCCGGCGAACGTCCATCAATCGCCTTGCGGGCCGCCAGCGTAATGTGATCCGTCAGTTCCTGCGTGTAACGGTCAATGTGTTTCTGGTGGTCTGCTGAAATTGCTGTGCTGAAAATGTTGTCACTGGCGCCATTGACCTTTGGGGTGCAGTGTGAATGTGAGAACGTCAGAGCAAGATTCTGTCGCGGAAGCTGGTGTGATTCCTGCAGACGCCGGCCCACTTCATCCACCATCGAAGTTCGCACACCCAGGCTGTCCAGAGTTACCAGAACCAGCGGCGCCTGATCACCATGTGAAATGGCGAGGGCTCGCGCGAAAATCCGTTGCGACACGGTTTCCGTTTCTTGGCGACGATTGCCGAAGCCGTTCAGCCGGATCGGATAGTCCGGAGTAACGTCTACAACAGCGACACCGACGTTGTATTGATCAGCCGGCTGAGCCAGAACGGAGTTGCCTGTGAATACCGATAGTGACAACAAAAAGAATATGCTGAACAGTTGATGACAACAGGCCGTCTTTGACAGGACCATCATGGGGTGAGTCTTTCCATCTGACGACGAACGGGCCAGCGAGAGATCCGCTCGAAAGTGCACATCTGTTCCGATTTCGCTCTGACCGTGGTCAGACGTATTCTGATCTGTCTGCTTACTGTCGATCCGCAGCTTCGGCCAGGCCCCGAAGCTGTAGCCATTCCCCTGCGCGAGCGGGCCATGTGCCGATTTGCGATCCGGCGACGGCTCTCATGCCATATCCGTGGCCACCGTTTTCGTAGACGTGCAGTTCGGCAGGGATATTGTGTCGTTTCAAGCCGGCGTAGATCAGCACGCTGCCCAGTGCCGACGACCGGTCGTCGTGGGTGTGCACGATGAATGCCGGTGGCGACGTCTTTGACGGTTTGATTTCCGGCAATAGGTCATCGGTCGACTGATCGAAGACGTTCCATGGATAAATCAGCAGCGAAAAATCGGGCGAGCAATCCTGCTCATCTGTCGCATCCATGGCCTCATACGCCGGTTGTCCTTCAGCGGTATGCAGAATGGAACCAACCTGACCGCCTGCCGAAAACGCCAGCACACCCACTCGATCAACATTCACATTCCATTGGGCGGCTCGCGTACGAATGATTCGCAGAGCACGCTGAGCATCCTGTAAGGGACGGCGCCACGCTGGTTCCGTTTTGGGCGTCACTTCATTGGTGCGATATCGCAGGACAAACGTTGAGATGCCAAATTTGTTCAGCCACGGGGCGGCTTCAGATCCCTCCTTGTCCGGCACGACTTTTCCAAACCCGCCACCCGGCAACACAAGAATGGCTGTTCCGTTGGGCTTGTCGGCCGAAAACACGTCGATACTCGGGCGACGAATTTTGATTGTCCGAGTGACCGGCGGAATTTCGCCCGCCCGATTCGGCTGGTTGGTACCTTCGTCCAGCGATGTCTCGCCGGGGGCATGGCCGGGCCACACCATCACTCGAGCATTTTCGGCTGCGTCAACATGTGTTGACAGGACAAAAATCGCGAGAGTTGCAAAACAATTAACCGCTGTCTGGTAACGCATTATGAAGTCTCCGCTGGGAAAGCACGGCTGGTGCTGACATATCTTGAGTACTGACTATAACCGAACGCCCGCATGAAATCAGCTGGCAGATCGATATCCCGACAGTCCGCAATGGTTTGCTGACTTCCAGTAGGTTGGTTGTCAGATCCTGTGCACTGAATGCAGGGGTCGGAAATGGACTCTTAGTACCGCAGTTCATAGCTGGCAGGTTGTTATGGTTTGTAACCATGTGGCCGGCATCAATATGACCTGCCATGCCAAACAACAAGGGGCAGATTATGGACAACAGCATTGATCGAAGAATCTTTGCAAAGCGGACGTCGGCAGCTGTCGGTGCTTTGCTGGCGGGACCGTTGGCCGGAGGCGGAAGACTATTTGGCCAGGCATCCGGCGAGTCCGATAATCGCCTGGTGCTGCTCGGCCTGAATGCACTGGCTCGCGCTCACGAACTGAATTATTTTACAGACGGTCATCGCGGCGCCAGCTTCATTGCTGCACACTTGATGTGTGTCGATAACGAGCTGGACGCCCAGGCCACATCGCGCATTGAAGAATTGTTCAATATCAACTGGGCGTCTTCCGCGCTGTGCAAGCCATTTCCCGACGAAAAGCCTGACCCGGATGCAGTCGCCAGAATCGGCGAAGAGCTGACTGAGCGTGGAGAGGTGCTTCTTCAGGTCGGTCATAACGCGATTTTCGCCATGCTGGCGATCAAGGCATTTCGCATGATCCCCAGTGCAGCGACTCCTCAACGAATCGACGGAGTTTGCAAACTGATTCGGTCATTTACGCCGTGGCGCGACGTCATGCCGGATGCCGACGTTGACCCACCGCCGTTTGCGGATTCGGCAGCCGCGTCAAAATTCATTCTGCGCGAAGCCAGTGACGCCGTCGACAGGTTCGTGGGATTCGGGCAGGGGTTCGCCGGTCACATGCTGACCTTTGGCCAGTCGCTTGTTGAGCTGGCAGCGATGGGTGATGAAGCATGGGCCGACAGCTGTCGCACAGCCTTTCGCAAGTATGTGACCGTCACCCGTCGAGGACCGGAACCGAATGCGAGACGTATCGCGGATCACAAGCCAAGCAAACTGCGGCCGACTGACGCTGTTTACTGGAAGCAGCGCGGAGATCGTGCTGTGGGTATCGGGCATGTCTTCAAGTATCCGTACAGCTATTACGATCTGTTGGAACGTGCAGCCGACCCTGCCTTGAAAGGAGACTGGGACGCAAAGGCCTATCACGTTTTTTAGAGTCAAGTGATGCCGTCCACGGCACCTCAGCACTTGAGGTGTCCCACCCACCTACGTGCCTTGCACCCATATGCTTAGCCTCCCGCGTCTTACTCTGCTGGCACCGATATTCGTCACGCTTTCCTCTGCATCCATGGCGGCTACGGATGAGTATCTGGACAGTATTCTGCCGTACGTTCAGAAGTACTGCGTTGAGTGCCACAACAGCAAAGTTAACAAGGGCGAGCTGGATCTGACTCACTATGTCGGCAGCGATGTTTCTGCATCCGCCGAAGCGATGGCGACCGCCCGCTATTGCTGGATGGATACCATCGGTTGCGGACTGTACGCGCTGCAATATCCGGCCTGCACCAGGCTGTTGAGCCCCACCGTTCCAGGCACGGAGTTACGCGATGTCGGTGCCCGGGTGCCGGGGACCGCCTACGAGCTCGATCCCATTCGTGCCGCACGGAATATCGGAGCGATGGTACGATGGCTGGATTTCAACGACACCTGACTGGCCGCCGAATGGGGCCAGCCGTCGGACAATCCGGGGGCGATTCTGGCATTGGCGGACTATCAAACACGCACTGACGCCCGCTCCCTGACGAGGAAGGATATCCTGATCGCAATGATCAAGGCGCATGAGATCCAGGGAGTGATTGCCCTGGAAAATTCCTTTAACCGTGTGGGCCTAGATCATGTCATGCTGGTGCGGATTGCCTCAGCTGCAGTCACCGCAAAAATGTTGGGGTGCCCTCGGGACAAAATCCTGAACGCCGTATCCCACGCATGGCTTGATGGTTGTTCTTTGCGAACCTATCGACAGGCGCCCAATACGGGTTCCAGGAAATCCAGGGCCGCCGGTGATGCAACATCGCGAGGCCTGTTTCTCGCGATGACCGCTCAGCGCGGAGAGATGGGCTATCCTACGGCGATCACCGCCAAAGGCTGGGGGTTTCAGGACGTACTTTTTGGCGGCAAAGAGTTGAAATTCAGTCAGCCGTTTGGAACCTGCGTGATGGAAAATGTGCTGTTTACGATTTCGTTTCCCGCAGAGTTTCACGCCCAGACCGCTGTTGAGGCGGCATTAGCGTTGCACACTGACGGCTCCGACTTTTCAGCCGAGATCAGTGGCCGGACACCAAGCGGGTTGAGCCACTCGACCGGGAGACCCCGGATTGTTGCCGCCCCGGGGCTCGCACAGACCCGTACGGGCTCGCATTAGTAAGAGCATAGGTTCCTCGAATCATGGGTTCGCTGCGTATCTGAACAGCCCCTCAAGGCTAGAGGTGTTTATGAGTCGGAAGGATGCGCAATTACTGCCAAATTCTCACCAAGGCCAAGACCAAGGAAGACATCCCGTAGATAATGTCGCAATCGCCGCTTGCCTGATGGTACATCGCCACGCGATCCGCCCGCGAGATGGGTCTGCTTGTGAGAAGTCGCAGAACTCGTGAAGAACTCGTGAAGAACTCGTCCATTCCGAGGCCGAGGGTGAACGACTTTTCGACTACCCAGCCGGCTTTCTCCAGCATTTTGCGAAGCGTACATTCGGAATAGTACATCAGGTGGATAGGGTAGGCGCGGTACCGTTCATCGACTCCGAATCGGCGTGAGAGTAACGGGATTGCCAACCGAGCTCGCAGAGCGCGGACATTCGGGACTTCGATATAGAGGCGGCCGTCCGGCGCGAGGAACCTGCGGATTTCATCCAGAACCTCAGTCGGATTCGCCAAGTGTTCGAAGACGGCATGTAAGGTTATCAGGCCGAACGCTCCGGACGGCAGTTCCGTCAGCTTGTCGGTCACTTCCAGACCCCGCTGATCGGCAGGACTCCAGACCCCGCTTGCCGGGCTCGAATCCTTGTACCTGCCAGCCGCGGTTGCGGGCATAGGTGAGAAACCCTCCACCCCCTGCTCCGTTGTCGAGCAAGGTGGTGGGGGTGCTCGGTGAGAGACATTCTGCAACGCGCTGCATGATGTAGTCAGCCTTCTTACCTGACGAGGCTGAGCCCGCGAACTCGTGGCAGGAATAAGTGTCACCGGAATAGAAGGCGGACAATTTCGCTCTCGACGGCCGGGGGGTAATGAAGACGAGGCCGCAACCGCGACACTTGACCAGTCCGATCTTCCCCGACAGATCGCAGAACACCTCCGAGCCGATCCAATGCCCCGGTTCAGGCAACATCCTCCACGATGTCGAACTACAAAGAGGGCACTCCCTGAGGCTTTCCGTTTCCGCATCCATCGAATTCACCAGCGAGAGCCTCCTGCGCAAAATGTTGTTACTAGACCGAAACTTCTTCAGAGAGCTGGTTGAGCGACACAACATTAGGACTGGTGACGGCTATCGACGAAAAAATCAAGAGATACTAGCGCGCGTCGGTGGCCACACTTCAGTCGTTTGCGGCTGCTGCAGCGAGGTATCGAACGATCAGTTTGTACGGCTACATGAAACAGCATTTCTTATCTCATGTGACCCCCTTTTCCGGCTGGCTTTGACAAAGCACCAGTGCCATGGAGCACGAAGCAGTCGTCCCGGAAAAAGTCGCTGAAGCAGCGACTGCGAATAGAATGAGGCGAGCACCCAACGTGAGTCCGTCGCGGCCTTCCCCTTTGTGTGTGATGCTTTGTTGAAACAGTTGCTTTCGCTGGGCGATATTCTGAACAGCAATTGTCATACGGCGCTTCCGCGTGTTGCGCTACCGCCGTACACTTCCGGACACTAGAATCCCCGGGCTGGCACCCCCTCTCCGCGTCGAACGCCATCAATCAGGCGCGATCGACACTGCAGGAAAAATTGACTGCCGCAGCGGATGTCAATCGATGATTGCCAGGGTGTCGATGCACAACACGCGATTGCTGTCCATCGGATCCACCAGAATGCGAACAGTCTGCCCGCTTTCCATGCAGTCTTTCGCCTGTTCGACGCCGGAATAGATGTTCGTCCGCGTCTTGTGCTCGCTGCCGGCGACGTCGTACGTCAGATGCAGGTGATATCTCCTCTGCCCGTTGATCTCAGTGCTGGTCCGTTTGACGGCGGTCACCTGACCGAACGTTAATTCCCCTTCGCAGACGACGCGGTGTTTGCGGCGACTGCTGCGAATGGAGAAAAACAAAGTTAAGCCCCCGGCGAGCAGGAATACGGCGCCCACAGGAATTCCGAAATAGCGGTCGTTTCCGCTTAGGGCAAGGGCGACCACGATGGGCAGTGCGATCGCAACGAACAGCAAGGCGATTCCCAATGCGATAAGCGGTCTGGCGTCACCGACGTATTGACGACGAAGACCCGTTGGAATCGACATTCTTGGCTTCGGCTGTGCCAGAAACTGATCAATCTCATTGTTCGTCAAGGAAATTCGTTTCAGCGCGTTGCGCAGAATACTGCCTGCGATTCCTCCCATCTGCTGAGCGGTTGCCACCGCATCAGCGACCTGCGTTGAACGACCAATCTGTGGTTGTTCATCCAGGCATTGTTCGCCTTGCCGAAACAACGTGAGCATTTCGAAGGACTCGCTGATAAACGCCGGCTGATCGTCCGGCTTACAGGTCTTCCCCTTCTTGAACACCGCAATCTGACTGCGGTTGCCGCGAACCGTCCATCCGGGGTGCTGCGCAAGATGATCTCGAACCTCCGGAATGAACAGCGTTCGCACGGCTTCTTCATTCCAGCCTAGGAGGTGATATTCTTTTGAGAAGTCCGGTGAGTCGTCAAAATTAATGTCCGGCATGTGGCCGACGGCCGACACGATTTTTCCGACGATTCTTTTGAAATGAGGCCACAGCGCGAACTGCGGGACTTCAAGAGTATCGTCCTCAAGCATGACACCCGTTTGCTGCACCCGTGTCGATCCGTGAGATGAGTCGCTTGTCGGTAAATAGCTCATCTCGACAACAGACAGTCTGACTCCATCGCGCTCCTGAGTTTCGACGTTGTTGACGGTTATGTTTTCGTTCAGCAGTTCCGAAAGAGTTTCGGCCAGCGATTCGGAGTCGTCGACTGTTTCTCGGTTCATGGTTTGAGAATGCCTGGTGGATTGCGCTGTGGACGTGGCAAGGATCTGCCGTGTCATGTGAGCATACCAGATTATCAACTCTCACCAATCAGAGTATGATGATTGGCTGATCGACAGCAACGGCGAAGTGCTTTCCTGTGGTGTTGCCTGCGTAGTTCTCGCCTCCATTGGCATGGTCCATTCTCAGTGACTTTCGGCCGCCTTCACCGAACGATTTGCTCCGCCACGGCGGCCGTGTTAGGGTATCCAGCAGTCGTTATTCGCAGGACTGATCCGGAGCAACAACCGTGAAAAACACCGCCCCAATACTGCCCCTTCTGGCTTTGTTGATACTTACCAATCACAGCCAGGCCGCAGACCCGCAGCGATCGTTTGATTCCATGCAGGAACTGGTGCCGGCCAGCGGTGTCACTGGCGGGCTTGTTGTTCATCTGGCAGACGGTAACGGTGATGCCACTGCGGATCTGTTCAGTAACGACCACTTTGTCGTTCACGGGCTCTACCGTAATCGCGACGCTGTCGGTCCGGCTCGGCAGCAGATCAAGCAAAAGAAGTTGTACGGCAAAGTGTCTGTGCAGCATTGGGACCACTCGCATCTTCCATATACCGACAACCTGGTAAATCTTCTGGTCGCCGAAGGACTGGGTGACGTCCCTGTGACAGAAGTCCTGCGCGTACTGGCTCCAAACGGTACAGCCTTCGTCAAGTCGGGTGGCACCTGGCAGAAGACCGTCAAAGCATGGCCTGCAGAAATCGACGAATGGACGCACTACCTGCATGGTCCCGATAACAACGCCGTTGCTCAGGATGACGTTGTTGGCGTGCCCAGACACGTGCAATGGGTCGGCGACCCCAAGTTCGCTCGCGGTCACGAACAACTGGCCAGTGTCAGTGCCATGGTCTCTTCTGGCGGACGGCTTTTCTCCGTCGTGGACATGGGCGTAACGGCAGATATCCGCATGCCGGCGCGGTGGCAGCTTGTTGCTCGAGATGCCTTCAACGGCCTGGTGCTGTGGACTCGCAACATCGAGCAGTGGCATAGCCACCTGCATAGTTTTCGCAGTGGACCGGCGGACTTACCGTTCCGGCTGGTGGCCGTCGGATCGCAGGTGTACATGAGTACGGGCGACGACAAGCCGGTACTGGCGCTGGATGCGGCCACCGGAAAAGAGTTGATCACTTATGACGGGACCGAGCAGACTCGACAGATCATTCGTGTCGACGACAAGCTGATCATGCTGGCCGGCACCAGTCAGGTGGAAGTCCGCCGAAACGGTCCCGACACGGCAAGGCGAACCATCGTCACAGCGAATGCGGAAACGGGCGACATACTCTGGCGCCAGCGAGTCAGCGCCAACACGCTGATTCCCCTGGTGGTCTCTGGTCAGAAGGTTATGTATCAGACCGATAAGCATCTGGCCTGTCTGGCGCTGGACACAGGCGACGAAGTCTGGAAGGTCGACCATCCTGTTAATCTTGGCAAGAACAAGAAAACAATCTCCTGGGCCAGCCCTACGCTGACAGCTCAGAACGATATTGCGTACGTGGCCGACTTTCGCAAACTGTCTGCGGTCTCTGTCACGGACGGCAGGATCCTGTGGACGTGTTCTGCTCGTGAAGGATTCAGTTCGCCGCCGGATATCTTTGTCATCAATGGATTGATGTGGCGGGGCTACACGGGGCAGCGCGGTGGTACGGACTTCGGTGAAGGTCTGAATGCAATTACCGGCGAACTTGAGAAGACACTGGAAACGTCCAAGGCCTGGGAGTATCCAACCCTCGCACACGCTCGTTGTTATCGCCCGAAAGCGACAAACCGATTCATCCTTGCCAGCCGCTCGGGCGTGGAGTTTATCAACGTCGATTCCGGCAAGGTGAATCTGAATCACTGGGTCAGAGGCACCTGCCAGTACGGGATCATGCCCTGCAACGGTTTGTTGTATGCCCCTCCACATTCCTGTGCCTGCAATATCAAGAGTATGTTTCGAGGCATGTCTGCACTGGCTCCAGCCAGTCCGAATCGCTCCGGCACTCCCGAAAACGACGTACGTCTGGAACAAGGTCCAGCTTTCGGCAAGGTCGCAGCGCTGGGTGCAGCCGCGGCATCGGCAGACGACTGGCCCGTCTTCCGACACGACAACGAACGCAGCGGCAGCACCTCAACGAAGGTGCCTCGCGAACTGAAACAGTCGTGGCAGGCGAAGATCGGCGGACGGCTTTCAAGTCCTGTCGCCGGCGGCGGTCGAGTTTACGTCGCGGATATCGACGCCCATACGATCCATGCTCTCGACGCAGCTGACGGTAAGCCTGTGTGGCAGTACACCGCCGGCGGCCGCATTGACTCTCCTCCCACGGTGTACAACGGCAAATTGTTCTTTGGCTCGGCAGACGGATGGGTCTATTGCGTGCGTGAAAAAGACGGAGTGCTGGTGTGGCGCTTTCGCGGCGCTCCTCAGGAACGGCGCATCATGGTTCGAGGTCAGCTGGAATCTGCATGGCCGATTCATGGCAGTGTTCTTATCGAGGACGGAACGCTTGTTGTGTCAGCAGGCCGTTCGTCCTATCTGGACGGTGGCATCCATGTCCACCGGTTGGATCCGGCAACGGGAAGTCAGGCTTCGGAAACCATCATCGACAGCCTGGAAGAAAGTGGTGATCAGCCGGCTGGTGGAGTGGACCTGCGGGGCGTGTTGAACGATGTGCTTTCCGTTTCTGAGGGCAACGTTTACATGCGGCACCTGAAGATTGATTTCGATACGGGTGATGATCTGGCAATCGGGCCGCCGCATCTATTCGCACCCACCGGGTACCTGGACGACAACTGGTGGCATCGCACCTACTGGCTGTTCGGGTCTGACGCCGTCTGCATGCCTCCGGTCAACGAATCCGGCTGGCAGATCTGGCCACGGGTGGGCAATATGCTGCCGTCCGGCCGTATCCTTTCCCTGGGCAAGCACACCGTGTTCGGTTACGGCCGCGACAAGTATCCGGACGGGCATTCAGGGCAGCGGCGCGGCGGAGAGCAGTATCGGTTATTCGCCGCTGAGAAGCTTGGAGAAACACTACCGAGTAACAAAGATGAACAGCATCTTCGCAGTTTCAATTCCGGTCGCCGACGAGGTCTGGAAGTCACTGAACGCGATCGAAAGGGTGGCGGCGAAAGTCTGAACATTCATCTGTGGAGTCAGACCACACCGATCTTCGTCCGCTCTCTTGTGCTGGCAGACGACACTCTGTTTTTGGCGGGGCCGCCGGAATCAGACGATCTTCGCGGCAACGAATTGACGCTGCTGGACGGAAACAAGTCTGAAGCCGTGTTCCTGGGAAAAGCAGGCGCTTCGCTGTGCGTTGTCGAAGCCGAAAAGGGTCGCCAGCTGGCCCAGCACGAACTGCCGGCTGCTCCCGTCTTCGACGGCATGATTGCCGCACAGCGCCAACTGTTCCTTTCGTTGCAGGACGGATCACTGCTGTGTTTCGGCGAATAGATCAGCGAAACGCCATCCTGCAATTGGTGATGTCGTACAACCTGAACGTTTCGAACACCTGAAAAAACAAATGATCAGCCTTCTCGCTGTGACCCGCGCCGAAGGCCCAGAGTACGAACTCAGCCGAACCAGAAACAAAAAATGAACAACCATCACCGGAGAAACCAGTACATGCACCGAATAGTCGTGCTTGTCTGTTCAGCGATCGTTTTTCAGATGGCGACGCCGCTGGGTGCCGCACCGATTAATATCGTCTGGATCGTTATCGAAGACGCTTCACCGCATATCGGCTGTTATGGTGAAACCGCAATCAGCACACCTGTCATTGATCAGCTTGCGAAAGACGGGATCCGTTGCACCAGCGCCTTTGTGACCGCTCCGGTCTGTTCGCCCAGCCGCTCGGCCATGGTCAGCGGCATGTATCAAATGACGCTGGGCGCTCACAATCACCGCAGTCAGATTGAATCGGGGAAGGGCGGCGGCAACAAACGATATTTTGACAGCTACCGTGTGCCGCAGCCGATCAAACTGATTCCGCAGATGTTTGCGGAGGCCGGTTACTATGTCACCAACAAGAAGAAGACGGACTACAATTTCGTCGCGCCGCGCGAGCTTTATCACGGCAGCGATTGGAAGAACGCGGATGACGACCAGCCCATCTTCGCACAGTTCCAGTTGAAGGGAGGCAAGAATCGCAACGCTGCCAGCCATGCAGATCCAGCCACTGTCACTCTGCCGCCGTATTACCCGGACGATCCGGTCCTTCGCCAGGACTGGGCGAAATACCTCGACTCATGGGTGCAGACGGATAAGGACGTCGGCGCGATTCTGGCGGATCTGAAAGCCGCCGGTCGACTCGAGTCCACGGCCGTGTTTCTGTGGACCGACCACGGTGTCAGTCACCTGCGAGGCAAACAGTTTCTGTATGAGGAAGGCAACGCGAACATCAACAATGTCCCCGTGATAGTCAGGTGACTCGGCGACCCCGACCGTGCCACCAAATGCGGCGGACAATGACATTGCCAACGCAAGACCATGGGTAGCCAGCTTCAACGATCGTGATTTCATCTGCTATTCTGCTTTGTATTCAGCCTGCGAGACTTTGCATCGGTCGGAGACAGCCATTCTGAGATCTCGCTCATCACAACTGCGAGTTCCAGGATGACGCAGATTTTCGCAAAACGAATGAACCCTTTGGGGAACTGCTCGTTGTATCATCTGCCGTTCACGGCAGATGACATCCACGCCCGTGAGAGTCACGATACCGTCATCGAAAAACGTTCTTCGCGGTCACAAGTCAGCGTGAAATGCGTTTGTCTTTTATCTACTCGAACACCGGCGGCGGTTCCATCACCCATGCGAAAACTTCGATTGTCTGAAGTCGGCCCGAGATATCTGTTGGCTCTCGTTTCTATCGTGCAATTTCTGGGAACCGTAGCGCTGGCGACGATTGCCGGTTACATGGTGATCGGTGGAATTGGCGGAACTGTCGCGGTGATGGCCGGGGCGAAACAGATCGCCGCTTATCTTCCCGCAGCCGGTTGGGTTCTGGGAGGGATTTTTGGCATCGGCAGTGAATTTGAACGCCGTCGTCGTTCCAAACGGAAGAAAGCCGCAAGGACGGTGTCTGTCGACGATGGCGACGCCCCGAAAGCCACCGGGACCGGTCGGGCAGACAACGAGTACGCACTTCGTTTTCGTAAGCCATCCATTGGTCAGCTGATTAATTCGCTTGGGGTCGGTTGCTTCTTCGGCGGCATTGCAGGGTTGGCGCCGACCGTTTTTCTGTCGGTGCTGCTGATCAGCGTGTCAACAAGTCCGTTCGTTCCGAAGACATGGCGCCCGCAGACTCAGGCGCCGGACCGGGAAGAACTTGACCGAGAACGCGGGGTCGGCCGTCAGCGAGATGGCGTCCGCACAAACTTCAAGCACCCGATGTTGATGCAGATTGCGTTGTATTCAACGGGATCACTGATTGTTCTTGGGTTGGTCGGTGGAGCAGCGATGGCGTTTTTCGAAGACGATAAATAGTTTGGCAGGCAGGACCCGTGCTGGTGATGATGGCCGTGCCAGGACAGGTCCTGACTTGCATGGCTTACAGTATTTGCGAGACGAAATTTGGGCACTCGCTGTGAGCATCAAATGTCGATAGAATTGCCGCCTGCCGATTGCTGCTCAAATGCCACCACGTGACGACCATATGACGTGCAGCCTGGCGCTGAATTGAAACTGCGGAATGTTGGTGACTTAAAGCATGCGTCCAGCGAATCGAATGCCCAAACAGCAACCTGGCGAGAACCTGTCGAGGCTACCCCGAATCCACCGTCACTTTCTGACAGCTTTGTCTGTTGTTGTGTTCGCGTCGTCAGCGTTGGGGCAGAGCACACCTGATCACTTCGTTATTCCCGACAGCGTGCAGACCGTGCTGGACAATCGCTGCATGGATTGCCATGGCAGCGACGCTGCTGAAGGCGATGTGCGGTTGGACAATCTTGCGGTGCTGCCACTACCTGAGCGGCTGGAATTGCTCAACAGGGCTCAGGACCAGCTGTTCTTTGGGTTGATGCCTCCAGAGGAGTCCGAGCAGCCGACCAGCAAGGAGCACACGGCGCTGGCCGTTTGGATGCGCAGCGAGCTGCTGAAACACAGGGCATCGAAGCTGGATGAGAAGCTGCGGCATCCGGCTTACGGAAACTACGTCGATCATGCAAGACTGTTCAGTGGTAAGATCAGCGATAAACCATTCACGCCCGCTCGCCAGTGGCTGGTGAGTCCGCAGATTTTTCATGAGCGTGTCAACGACGTCTTCAGACTGACTGGCCGAGCGCGACAGCGCAGCTTTTATGGCGTCACCAATCCATTCGTTCTGCCGGAGCATTCAGGCGTTCGTGATTACGATATCACCACATTGGAAGGCGGACACCTGCTGGTGATGCTTAGCAATGCACAGTGGATTTCTCAGAAGCAGATCTTCGCAGCTGTTCATGCTGGCGCAGACCGCAGACAGGTTGAACATCCAAATCCTAAAGACCGCTGGTATCCTTCGGAATCACCAACCGCTTTTGTGACGATTGTCAGAAAGGAAACCAGCCCCACAGATCCGGAAATGGTCGCCGCCATCCATGCGCAGTTCGATTGCGTATTGCGACGCGATGCCGGTGATGGCGAGCTGGAACGATACCTGCCGCTGCTGCGGTCCACGATTGAAATCGGCGGCAATGCAGAAGGTCTGCGACAGATCCTGGTTAGCGTGCTGCTGGAATCAGAGTTTCTGTACCGGCAGGAATTTGGCGTGGGGACGCCGGACGAAGATGGAAGAATGAAGTTGTCATCCTTCGAGGCAGCACAGGCAATTTCTTATGCCCTGGGTGATCTTGGGCCCGATCCTGAATTACAGAAGGCTGTCGCAGAGGGGCGGCTTTCCACGCCGGAAGATTTCAGGCGCGAGGTAATACGACTGCTTGCTGACACGGAATACTACAATGGTGCGGTTGATCCGGGACTCAGCGGCAAGAACATGCAGTCCCATGTCACCTCCCATCCGAAACTGGTGCGATTTTTTCGTGAGTTCTTTGGCTATCCGGGCGCCGTGAGAGTGTTCAAGGACCAGAAACGCAGCGACGGTTATTATCAAAATCCATCCCGTGGCACCGCCGGCACACCAGGCTTTCTTATCAAAGAAGCGGACCGCATTGTTGATTTGCATCTGCAGCGCGATGAAGCCGTGTTCGAAAACCTGCTCACGACCGAAGAGTATTTTGTATATCACGACAAAGACAACGAAACCGGTCGCAGAATCATCGCCGAATGGACGGAAGCCTACGAGCAACTGAAGGACACGGACTGGAAGACGGATCCGGAACGGGTGATCGCTGAGAACCTTGAATTCATTCAGTCAAGGAAATCGCTCCGTATTCTCGGCGGAAAGCAGAGACGCGAATTCCTGCGGCATATGTATTTCTTCGGCGAGACAATCGGCAAGGGGCGAACGCCGTTCACCACTGTCTCGTTTGCCCATGGGTACACCTATAATCATTCGCCATTTTACAACCTGCCTCCGACGCCGGGCATCTTTCGCTATGGTCGTATTGAACAGAAGAATTTCAAAGGGCTGGATGACATCGAGTTCTGGGACTATCCCGTCGATCAGCCCTTCAAAATTGCCAGTCGCAAAGGCCTTCTGACTCATCCCGCCTGGCTGATCGCTCATTCTTCGAACTTCCACACTGATCCGATCCGACGTGGTCGCTGGATCCGCGAAAAACTTCTGGCCGGTCACGTTCCCGATGTGCCGATCACCGTCGACGCACAGGTTCCGGATGATCCTCACAGGACATTTCGCGAGCGAGTCGAAGGCGTGACGCAGAACGATGAATGCCGGAAATGTCACCAGCACATGAACCCGCTGGGTTTTCCGTTCGAAGTGTTTGACGATTTCGGTCGATACCGGCACAACGAGCCATTGGAACACCCCGAGCAGCTGATTTCCAAATCGGGCAATCGTGCCGACATTTTTAAAACCAGATCGGTCAGCACTCTTGGCGAACTTCGTGGGACGGGCGACCCTAAGCTGGACGGTAAAGTACAGGACCCGTTTGGCCTGATTGACAGGCTGGCCCGGTCCCGACGGGTTCGCCAATCCATTATTCGCCACGCGTTCCGATTTTTTATGGGGCGAAATGAATTACTTTCGGATTCACAGACTCTGATAGACGCCGACAATGCGTATGTTGACAGTGGCGGCAGCTTTAGAGCAGTTGTCGTGTCATTCCTGACGTCCGATTCATTCATGTACCGCAAAGAACTTCCCTGAGAATTTTCTGCGACAGGCTTTGGCAATCAACCGTCCCGTGGGCGGACAGGCCTATTTCAAGGAATCATCATGACGACCCGACGACGGTTTCTGCAAACTGGATTATGCACTGCCGGTGCTGCGGCACTGGCACCAGGCCTGTTCGCCAATGAAGGTGCAAACAAACCGCCGACGCGATTCATTTTTATCCACAAGGGGAATGGCTTGTTTCCCAAAGCGATGGTGCCACCCTCCCTCAGCCGGGAGGAAATGGAGAAAGAGGACAGGAAGGAATCGTTCGAGGTCTCTCTGACCGAGCACCAGTTGCCGGAATGGATGCGTCCTCTGGAGGACCACAAACAGAACATGACGATTCTGCAGGGGTTGTCCGGTAAAATGTGCACCACCGGGCACCACACATGGCAATCATCACTTGGTGTCTACAAAGCCAACGAACGTCTGAGTTCCATCAAGTGGGCAACCGTCGACTTCGAGTTAGCCAGGCTCTTTCCTTCGCCGTTTGAACACATCGAACTGGCCTGCTTTCCCCACGGGGGAGGGAACGCCCGCGGCAATATTAACGGTATCGAGAAGGGCTTTTCTGCTCGCGGTCCGCAGCGGCCCAACTATGCGTTTGGTTCCCCGAAAGTCGCCATCCAGGAACTCTTTAAATCCGTTTCGCACGACAAGCGTGATCAGATCAAGTACGAACTGGAGCGACAGGTTCTGGAGTTCGCCTTTGGCGGGCAGTCGAATCGAGGCCGACATCTCCGCGGTGTCGAAAAGTTGAAAGTGCTGAATTACGCGGACTCTCTTCAGGCGATCCGTGAGCGCAATCAAAAAGTCGACGCCATGGCGGACGTCATTCAGCAGCACGTTCCACAACTGGAAAAGAAGTTCTTTGCCGACGACATTTCGACAACCGACCGACAGGTCGGCCATACCGAGATCCTTCTGTCGGCTCTGATCTCCGGCATGACCAACGTCGTCACGTTTACAATCGATGAACTCGGTACTCGCTACACCGGAATCCCGACGATCGAAAACGAGAACGTTAATCTTCACGACGTCGGTCATGGTAAAGGCGTCGGCTCACTGAAGGCCGAAGAAGTCCGCGAGAAGCTCCGCCATCATCACATGACTCTGGTTGACAAAATGGTGAAGAGACTGAAGAGCGTTCCGGAGCAGGACGGCAGCATGTTTGACAACACCGTCCTGCTGTATTTTCCCGATAACGGCGAAACCCATCACAGCCATGGAACCGAATGGCCGTTCATCGTGATGGCAGGCAATAACGTCCGTCTGGATGTTTCAGGAAAATACATCCGCCTGCCATCTTACGGCCAGCAGGGCCACAAGACTCTGGGGAACTGGTACACCACCATTCTGAATGCGTATGGTCACCCAATCCCGCATTATGGGGCCCTCGACACCGGCCTGGCCAAGTACGGAATCGACCAGTCGGGGACGATTGAGCAGTTTCTGGCCTGACCCCGCAGATGCAAAAAACTCATCTGAATCCCCGTTAACTGCTGACTCGCCCGTTGCGCCCGATTAAACTCTGCCCAGGCAATGTACCGTTGTCGCCTGTCACGCCTCTTTGCTGTCTGTCTCTAACGATGAACGATTTCCAGGACAAATCTGAAAACATGACACACCGACCGTACGACCAGCTGAAATCTCAACTCTGTCGACTGCTGTTCTGCTTATTGCCAGCCGCGCTGACGCTTCAGTCAGCGCATGCGGCTGAACCATTTGAGTTCAGGCAGAACGACGTGGTCGCAATCTATGGCAACGGGCTCGCCGATCGAATGCAGCACAGTCCGTGGGTGGAGACCATACTGCAGACTCACCTGAAAGGCAGGAATGTCAGCTTCCGGAACATGAGCTTCTCGGGAGACATGGTGAATCGACGACCTCGCAACAAGGGTTTCACCAACGATGCGGAGTATCTGCAGCATGTGGCCCCTGACGTCGTCTTCATTATGTATGGCTACAACGAATCGTTCGCCGGTCCGGAGGGTGCGGATGCTTATCAGGCTGAGCTGGTGACGCTGGTCGAAAAGTACCGGGCGCTGCGGAAAGAAAAAGAAGTCGATGCGAGGTTTGTTCTGTTCAGCCCCATCGCTTACGAAAACACAGGCGACTCCGGTCTTCCGGACGGGACGCAGCTTAATGCGAACCTGGCGGCATACACGCAAGCCACGCGACGGGCGGCCACTGCCGCAGACGCGACATTTGTCGATCTCTATTCGCGAACCTTTCAGTTGTTCGCGTCCAGCGACGAACAATTCACGATCAATGGGATCCATCTGAATGAGAAGGGTTATCGTCGACTGGCCGGGATCACTTCGCGGGCACTGCTGGGTCAACCAGCGCCGGCCAACACGCGACTTGCCGATCTGCATGCCGCCATTCAGGACAAGAACTGGCACTGGCACAATCGCTACCGGGCCACCGACGGCAACGACATCTGGGGCGGCCGATCAACGCTGACCTTTGTCGATGGCCAGAGCAATGCTGACGTTCTGAAGCACGAGCTGATGATGCTGGATGTGTTGACGGCCAATCGAGACCAGGTGATCTGGGCCGCTGCTGGTGGCCGGAAGATTGAGGCCGACGACAGCAATGTTCCTCCGCCGGTCAAGGTGATCTCGAACGTTGGGGGAGGCAGCAAGAGTTCCAATGCTCAGAAGGAGGGGAGCACTAACTACCCAAGTCCCGAAGAAAGCATCGCTCAGGCGGCGGTGCCCGAGGGCTATGAGCTGAACGTCTTTGCTTCTGAGGAAATGTTCCCCGATCTGGCCAATCCCGTGCAGATGCAGGTCGATGCCAAAGGTCGCCTTTGGGCTGCCAGCTGGAACACATATCCCAAGTGGGAACCGCTGAAGAAGATGAACGACAGCCTCATGATCTTTGAGGATACGAATCACGACGGTGTGGCGGACAAGCGAAAAATCTTTGCCCACGTACACAATCCACTCGGTTTTGAATTCTGGGGCGGCGGTGTCCTTGTCACATCAGGCCCCGACCTGCTGTTCCTGAAAGATACCGACGGTGATGACAAAGCCGATGTGCGTTATCCGATTCTGCAGGGACTGGGAACGTCTGACACGCACCATGCTGCTAACAACCTGGTTTACGGACCTGACGGCGGCATCTACTGGCAAAGTGGCATTTTTCTGGTTCATAACCACGAGACGCCCTGGAAACAGAATCTCAACATCGGTGCGTCAGGAATGTACCGTTTCGATCCACGCACGTTCGTGATCACCCCGCACGCCGGAAATTCGCCCAATCCGCACGGCACCAGTTTTGATTACTGGGGCTACTGCTACGCCAACGACGGTACCGGCGGGCGATCGTATCAGGTGAGACCTGAAGGCACGGGCTTCAAGATGCACGAGCTGTTGACCAAGGAATTTCGTCCGGTCGCAGCGAACGCCATCATGTCGTCCGAGCACTTTCCCGAGGACATGCAGAATGACTTTCTGATCTGCAACACGATCGGATTTCTGGGAGTAAAACAGTATAACCTCGACCGTGAAGGTGAGGTCGAAGAGGAAGAA
>JAQWLN010000059.1 GCA_029247265.1 Fuerstiella sp.
AGGACTTCCGCTTCCCGAAGCTTCTGAATAATCTCTTCTGTCTTGAATCGTTTACGTGGCATCTGCTGCCTCCCTCTTCTGTGAACAAACCCTGAGTTTACCACTCAAAGCCTGGTCGCGGTTAGTGGGGGCAGGTCACCAGAGCGATCACGAAAGCCGTCTACGCTCTGATGGCAGCGCATTGTTTTTGGTCCCTGCGTGACTGGAGGCTGTGGTTTGTTGAAGATGGCATCAACATTCAGCCCGTTTGGCCGGTTTTTCGGCTGACCGACGAATACGCGGCCGGCTTTTGGATGGTCGTGACACTTTGCAGTCTCGGCACCTCTCTGTTCGCGGCATATCGCACAGAATCCCGAATAGTACGCATTGTTGCGGCAGCATGTCTGTTTCTGCACTTTGCGACTGAAGACTCAAGAGATTCCATTCGGCATGGAGAACATGGCCTGCTTTGGGTGTCACTGATGCGTGATGCCTGCCCCGCATCACGCATCATGGCCTGGAAAGTCGCAGGACTCAGCGGTCATGGCTTCGTATATTCGGCACGGCGCAGTTCATGTTGCTGTTGTTCTATTTCATGGCAGGCGTCGTCAAGGTGCTGACGGCAGTTGCTCAGAGTGTGCGTGGCGAACGGACACTGCTGCATCCGGATTCTGGCGCACTTATCATTGCCGAGTGGCTGTTTCGCGGGGATGCACCCAGTCTGCTGGGAAGATGGATTGTACAGCATCGTTTCATTGCGTGGAGCGGCTTGCTGGGCAGCGTGGCGCTGGAAGTACTGGCGATCACGCCGCTCTTATGGAGACCAATGCAACCGCTGGTCGCCATCGGGTTGATCGGCATGCACGTTTCGATTGGTCTCTCGATGGACGTTTGGTTTCCGGAGAACGTCGCACTGCTGGCGCTTCTGATTCTGGCAGGCCCGCCACTCGCCGTTCGACGATGATGTTTGGTTTTCCCGTCGACGCCGTTTCATGGTGCGGCCGCCACGTCCCCGTTTCGAATCGTAAATGTTCTTCCCGATGGTCGCTCGCTGTTGCGGTAGACTGTCACGGGACCGTACCCAGGCTATTCTATCGGCTCGTCATGGGAATCATCGATTTTGATTCTGAGTCTCTGCGGACTGGATCGGTTCGTTTATGGAACGGTGGTTGCAACGCTTCACGTAAAATATCAGAAAGTTGATCAGTCCGGAAAACCGATAGCGGCCGTCGACATAATGTTCGATCACGTAGAACAGGAAGAAGTAGAAGCGACAGAAAGACCAGATGGTCACGCACAGGAGAAAAACATTTCGCCAGTCCGGCATAGTCAGCATCAGCAGTGTCGCTGATATCAGGCCACACAGCAGAAATAGGAACCCCTTGGCATAGATCAGGCGTGGATTGCTGAGATCGCCCATGTCGTGCTCCAGATGCTGTCGGTCAGACGAGGGTGCAATTGTTACGAAACAGGAGCGGCGGGAGCGTCAGAATTGTCTGATTGAACGACAGTCGATGTGATTTGTCTGGCTTTGTGTGTCCCGAACAGACTGGCATACACCAGGTAAAAAGTGGGCACAAGTACAAGAACAAGCAGCGTTGACAGCAGCAGGCCAAAGCACAGGCTGGTCGCCATGGGAATCACAAGCTGTGCCTGAAACGACGTTTCGTTCAGGATCGGCAACAGGCCGGCAATGGTCGTCATGGATGTCAGCAGTACGGGACGAAACCGCCTTTGCCCTGCTTCCAGAACGGCTTCCTGAAGCGGTGTGCCGCTTCGAATTTTGGCGTTGATGAAGTCCACCAGCACGATCGAGTCATTTACGACCACTCCCGTGAGTGCCACCAGGCCAAGGATACTGAACAGCGTCAGCGGCAGTCCCATAAACGCATGTCCCCAGATGGCCCCCACAATACCAAATGGTATTACAGCCATGACAACGAGTGGCTGGCCATACGACGTGAATTCGACGGTGAGCAGTACGAAGGTCGCCAGCATCGCCACACCGAAACCGATCATCAGACTTCGGACGGACTCCGTATCCTGCTCCTGCTGTCCTTCCCAGCGGATCTGCAGGCCTGGGTGACGTTTCAGCAAGGCAGGTATGAATTCGGCCTGAAGTGCCCCCACGATTTCCTTGGCATTCGCTTTTGTTTCGTTCAGATCCGCGGAAATAGTGATTGATCGTCGCTGATTGATCCGGTTGATCTCCGAATATCCACGTGACACATTCACGTCAGCAAGTTCCGTAATCGGCCGCTGCACACCGTCTCCGGCGTCGACTCGAATGTCTGAAAATTTTGCCAGCGACTGTCGATCTTCTTCTGGATATCGCACCATTAACTTTACTTCGTGTCGACCTCGTTGCAGCCGCATGACTTCCTCACCGTAGTAGGAGGCACGTACGGTGCGAGCGATATTCTCGAGTGGAATGCCCAGAGACCGAGCGTTGTGTTTACCGGTGAGCTGCAGTTCCCATTTTCCGGGACGTGAGTCGTCCGCGATATCAAATACGCCAGTGAATCTGTTGAGTTCCGCCTTTGCTTCTTCCACGGCCGCTTCCAAATCATCCATGTTCTCTGCCGAACCCAGCAACTTGAATTCAATTGGTTTCCCCCCCGGTCCTCGATTCTGTGACCCGAATGTCAATGTTTCGACGCCTGGTATCGGCCCGACTGCTGTACGCCATTCGTCAATGGCCAGGCTGCTGGTAATCGATCGTTCGGTATTCTCGACCAGTTGCACGTGAACTTTACCAACGTGACCGCCGGCAGTGGTCTCGCCGCCGCCAGGACCACCACCACTGGTCACCTGGCCAACCAGACGATGCATCACTTTGAACAGCGGCCGCCCTTCGGTCGAGTGTTTTCGGTTGACGGCCTGCATTGCCTCTTCAATTCTTAGTGTCGCATCTTCCGTAATGCGACTTGGAGTGCCGTCGGGAAAAATGACGTTGGCAATGACTTCCGGTGCATCCAGCTTGGGAAAGAAAATGCTGGGAACCGTGCCGTTGCGTACCAGGCTGACAGACAGCAGCACCACGGCGACGGCGGAGCTGATCGTGATCGCGGGATTTTTCAACGAAAACAGAGCGATCGGCGTGTAGATGCGAAATATAACAAAGTCCAGGATCCGATTAGTGAAGCGGTTCAGTCCCGCCGTCAGGAAGAACGGCTCCTTCTTTCCATGAGCGAGGTGGCAGGGCAGGATGAAAATACTTTCGATCAGAGAGATAATCAGCATCGCGATGACGGCCAGTGGCAGCACTGCAAAGAATTTTCCCATGACGCCGGTGACGAAGAACATCGGCATGAAGGCAAAGACTGTCGTCGCGATCGAAGTGGCCACTGATGGAACGACTTCCAGCGTCCCGTCGATGGCAGCCTGGACGAACGATTTGTTCTGTTGTCGATGAGAATAAATGTTTTCACCAATCACGATCGCATCGTCCACCACAATGCCGAGTGCGATCAGGAATGCGAACAGCGAAAGCATGTTCAGAGTCTGATCAAACTGCCACAACACAGCACAGGCCCCGAGAACGGAAATCGGGATTCCCAGAGCGACCCAGAACGCCAGTCGAAACTCCAGAAACAGTGCCAGCACTATGAATACAAGCACCAGGCCCTGTGCGCCGTTGCGCTTCAGCAAATCCAGACGGTCACGAACATTGACGGCAGCGTCGCCCCATACTGCGAACTCATATCCAGGCGGTAACTTCCTTGTCGCGACGTATTCATTGACCGCATCGGCCATCGACAGCAGATCTTCCCGCGCAGCCGCTTTTACGGAAATCGCCAGGCCTGGGTTTCCGTTAATCCGGCTGACGGAAACGGTGTCGACGAATTCGTCCCTGACGACTCCCAGATCACCGACTGTCAGCGCAACGCCGTCACGACGAGTGATCAGTGGTATTCGCGAAATGTCTTCTCCGAGGACCTGCTTGTTCTTTCCTCGCAGCAGGTATGTTTCCCCGTGGTCACGAATGTTGCCACCGGGAAGCTCAAGATTGCGCATGCGAATTCGCTGCGCGACATCAGTCAGCGTCAGTCCATATTCCCGCAGTGTTTTTTCCGGAAGTTCGACATCAATCTGGTAGTTGCGCTCGCCGGTGATGTCGGCGACCGAAATCTGTGGTATCTGCAGCAGGGCTGCTCGTACGCTTTCGGTGATTTCGCGCAGCTGCAATTCGTTGTCCACTGCGTTGGGGTCTGTGGAAACGACGCCGACCGTAATCGCCGGATTACGAATTGTCACCTGCTGAACTTCGGGCTCTTCGGCAAGATCCGGAAAGCTGGGAATGCGGTCTACTTCAGACTGAATTTCATTCAGCACTTTTTGAACGCTGGGCACGTCCGACTTCACTTCAATGACAACGTTACCGGCGCCTTCGCCGGCAACGGAGGTGACTTTCTTGACACCGTCAACCGACCGCACGGCTTCTTCAATTTTCTGGCAAATGCCGCTCTCGACTTCCTCCGGGCTGGCCCCGGGATATGGGACATTGACCAGAACGATTTCAAGCTCGAATTGCGGAAACTCTTCGCGGCGCAGTTGGGTTCCGGCGAACAGCCCGACCGCCAGTAAAGCGACCATGATCGTATTCATGGCCGGTGACTGGCGAATAGCCCACGTTATTACAGACCTCATTCAGTCGACTCCTTCGCTCTCTGCAGCAATAAGCCCTTTTTCGCTACAGCCAGAGGCGACACGATAACCTGGTCACCCGCCTGCAGACCGCTGCCCGCTGCCCGCACAAATGCCGCTGGTCCCTCAGTGTGAACCAGAGAAATCTCTCTGATTTCCAGCCTGCCATCGCGGTCAACCCAGATCTGTTCGCCAGGACGCACGGCTTCAACGGGAAGAAGCAGTAGTGGAACGGGGGATGCGATGGATATCCGGACGGCAACGTGCATGCCGCTCAGGAGCTTAGGCAGTCGAATCGTGGCCCGGCCGCCATCACTGTCGTTGATGCGTGACTTTTGTGGTTCCTCAACCAGAATTCGGCACGGAAAGGTGCGCGTATCACGATCGATTCCTGTGCCTTCAAGTCGAGACGTGTATCCGTCCCAGATGGTTTCGACGCCTTCAAACACAAAAGCTATCTCACACGGCACTTGTGGCAGGTCCACTGGATCGTGCGGAAGTTGCGGCAGGTCGACTGGTTCGACAGAGGCCACCGGCGTCACATTTTCGACCGAATTGCCGTGCTGTTCTCCGACTTGTTTGCGCTGCGACCAGACCCAGGCCAGCTCTTCACTTCGCAGCTGACATTTCACCTCCATTCGGCTGCCGTCGCTGATGTGGACAAGCACATCGCCCGACTTGGCGTAATCGCCTTCTTCGATAGGGTCATCAACGATGCGGCCATCCAGCAGCGATTTTACTGTGCATCGCTCTACATCGACCTTTGCTCGTTCCAGCTGTGCCTCAAACAATGCCTTGGTCGCTTCCCGCGTTTTTCGTTGCTGGCCCAGCGTCATCAACTGATTGCGAAGCGTCTGCAGGGAATTACGAGCCGTGAGTTCCAGCTTCATGGCGGACTCGACTTCCGTCTCGTTGGCAGTCTTACGTTTCAGCAACGACTGCATTCGTTCCAGATGCTTCTTCTGCAACAGCCAGTCTTCTTCCGCCAGCTTGATCAGGGCCTTCGTATTCCCTGCGTCAATTGAAACGGCCGTGATTTCTTCCCGGACCTGCTGGAGTTCCGCACACAGTCGTCTGACTTCCAGCAAATAGTTGGTCGGGTCAATTTCAAACAACACCTCACCCTTTCCAACAAATGTGCCTCCGCGCGCCCTGTCAGACTTGTGAGTGATGCGACCTTCGACTTCTGCACCAACTGTGACCACGCGATATGTAGCGGCCTCGCCGTCGGTCTTGACGTAGAAGTGTTTCCGCCCGCCGATAACCTCTTTCGTTTCCACAATTGTTGCGACGTCACCGTCGTCCGCGTTCTGCGTCGGGACATCGGGCTTTTGTCCAAAGAAACGAAGTCCCGCCACGCCAGTGGCCAGAATCAGAATCGACACGACGACGTTTACAACAGGTTTCACCGACAGATCTCCAGCCTCAGGAATTCTCGTTTCGAGGCCTCAGCCCCTGCAATAGTACGTCAACCATATACGACACGTATTCGCCCTGTGTATGGCCGGTCGGATGTTTTCCCAGCATGTCCGTCAACATGGCCGGGCCGTGCATCGACGTCAGCATCAACATCGCAGTGGCTCTAAAATCGATGTCGCGGATCAGTCCGCGATCCGCCGCTCGCCGCAGCCACCCCGACAGCACTCGAATATCCACCAGCGGTGGAGCTTCGTCATATCGGGCCAGCAGATCCTTGGGATCAATGCCGCTCCATCTGAGAACAGACATGCGACGAGAGATGTCGACGAAGAAGTCTGCCAATTCCTGCAGAATCTCCGTTAGTTGTTCGTCCAGCGAGCGATCATTCGGACCTGCTTCGACCAGCGGAATCCAGGGGGCTTTTCCCGACGGAGCGATCGCCGCCAGCATCAGATCCTGCTTGCTGTGAAAACGCTTGAACAGCGCCTGCGGAGAAACTCCCAGCTGATCGGCGATTACGTCAGTGGCCACGGACGGGCCGTGCTGTAGAAAGCAATCACGGGCCGTCTGTAGTATCTGCTCGTCGGAAATTGTTCGAGGTCGCGCCATTTCAGTGCTCTTGGACATTAGTTACTCAACGGTAACTAATGTCCTGTCCGAAGCCAAGAGAAACCTTTCGATATTTGAGCAACAGCCAGCAGAATGCACTTACTCTGAAGCTGGTCAGCCACACGACGGCGATCGCGAGATCTCCTGAGTTACCGAAAAGCGGATTTGGTTAGAAGCCTTACTGAGAAATACCGATCAGGGTCTATAGTTAAATGCGCTAGGATTCAAAACGACAAAGCCATGGTGCGATATCGATGTCGGGCAAACTGAACTCATATGAAGTTAGCCTGCCGAACTCCGCCTCGATGAAATATATTTCCAATCCACGCACGATTCAGGTGGAGGTCAACAAGTTGGTGGCCACCCCTAAACGGCCCGACAGTTTTCAGGGGCCAGGTTGTTTCGGCCTATCGGTCGATCCTACACAAGGAACAGTTTGATGATGAAATGGCTGAAAGTTGTAACCGGCTGTATTTGTGTCAGTGTTGCGTCTGCAGTGTGGCTGACAGCTGCTCAGCCAACGCCCGGTCGACCACTGGTGTTGGCATCGACAGTCACAGATCCGGATCGCTACGAACCTCGACAGGTACTGCGGCGGCCTATTCGTCCGATCACCGATCCTGTAATCGTTGCCGCCAGGGAAACGGACACGGCAGGGAATGAACTGGTGATCGGGGTGGTGGTCAACGGTGCTGCGAGAGCGTATCCGATCAACCAGCTGACCGGGCCACAACGAGAAATTATCAACGATGTGCTGGGTGGCACGGCGATCGCGGCGACATGGTGACACTTGTGCCACAACGGCGTCGTGTACGTCCGAGAAGTTGATGATCAGCCACTAACATTGCAGGTGTCCGGAAAACTATGGATGAGAAGCCTTGTGATGTCAGATGTGGAAACGAAAACGGAATGGTCGCACCTGCTGGGCAAAGGGATGGCCGGAAAGCTGAAGGGGCGTAAACTGAAGCCGATCATTACGGATATGGTCACGTGGTCCGTGTGGAAGAAGCAGCATCCGGACACAACGGTCCTGGACATCAGCCGCACCTCCCGCGAATATTCCAGCTTGTTTTACCGCGACCCGGACCGATTTGTCTTCGGATTCGAAGTCGATGGGCAGGCCTGCATTCTGCCAATGACAGGCATGATGGAAAATCCCGTGCATCAGTTTTCGGTCGGAAGCACTGCGTTGCTGGCGACATTCGACAGGGACGGGGCTGTGACTCACTTGTTCGAGAGGCAAATGGAAGGCCGCGTACTGAATTTTGAGCAGGTGGATGACCTGACCATGAAGGATCAACAAACCGGCAGCCGTTGGAATAGGCTCAGCGGAACCTACATTGAGGGCGATCTGCATGGCAAAATGCTGAAGCAGCGCGTCGGCATCATGTCCTTTCGTAGAGCATGGCAGAACTTTCATCCGGACTCTCAGAAAATAGGTTTTTGACCAATTTACAGGGTCAGAATCCGATTAAACCCGACTGGCCACGTAAGTCAGCCGTTGCAGGTGATGGCCATTGCCGAGATCGGCCCAGGATCGACATTGACACCCCAGGCCGTTTCCCGATTCAATTCGTATTGATACATGGATGTCACGAGGTGGAATGGAGCCCTGGAGTGCGAATCGGCTGGGTCGGAGTTCACGCGGAAGGAATTCCTGCATTGCAAGCTGTCTGCTGCGCTGAATACAACGTCGCCGGGCTGATGACGCTGCGCCGTGATAAAGCCGAAAAACGCTGTGGATCTGCTGACTATGAATCCATCTGCCTGCAATACGACATTCCTTACCACGAAGTCAAAAACATTAATGACGCCTGCAGCATCGCTCTACTGCAGGCGTGGCAATGTGACGTGCTTGTCGTTCTGGGGTGGGGGCAGATTCTTGGACCTGACGCACTGAAGCATGCGACAATTGGTGTTGTCGGTGCGCACGCTTCGCTCTTGCCGCATAATCGAGGCAGCGCACCGGTTAACTGGGCCATCATTCGTGGCGAACACGAAACAGGCAACTCGCTGATCTGGCTGGAAGAAGGTGTCGACTCGGGACATCTGATTGATCAGAAGTCGTTTCCAATCACTGCGTATGACAGTTGCACAACCGTGTACGATAAAGTTGCTGAAAGCAACCGAGAGATGGTGCTTAGTCTGCTGCGTAAACTGGAATCTGGCGAAAGGCCCGGACAGCCACAACAGGAGCCTGACGAAGCGGTGTTACCAAGACGCCGTCCGCAGGACGGCGTGATTGACTGGAACAGCAGCAGCGAAGAAATATACAACCTTGTCCGGGCACTGGCGCGTCCATATCCTGGCGCATATGCGTTTCTGAACGATCAACCGTATCGTATCTGGAGTGCTGCAAGGACGCCCATCACGCAGCCGGTTGCAGCAGCCGGCACTGTTATTGGTCCTGTTCACAGTCCGGAACCAAAAGCCTGCGGTCAGATGGTCGCTACGGCTAATGGTGCCGTTCTGATTCTTGAGATGCAGGATGCTTCGGGCAACGTGCTGCAGGGATCGAAGCTCAGCGAACTGGACTGGACGGGAAGAAGACTCAGCAATGCCGCGTAAACGGGTTCTTGTCATCGCAGCTCATCCGGACGACGAACTGCTTGGTTGCGGCGGCACAGTCGCGCTGCATACGCAGGCCGGAGACGAAGTCACATCCGTCATTGTCTGCGAAGGCGAATCTCTGCGATACGGTGAAGATGGCGTTGGTCAGGCGGACCACATTCAGCAGGCGGCCGGGGTACTTGGTGTGAAGGAAGCACGCACTCTGAAGTTCCCGGACCAGAAGCTGGATACGTTCACCCTGACGGATATCATCACTCCGCTGGAACAGGCCGTCCAGGACGTCAGGCCACATATTATTTACACACAGTATGGCGGGGACATCAACCGCGATCACGAATTATTGTTCAAGGCCATGCTGGTCGCGTCTCGTCCGACGGAAGATTTCATCGAAGCCGTCTATGCATTCGACACCGCCAGCAGCACGGAATGGGCGTATCCGCGCACATTCATTCCGGACGTCTGGGTCGATATTACGTTGACTTTGCAGGCTAAGCTGGATGCCATGGCCTGTTATGAAAGCGAGGTGCGCGAACATCCGCATCCGCGATCATTGGACGCGCTGGCTAACCGATCTGCAGCCTGGGGCAATCAATGCTGCATGGAGCATGCGGAAGTTTTTATGACTGTTCGCAGGACTCTTCGAAATGGCCAAACGCCTGTTTGACATACTGGCCTCGCTTGCAGCATTGCTGTTGCTGGGGCCCGTGGTTCTTTTCGCGGCATTCGGAATTCGTGTGTCAAGCCGGGGTCCGGCGTTCTACTGTCCGCAGCGAGCTGGCTTAGGAGGGCGGCCGTTCACACTGTTCAAACTGCGAACGATGTACGTGAATCACGGCACCAACGTCAGCGTTGTCACGGGTGCCAACGATTCGCGTGTCTTTGCGTTCGGCAGCCTGCTGCGAAAGTTGAAGATAGACGAACTGCCACAGCTTTGGAACATTCTGCGAGGTGACATGTCCATTGTCGGGCCGCGTCCGGAAGATTTGAAAATCGTCTCGCAGCATTACGGAGACATCGGCATGTCGACCCTGGCCGTTCGCCCAGGTCTGGCTGGAGTCAGCAGTATTTACAACTACACCCACGGCGAACGAATGTTGACCGGCCCCGATCCGGAACAGATTTACGCGAGTGAACTGCTGCCTGTCAAGCTGGCGCTTGAAGCCGTTTACCTGGAACGGAGGTCGATGACGTATGACCTGGTGATGATTCTTCGTACTGTTACATCCATCGTACGAATCGCGTCAGGTCAGAAAGAGTTTGCGGACCCACCTGAAATGTGTGCCGCGCGCCGTCTGCTTGCCAGGTCAACAAGGGCGTTAACCGATCGTCATGTGGCATAGGCCACGGTGTGAATCAGCCCTCAGCGCACCCGTCGCGGGAAGGATCCTGCGACCTGTAATGGTGACGCCGCATGCAAAATGTGAGCAGTGCACGGTTCGCTTTCGGACGGTTTCTACTCCTGGTCCGCGAGCCTGGTGGTGCCATTGCCGAAGACTGTGCTCATCGACGGATCAGCGAATTCCGCCATCACCGTTTCGACAACGTCAACCAGTTCAGTGACGTTGTCAGACGCAGGGACAACCGTGTGTGAGGCCTGGTCGCCTTCGGAAGAATGTTGAGCCGAGTCACGGGTGTTCCGCTGCAGTTCTTCTGGGTGATTGGCGACTTCGCCTTTTGCGTTCTGTGTCTGTGACGCGACGTCCAGCGATGTCAGCTCGACCTGAAGTTCCTTGCTTTGCTCTGCCGCATCAAGGCTGGCAAAGTTGGAGTTAATGGTGAATGCCTGGGAATTGCTCCAGCCGCTGGCGGTTCCCTGCAGGTTGAACGCACGAACCCAGAATCGATAGGTTCCATTATGCAGAGTATGCGTCGAGACAGCGATATTCTTAACAATGTCAAGCTCGTTCACGTTCACCTGAATGACAATCGACTCCTCTCGCAGCAGGTCGCGGACCAGAATCTGATAACGAAAACTGTCCGCCGAATGCTGCCATTCAAAGGTAACCCGATTGTCCTTCTCTGTGACGGTACCAACGGGGCCGAAGGCAACCGGAGTTGTGGCATTCGGGACATCGACATTGATGTCATACCAGTCACTCCATTCGCCCACTTCCCCGACTGTGTTCGCTCCGCGGACGCGAGCCCGGTGCCTCGTCTCAGCCAGTAGGAAGTCCACAGCATATTGCTCTGTCATGATCCCCGTCGTGTCGATCAGCAATTCTCCGGTAGACACAGTTTCAAGCTGCAGGTGATAGCTGTCTGCCGGATCGAGTGTCGTCCATACGATGGTGGGACTCGGGTTTTCAACGCTGCCTATGCCATTACGTACTGGTGCAACGATAGTCGGTGTGGCCGGTGTTGGTACATCAAGGAAGAATGTGTAAGCGCTACTCCATTCTCCCACTTCTCCGGCAACGTTGAACGCTCGAACCCAGGCCCTGTACGTTCCCTGAGGCAGATGGTCCATCGGCGTAAAGCTGGTCGTTTCCAGACCTCTTTCATGAACGATCCGGACGGTACCGCTGTCCAGGTGATTCACCCACAATTCGTATGTGGCACCATTATTTACGGCCGTCCAGGTCAAGGCCGGATTGGATGTTGAGACCTTGGCCAAAACGAGGCCGTTGTCGTCCAGCGTCACGGGACCAGTGACTGTCGGCCGGCCGGCCGGCAAAAGATCAACCTGGAATGTCAGCGCCTGACTCCATGCACTCTTTTCGCCGACGGCGTTCGTCGCCTGCACCCATGCCCGGTAACGACCCTGAGGCAGTTCGTTCGTTGTTGTAAATGAATTCACCCCGACCAGATCGCGTTCGTGAATAACGCGTGCCTGCCCCGTGCTCAGATTGTTGACCCACAACTGATAGCTGTGGCCGAACGTTTGAGTATCCCAGGTGATTGTCGGCGTCTGATCTTCTGTAGTTCCGATCGAAGCAAGGATGGGCGTCTCGGGTGTGGGTACTTCCAGTGTAAAGACCTCAGGAAGACTCCACGGACTCCGTTCGCCGATTGAGTTAAACGTCTGTACCCACGCAGCGTATCTGCCCTCACCCGGCAACTGACTGAACCATGTGTACGTGCTGCCGAAATGCTCTGTAACATAAATGGTTCTGTCATAAATGGCCGGTACCTGCGCGGTTCCTGTGCCTGCACGGACTTTGCCCACCCATAAAGTACTGGTGGTAGCGTCAACAGTGGTCCACCGGAACTCCGGCTGAGCGTCTGTCGTTATGTCCACCGATGGGTTTAAAATCACCGGTCTCGGAGGATCCGGAAAGTCAATCCGGAAGGTCGTGGGAATGCTGAAGGCTGACGCTTCGCCGACCTCGTTTACCCCTGCCACCTTAAGCTGATACGTTCCCTGGAGCAGCTGTGGCAACTGATATTTTGTTTCAGTGATGCCGGTCTGATCGACAACAAGACTGCCACCTATGTCCGATACCTGCACGTTGTATGTGGTCGCAAAAGTTTCGGGGGACCACTCCGCCAGCGGAGACAGGTCCTGGACAGTACCGGTTGGACCGCTGATGGTCGGGACGGCTGACAGCGGTACGTCGACCGTAAATGATACCGGCTGACTGAATGGCCCGGCCTCGGCTTCGACGTTGACTGCCTGCACACGAACCTGATAGTCTCCCTGGGCCAGCAATGGAGATGCGAAAGATGTTCCGATCAGCGCCTGCTGAGACGTCACACTCGCGCCGGTCGCGTCCGTCAACTCCAGATTGTAAGTCGCAGCATTGGCGACTGCCGTCCACTGGATTGTGGGAGTTGTGTCGCCGGTCGTGCCAACAGGGGCAGTGATCCTCGGTGCGACAGGCGGCGGAAGATCGAGCACTCTGCCGAAAAAATTGATTTCGAAAGAGCCAAAATTCCCTGTCGAATTCGCAACATTGTCAGTGACGGTCACAGTCCAGTCACCTGCGGACGATTCGTCCCAGTGTCGTGCTGATGTAAAGCTCCAGTCACTGTAGGCTGTTGCACCTTCTCCCCCCCGCGTCTTCGCCAGAATCGACTGCGTTCCCGACGGAGACGTCAATACAACGTCCAGTTGGCCGACATTGGCCGTGTGCGTCGCATTGAAGATGACCTGAACGTGCTCGATCGAAATTGCATCAGACGATGCAACATTCACTGTTTGTGCGACAGAAGCGCCACCAGCGTCGGGTATCGCCTGACTAACGTCTTGTAATCCCGTCGAAAAGGACAGTTCCTGTCCCAGCAATGCATGACTCACAGCGGCGTTAACAGCCGCTGTGGCGTCAATTCCGCCAAAACCATAATTGCGATTCACCCACAACCCGGCGCCGTTCTGGCTCCATTCCGCGTCACCTGGGTCAACTCGTTCCGATGTATGAACAAGTATTTCCTGAACGTCTCGATACGTCAGATTGGGATTGGCTTCAAGCATCAATGCGACAATGCCGGTTACCAACGGTGCGGCTGAGGAGGTGCCGTTAAATGTGCTTGTGTAATTGCTCGCGTGGTACCCATTTGCACCTTCAATGTCAGTAGTCGTCACAGGGTCGGCGTACGCCGAAACCAACACAGGAGCACCGGGGTTGCTGTACAAAGCACGACTCCCCGTGTCCAGGAGAGCCGCTACTGCAATTGTGAACCGCGAGTTGGCCAGTTGGTTGTAATTGACATCATCTTCCCGCGCTCCGTCGTTGCCCGCCGCGAATACGTGAATTCTGCCTAGACCTCCCCGTCCCGTGGTGGCTGCCTGCTGCAGTGCCGCCGTTGACTGAGGACCGAGGGGCGCAATACCTGAAACGATGTCAGGACCCCAGCTGTTGTTATAAACATCAATCACGTCCGGATTGATGGTCAACGCCTCCGCAATGTCACGGTCAGTGATTGGTCCGCCAATCAACCGCAATCCGACGAGTTCAGCATTGTAGGCCGCTCCAGTGACACCAATCCCATTATCACCTTTGGCAGCCGAGATCCCGGCAACGGCTGTTCCGTGAAAATTTGTAGAGCCCGGGCTGGGATCGTTGTCGTTGCCGATCCAGTCAAAATCGATATCCGTTCTCACGTTTGCAACCAGGTCTTCATGGTCAATCTGAAGGCCATCATCAATAATGCCAATGGTGACGCCCTGCCCGGTGTAATTGTCCCATGCGCCTTCGATGTTCGCATCCGCCCCGACTGTCCCACCTGACTGGCCTGTGTTCCTGAGATGCCACTGATCAGTGAATCGCGGGTCGTTAGGCACTGCAAACGTAGAGTAATTCAGCGCCAGGTTGGGATTTAAATATTCAAACCCCGGCAACACTGAAAATGCGTCGGCGGCAGCGTTGACGGTAACGTCCTGGTCGAACTCCAGGGTATAACCATTCTCCACGAACTGAGACGCCGTAACGGCCGACGCGCCCGTGAGTTGCTGGAGGGCGGCTTGACTTTGGGGGGCATCGAAAGCGACAAAGTATGACTCAATGACGTGCCCGTCCTCGATTTGGTCCAGCACCAGTGGGTCGAACAGAACATCACCGAGGTCCGCCGCCAGCAATAGCCGTGCTTCCATCGTCTCAGGGCCGGCCATGCGTTCTGCCGAACGGGCGGCAGAGCGTCGACTTCGCACGTCGCTGGAGAAGCAGCGGTTCAGAAACCTAATCATTTCGCTGACTGACTTCATTGATCACAGCCTATTGGGATAACTCGAACAGCAACCATTCTCCGGGCAGCGCGCATGTACCAACGTATTGCCGAACGAGCAGAATGGTCTCTCAGAACTATCGGACGATGAACTGGCGGGAAAACCAACA
>JAQWLN010000063.1 GCA_029247265.1 Fuerstiella sp.
CCGGCAGCCGATCGGAGGGCGCCGGGCGTTAACTGGTCGGTGGTTTCTTTCCGTAGAAAAGAAACGAGCTCCCCCGGTAGGACTCGAACCTACGACAAGGCGGTTAACAGCCGCCTGCTCTACCAACTGAGCTACAGGGGAAAATTGTTGGCTGGCGGAAACTCCGTGCGAGTCGACAGCGAGTGCGGAAAGGTATCGTCGCCTGCCGTTGAATTCAAGTGTATTTTCGGAATCCTCTCACACGTCTCATCTCTGATCAGCGAATACCGCCGACATGTTCATCTGCGGGTGAAAACGAACTCGGAATTGGCGAAAAACGCTGTTGGACGTCCCTTCGGTCAGTTCTGATTCTCTGACACTCCCGAATCCAGGCGGTTCGATGTTCCTCTCATCGGGACCCCGGAACCGGCCGTTTGTGCCGCTGCCGCTCTGATTTCTGATTATTGACGCTCCGACTGTAAGTGATCCCGCGCACGCAGCGTCGCGGACCTGGAACCCTGCAGCGTGGCTGACGCCAGTCTGCGAGGTGTCTTGCAAACAGTCCGCATTCGCGCGGGATTAGGCCCAACCAGAATCACTTTCTGACCGATGACGAGCAATGAAGATTTCCGCCAACGACTGGTCGTGGTGATGAATGATGCGGTAAGGAGTACCTATCTTACATGATCGGAGTAATCGACAAATTCGTTAGTGGCCTGTGCCGCTGCTCGACTCGATGTAGGCCGATTCTGGTGTTCGTTTCACTGTTCGTTGTACAGAGCAGTCGCGCGGACGAACGGTTGCGTTCGGTACCTGCGCCCTCGTCTGCGATATCTGTTTCGCGTGTGCCGGATCCTGCTTCTGTCAGGAACATCAATCTGCCGCGCTATTCCCTGGATATCGAATTGCATCCTCAGCAGCGCCGCGTGATTGTCGCGCAGGAAGTTGTCTGGACGAACACTGGCGATGAAGCGACAGCAGAACTGGTCTTCCAGGTTGTTGCCAACAACAAGCTGTCGGAGAAAATGATCGCGGCTGGTGAGCGAACGGTCGAATCACTGCGGCTTGATCCTCGATACAGCGTTGACAAACAGGGACGTCGATTTCATCTGACGTCAGCGACTTCCGATGACCAGAATCTTTCGTGGTGGTTTGACCAGGAACACGATACGCACTTGCATCTGACTCTTAACAGGCCGGTCGTCCCCGGCGAGTCTGTACAGATCGGCCTGCGTTACTGGATCGATATCCCGCAGATCATGGGACGGCTGGGGCAGCACAAGGGCGTCACCAATCTGCTGAACTGGTACCCTGTGCTGGCTGTGTATCGTCAGAACGAATGGCGGCCGGTTCCTTACACACCGTGGCATCAGCCATGGCACAACGAAGCGGGGCATTACGATGTTACGTTGAAACTTCCTGCCGACCAAAAAGTTGTCACTGGCGGACACGTAACAAACAGCAGCGTCGGGGCCGATGGGTATAAGACTCTGAAAATCCGAGGCGACGGACTGAGGGACTTCACGATTGTGGCCAGTCGGCGATTTCATGAACTGACATCGGTTTCCGAAGGTGTGCCTATCCGCGTGCTGTACTTTCCGGAGCACAAGGATCATGCCACGGTCGCGTTGCAGACGGCCGAGGATTCTATCCGTATCTACAGTGAATGGTTCGGGGCCTACCCATACAAAGAATTCGAACTGACCGAATCCTATTTTGGGTGGAACGGGAACGAATCATCGGGCGTGGTGATGGTTGATGAACGCATCTTTGATACTCCCAAATACGCCTCTCGGTATGTCGAACATCTGATCAGTCATGAAATCTGTCATCAGTGGTGGTATTCGGCGGTGGGCACCGATGGTTATCACGAGCCGTGGATGGACGAGGGGTTGGTGACGTGGTTTACACGGGTGAAGATGGAAGACAAGTACGGTCAGAACGCAGAGTTGCTTGAGTTCCCCGGATACGGGCCGTTTCAGTTTCCGAATGTGCAGTATCGCAGTCTGGTTCACAGTGGATATGGACTGTATCGGGGACGCGGTGGCAATGGCGCATCGTTAGGGTCGCTGGACGAAATGGGCTACCTGCACAATCTGTTTTTTCTGGTGTATGACCGCGGCTCGCGGATCACCGGAATGATCCAGCACCGTATGGGCCGCGACAGATTCTTTGCGTTTATGAAACAGTTGTTTCATAAATACCGTTTTCAAATTTTGACAGTTGCTGACTATCAGCGTGAACTGGAAAACTTCACCAAAGAAGACTGGGAACCGTTTTTCAGTCAGTGGCTGAACGGGTCAGGCAACGCTGACTGGAACGTGCAGGATGTCACCGTCACGGAAACGGACGCCGGCTACCGAACTCAGGCGAAGATTTCACAGACCGGTGAAATCAACGAGCCAGCGGAAGTAGCAGTGAGCTTCGAAGACGGCAGCAGTCCGTTTCGACTGGCAACACTGTCCGAGGCTGCAGGTGCGGAGCAGGATGGTATGCATGTCGAGAGGCTGTCAGCCGACGACTGGCTGGTAACGCTGGTCTCTGACGAAGAACCGGCACAGGTGCAGGTCGATCCCGATGGCGTGGTGATGGATTCGGATCCGTACAATAACTTATGGAAGCCCGAATGGAGTGCTCGCGTCAGCCCGTTTTATACTCCCGTCGATGAAGCTTCTTTAATGCAGCCGTGGCAAAAGCACGGAATGGTGGCTGGATTCGGCATTGATGGAGACGGACGAATCGGCTTGAGGGGGTCGTTTATGTCATCCGACCGTTATCGCATTTCTCCATTCGTTGCTTATACCGCCGCGACGGCATCGCGAAACACAGATCATCTGTCAGCCGGTATCGACGCAATTGTCTACAACCTGCCATCTGCCAACTGGCAGTTGCTGGGCCGGTACGAGTACGCGTTACTTTCCACCGTGGCGAACGACCCCGGTCACCAGGCAAGAATCGCGCTGCGGCGAGTGCTGAACTATTCCACAAGCATGATCTATCCGAATCTGAGCTATATCGATCTGTACACTCGATTTGGCGACAACTTTTTCCCGGACGAGGACAACACGATTTCGGCGGATCCTCGTGTTGAGCAGTACGACAACGTCCGGGCCTTCGGCGTTGACTTTCATGCGGATTCGCAAATGCCGTACTGGAATCCGGATCGTGGTTTCCGCGTGGATGCGAATTTCGAGCAGGGTGTGCGTGCGTTCAGCGGAGGTGCCGACTACGGTCGTGTCTCCGGACAGACGGGTGTCGTGCAGCGGTTGTGCTGTGCCGAAGGCTGGTTGGCGGAAACAAAACTTGCCGCACGACTGGCCGGAGGGTACGGCTGGTCTGACAACGGTGAACATTTCCGGTTCGGCGGGCCGGGGCGTTTTCGAGGTCGCAGCGCTACACAGACCGAAGGCAATGCATTCTGGCTGAGTTCGCTGGAATGGCGTTTTCCGGTAGCTGGCGATGTCGATTACGAAGTACTGGATAACACCGCCGCTCTGAAATCGGTGGATGGCGCTGTGTTCTATGACGTGGGGCGTTCGTATCTAATGGGGCAGGCCCAGGGAAGCGTGGATCACGCGGTCGGTGCAGGGCTGTACTTTCAGATTCCGCTGCTGAGCTTCGTCGAGAACCTGACAGTGCGCACCGAATACGGTTACTCAGTCACCAACGAAACCGGCGCATTCTGGTTCGGGCTCTATCGAGCCTTCTGATGGCCGGTGTATCTGATGCACTTCGGAGCACCCGCGCCGTACCACCAGGTGCTCCGCGGTAAGTATTGCAGCATCGCGGACGATGCCATCGTCACTCATTTCAGCAGCAATTCTGCCACACCGATGTGGGAGTAGACTCCGGCGCCGTCGCGACGCTTCTTACCGGAGCCGTCGATGTATTCCGTCTGCCAGTCGCGGGCCGAGTAATACAGTAGCAGCCGATCCTGCAGACGAACAATGCAGGGCGTCGACGTGTAGCGACTGTCGAATCGCTGTTTGCCTTCCGCAGCCGGGAAAGCCGGACGACTGTGGTCGACGCTCCAATCCGTGCCGTCTTTTGACGCAGCACAAAACAGCTCAAACCGGCCGCCGTCGACATGACATCCGTGCCAAATGTACCACGTGTCACCTTCGCGAATCACAAACGGGTACACAACGCTGCGGGCCGGCGCCGCAGGTCGAAGCACAGGTTGTGCGCTGCGTGTCCATGATGTTCCATCCACTGAATGGAATTTGTAGATGTTTCCGTACAATCCGCCGGAGGCGACGTCGAAATCCGGTTTCGATCCCATCCACATGCGATACCGATCAGGTGCCTCCCGAATAATCGATGGCGAACGACCGGATCGATACAGGGGCTTGTCACGGACGGTCCACCTGATGCCATCCGGACTGGTTGCATAGCCTAGCTGCTGACATTGACGACAATGTTTTTTCGGCCGGCGCTGCCAGGGTTGAGGACGCTGGTCCAGTGGTGAGAGGCTGTCGGCCGTTTCCAGCGTCTCTGTCTGTTGTTGTGAGAAGCACGATGCAGAGCTGAGTGCAAATACGCCGGTGAATGTTGCTGGGATCAGCCAGGTTTTCATTGCGTGCTCCGAGTATTCTGTCGGGTTCGGACGACTTTGCTGTTAACGCTGATGTGGTTTGATTTCCACGGGAAACATGTCGCGAGTTCGCTTGCTGTAAGGCAACTGGCTGAAATCGTGTGTGTGGATCCCGGCAGCATCAATGTTGTGAATGCTGCCAGCGATCGGTTCGAAGGCGGCTCGGAAATGAGCGGCGGACTTGAGCGCAATGTATTTCATGTTTGCACAGTCGACACCCAGCGAGCGGGCGAAGGCCATGTCGAACGGTTGTTCACGGGCGGTGACAACCACGATGTTGACTCCGTCGATTCTTATCCATGCCGAAGCACCCATTGATCCGGTCAGACCTGCGAACATGGGCCCGTCATAAGCAAACGCTCCGTCGGACACGGCCATCACTTCCGCTTCGGCCTGTACAGGCTGGCCCTGAACCGGCGAGGATTTACCGCCCAGGCGAACGGGAATGCGGCTGCCGACGCCCGACTGCTGAGCCTGTACGGCAACTTCATGGTCGACCAGATACAAAATGAGTGCATCCAGCAGTTTCAGATCCAGAAAGGTCTGCAGCACTTCTGTGGAATCGCCGGGCGATCCTCCGCCGGTGTTGTCCGTATGGTCGGCAAGAATAATCGGGTACCGGCCGGCTTTTTCACCACGCTGCAGTCCCGCACGAACTGTGAGCGGCGGTGAATACCATCGTTCCCGACGTTGCCAGATCCACTTCCCAAGTTCATCTGCGGTTTGCTGAGCCAGCTGTTCGTCGTCGTCAGCCAACACCATCACCGAACTTCCGACTTCCGGTACGTCGGCCCATGGAAAGCCCGTTGCGATGGTGACACAGATGATGCCGGCACGCTTTTCAATTTTATGCACCTGCCTCAGCACGTCATCCATCGGCGGGTGCGCTGTGACCTGGCACGGAGTACTCCAGAACATGGGCAGCTGATGGATCGCCATTCGCGGATGAATCTTTCCGCGCACCGTCCGTGCAATGATTTCTGCCGCCTCAACACCTCGATCGGCCATGTCGACATGCGGGAAAGTGTCAAATCCGACCAGTGCATCTGCGTCGGCCACGCGAGCCTGGGTATGATTGCCGTGCAGGTCCTGAGTCACGACGATCGGACGGTCCGGCCCCAGGTATTCTCGAAATGCCGCAATCACGTCACCGTCACCATCATCAATTCCATCGACCACCATCGCACCGTGCAGGTCCAGTAACGCTCCGTCCACAGGACCCCCGTCACGTTCCGCCTGTCGCAGTCGGTCCAGCATCTCCTGCTTGAGGGCATCGTAGTCTTTGCGAACAACCAATCCATTGGGAAACGCGGATGCGCGCAGCAATGGTACAAGTTCAAAATTGTTGTTTGCTGCCCCTTCAATAAAGCCGCCTGTGCAGACGTTTGTTCCGTGGAATCGCTCCAGAATGTCTGCTCCACGAATAACTCCGCGGTCATATTCGAACTGCTCCATTGTGGTCGGTGCGTCCACGCACGTGCTTGTTTCGTGAATAATGCCACCGGTCGCAATTCGCATTATTGATCCTCGTAGTACTTGTAGATCAGGTTCGCCAGTCGCCAGTCGAATCTACGTCATGCGGAAACCCGCCGATGTCGATCGTTCGGTCACAGCACGAAGTCGCGTGACATTACGGCACGACCGTATTTGCCGGCGTGCTACGCACGCGAACTCTCATTCCGTGAACGGCGATGTCCAGGGAATTCGGCGCGGAAGAGTCCAGCCATGTATATCGCAGACCTTGCTTCGATGGCACCGACTGTTTGAACAGTTCATCGCCGGACAGTTTTGAAAAAGCTCGAAACATGTTGCGCGCAGAAGGCTTCGCAACCAGGGGGCTATCGTTCACCAGCACCAGAATTGGCAGGCCTGGCTGGTCCGTTGACGCCAGCAACACACGATCATCACGAATCGACCAGCGCAATGAGCCGTCGTGACGGCTGACGGCTCGCAGGCCGGACCTGAATCTCGTGAACTTGTGTCCGGACGGCTGTCGAAACGGTCCGGCAGCAAGTCCGACGCGATTGGAAACGTAAAAGTTCAGACTGTCAGCGGCGACCTGCATGTTGCGAGAGTCCCACAGCGGAGTCTCTGGTGGAAGAGCTTCTGTGGTTTTGCCGTTTTTCGCTCTGCTGTCTTCCTGCGATGTGTCGGCAGCGACGTGGAAAGAGCACTTCTGTTGTTTTCGTGTCTTCAGATTGACCACGAACATCTCGAATTTGTCGTTAAAGCCACACAGTGTTCGATCGTCAAGAAACTGAAACCACTGGAAGTCGGCCAGAGATACTTCGGATTTGACACTGCCTGTGACGGGATCAATCCACTGCAGAGACGCACCCGCCTGTGAATCGATCGTAGTCCAGCAAACCAGTAGATCTCCAGTGTTGCAAATTGTTCGCGCTGCCAGATCAGCGGCATCTTTTATCTTGATTTTCTCGCCGCTTTGGCGGTCGAAGCAGAATGCATCCGAGTGGCCCGCTGGTCCGGCGATGACAACCGTGTCAGTGGCCTTAACGCGAGCGTAAGAGTTAGACGTTGGTAGTTTCACAGACCACAGCACTGAACCTGTGAACGTATCCAGCATTTCAATTTCCTGACCATGCAGGATACACAGCCAGCGATCACCACTGCCAACGATTCGAAACGAACTGTATGCTGTTTGAGACGGCAGCGGATTTCGATCGGCGTCGTAATGTCTGAAGTTTCCGGCGAACGGCAGTTGGACGCCGGATGTCGATGTCAGCGAGCGGCGCCACAGAATCTTCTGGTCCAGTACAGATATCGCAACGATCTCGCGGTAGGTCTGCAGCAACAGGATACTGCCCATTCTGTGCAACAAATCGCTACGGTTGGAATACGCTCCGTAAACCTGAAGTCTGCCGGGAACGGACCATTGTTCATTGCCTGTCGAAAGAACGTCGCGAGCCTGCAGGCGCCCGAAATCTCCCGATGTTGCTGCCCATTCGTAGCGTCGCAGGAATGGGTCATCCAGTTCCACCGTGGACAGCACCGTCCTGTTGCGGATGAACGTCTGCGTCTGTGTCACAGGAATTGCTTCGAACGGCTGAGCCTTCCATTCTGCACACCGAGAGGTGATCGCGGCGCGAAACTGTTCGTCCAGATCGTCGGTGTCACGGAATAGAACGCTGGTTTCGGCGTCCATGAATCCTTCCGAAAGCTCAGGCATCAGTGTGGACAGCAACAATTCCTGTGCGGCACGAAGTGTGGCGTCCTGCTGGGGGGGGCGTTTTTTTCGGACCGTCATCCATGTATTCAGCAACGACCGCTCAGCAGAAAATGGATCACTGTCAGGCGCCGCAGGTGTCTGTTTTGCCAGATGGATACTGTGGCACAGCAGCTGGATTGCTGTTTCGTCAGAACCAGCATCTCTGATGTGCTGATGCAAAACGCCGCGAATCGACGGATGGTGTATCGATAACATTACTGCCACCGAAACGGCTTCACCCTCTGTCAGCGCTGCCAGCGCGTCGGGCGAGATCTCCAGTAATCGTGAGAATTCGGATGTTGCCCATGTGTGAAGGCTGCGGATGGCTGTCGGGTGGCCGTTCTTTGTATTTGCTTCTGCCGAAGCATCGGCCTGTCGCCGGATCTGCGGCGTTGGCATTGTCAGCGTGGAGGGACTGAGTCGCAGGATCTCAGTCAGTCGATCAGCGGCCACGCGATACTGTTTATCTTTCAGCTGCAGAGCGACCTGCAAAACCCTGACATGAATTTCCTGTTCCTCTGTGTTTGCTAACGCCTGCAGCTTCGGCAGGAACTCTTTGGGGTTTACGAGGCATAGTTGCAGAGCACACTGAAAGCTGACCTCCTGAGCGGCACGAAAATCAGGGTCCGTCTCAACGATGTCCTCTGTAAGTTGAATTGCCTCCATCCATCGTTCGGACGACATCAATCCCAGCGCACGTTCCAGCGTGTTATCGGCATCCGCAGCTGCAGGTTGTCTTGAGAGCTTCATCACTCGATCAGGAGCGACGTATAAAAGATCGTCGCTGTGTGCGGTGCCCGTGGCCTGCAGGTGGCCCCATCCGCGAGTTGGCAGGATCGAAGGCGTACGGTCGACGATGTCGCCCGTTTCCATTTCCAGCGTCGCGATGGATCCGTTGCTGACTGGAATCCGCAGCAGTGAAGTCTGCAGCACACCACGCCCTGTTGGCCGGCCACCGATCGAGGTCAGAGGCCGGTTCCATAATTCGTATCCGTTTGCAGATGTCAGGCAGCGCAGGCTGTTGTTTTCTGCTAGGACGATGTGTCCGCTGTCAATATGAACACGTACTGTGCCGGGGGCTGCTGAAAGTCTCCTGTCGATCGTGCCCGTTTTTGCGTCCACAAATACAATGTCGCGTGATCTTTCAGAAAACACCACCAGGCGGTCCCTTACTGTTGGTTCCTGCGAATCATTCCTGTCCGGTGCGGTTTCGGTGCGCGGACCTTCTGCGTCTGCCGGCCGACCTGCAAAGAACAGTTCTGAGTCAGCCCAGCGATCATGCAGAGAAGCGGGACGCGTGAAAATTGCGGACCGGCCTCGGCGGCCCGCAAGCGAAGATGCCTGGTTTTGCGGGTCATCACGTTCGACGGATGTTGACCAAAGGACTGACCGCGCCAATTCGTCAACGCAGCAAATGTTTCCGGTTGTCGTCGGTACCCAGATCAGTCCACCGTGACGTTCCGGTGTTCCCGACCACTGCCGCCGCACTGCATCCTTGTCGATTGTCTGATCCGGGACCGCCATGACCGTACTCCAGAGCAGCTCGCCTGTGTTTGACGCAAAGCAACCCAGGTGAACTTCACCGTTCCATTCGAAAGTGTTCAGCAGATGGCGCCCGGCAACCAATGGGGGACCGGCAAACCAACTGCCCGCTCGACCTGGACCAAAGTGTTCGGCCAGCGATGATGATCCTGCCGTCCAGACACGACGGCCCGAAACTTTCTCAAGTGCCACCAGTTTCGTGCTGGAGAATGAGCTGGTGGTCAGACGCCTGAGAAACAAATTGTTCACCTGAGCTACAGGCCGTCTATGCGGTTCCTCTGCGACGAAATAAATCCTTTCATCATCTGCGGAGAGGCGGCCAACTACGCTGTCGCGACAGAATGTTGTGGCCAGCAGCGAACCATCGAGTTTTGGGAACGCGTTGACATCAAACGACAGTCCTCGAAACGCCGTGGAATTACTGGAGCTTTCAGTAATTTCAGCGTCCACATTCGGCAGCTGCCCGGAATGCCAGCGAGCGTCGCCGGTTGCCGGATCGATGGCCGCGACGCCCCTCAGCGTCTTTCGGAAGAGTGCGTTTTCGTTAACCACCGTATTCCACGTCGTCTGAGGTGAAAACGCGGAGTGCCAGCATGCGTTTTGAAAAGCCGTGATCTGTTTCTTGAGAACGGGTGAGACGAAAGGTCGATATTGCCATGCAAAATGTCGTGGAGCAGAATCAACTAATTGGCCCAGCGGCCTGTCACTCCGCTGATCGGTCCTGGCCGAGGCCTGATGACGGGCAGAGCGTAACGTTCTGTCGTGTTGGTCGATGGTCTGAAGGATTTGTTCTGCAGCGTGGCGAGCCGGGTGATCGATCTGTGGTCGCGTCAACGCCGTCAGCCATCCTCGCGCGGCAAGTTGATTACCGCGAAGGAGATGCAGTTTTGCGATCACCAGGTGAGCCTCGAAGGAGGCGTTGGTTCCTGGAAATCGATGAATGAGTCGTGGCAGATCCGTTATCGATCGATCACTGATCGCGGTCTGCAGTGATCTGTCCGCGACTGAAGAAAGTGAATCGATGAGTCTCTGAGCGTCCGCTTTCGGGAACGAATGAAACAAATCGAATATCGCGCGATACAGCGGCACAAAGGTCGTGCCGCCTGCCGTCATCGGAACCATTGTGAAAGCGTCCGCGTTCTGCAGCCGGAAAAAATCATCATCAAGGCCGTCGGGTTGGCCGGCTGCCAGTCGTTCTCGCAGCGAACGCAGTGTCAGAATCGTTTTTCGATCGGAAATGAGCTTCTGTGCGGCATGCAATACGCGATCAGCAGAATCGAAATCTGAATCCACTGCGCTTCCTGTTTTTGCCGACAATTCGTCAGGAGCAGCACCGCTGGTCATCGCAGCGGCAGATGTGAGCAGAAACGCTGTGACTAGAGCAGTTTTAGAAAATATGTAGCACGTTCGGGCTCGTGGAAAGCCCGCATGGCAGGCGGGAAAGCGTCGTTCGCGGTCACAAGTCAGCGTAAAACGCTGTACTGCCCCTGCGACCTGAATGCCTGTCAGGGAAACACGTTTGAGGTACGATTTCCGGGCCTGACGCAGCATGGCAGGTCTCGTTGACAAAGGTGTGCGTGCCGGAGCTGTCCCTGAATCATTCGAAATCAGCCGAATGTTTTTTCAAATTCGATTAGAAGAGAAACGTCGAGTATTCCCATTCAGTCGAATTTACTGGACTGAAGATTCTATGACCCCGCTGCGGTGTGGTCTATGCAAAGTGTGTGCGACCATCGGTGAGCCGTCCAGGTTGTGTCAATGCGTTGTCTGTTCCCGGAATTCGGGCAAACAGCGGAAATCTACAGCTGTGTTCGTCCCACGTGCCATTCTGCCGCATTCAATTGCGTCAGGCACACTCACGTGTGCCCATGTTCGAGCAGATGCTGAACAGCACTGCGGCAACGCTTAAAGCGGATTATGCTGACTCATAGCTGCTAAAAACGCTGTCTGGCCTGCTCCGAGTGCGCACTGCGAGCCTGAACGGGCCAGGTATTTCCACAAACCGCTCAGTCATCACCGTGACAATCAAAATCTGACCGTTACGGTCAGCTTCCTGACTCGATCTTAAGGAATCCTGGCATTGGTGTTGAAGAGCCGGTTTTCCCTCGGTATCCTTCCTCGTTTCGGCTTTTTCCGGGGCGGCACAAACTGCGCATATCGGGCTGATGAATGCCCGATTTTCAGCCGAAAACATAGCCTTATTGCCCCTTGATAGTGCCACAGCTGGTACATGTCACGTTCGGGGTACCTCGTTCGAATATCTATTTAGATCAGGAAACAAAGACATGGCGGAGGATATTCGTCTGTCAGCAGAAAAGCGCGAACTTCTGGGTTCTGCAAACACACGTCGACTGCGAAAGCAGGGACGCGTGCCTGCAAATCTGTATGGATTCCAAAAGGACTCCGTGAACGTCAGCATTTTGGCTGAAGATATTGAAAAAATGGTCGCTGCTGGGTCACGTGTAGTGGACGTGGCGGTTGATGGTTCGGTCGAAAAAGCTGTCGTTCGAGAGTTGCAGTGGGATATTTACAGCACTTACGTGAAACACGTGGATCTGCTGCGAGTCGATCCGGAGGCAATAACGACTGTTGAAGTCCCGCTTGTCGTCCGAGGAGAGCCTATCGGCCTGAAAGACGGCGGACAGCTGCGGCAGCTTGAAAAGAAGGTGACGGTAACGTGTCCCGAAATCAGGGTGCCGAAAAATATCACTGTCCGTGTCGCGTCGCTTAAAGTGGGTGATTCTGTGAGTGTGGGTGACTTGGAGGCGCCGGATACTGTGAAAATCGACACAGCGTCGGATACATTAGTAGTGGAGCTGTTTGATCCAAAGAAGTCTGCTTCAGCGAGTGAATAGAGTTTTTGCTGAAGCTTCGTCCATTTCTTGCGTTGTTTAAGTGGTGACGAAATGGATCATCCAGTTTTGAACAGTGATTTGTAGTATGTCGCGGGATTGCCGCGTGTGTAGTTTATGATTGAACGTCGTTTTCAGTGTCGGGTGATTGCTTGTATTAATCCGTCGAAGACGGCCGAATCGTGAAACTCGTAATTGGTCTTGGAAACCCTGGTTCAAAATACGTTGGCACCCGGCACAATGTCGGCTTCGACGTTTTGGGCGAACTGGCCAGACGTTATGGCGTCGGTCAGCCGCAGGCAAAGTTTCAGGGCGAATATCAGGACATCCTGATTCATAGTGAAAAGATTCTCCTGATCGCCCCACAGACGTTCATGAACGGAAGTGGCGAATCAGTGTGGCAGTTTGTTCGGTTTTATCAGCCCGAACCTGCTGATATCGTAGTTATATGTGATGACATGAATCTGCCGACGGGCCGTCTTCGCTGGCGACCCTCCGGCTCGGCAGGAGGCCAGAAGGGGCTGAATGATATTATTCAGCGTCTGGGGTACCAGGACTTTCCTCGACTGCGAATTGGCGTGGGGAGGCCGCCTGGGCGAATGGATGTCACGCGCTGGGTGCTGGGTCGTTTTCGTGAGAACGAAGAAGAAGACATCGAACATGCTGTCGTGCGAGCGGCAGATTCCGTGGAGAATTGGATCACCGAAGGAATTGAGCCGACCATGGCGGAGTTCAATAAGCAGGTAACAAAAGACTGAGTCTTCCCGAGCGGGAATGTTCGGGGTTGAGTTGAGATAATTGCGTTAATCCAGACGGCGAACAGTATTCGTCCGTGCTTCGAAGCCAAGTTTAAAACACATCTGGGAGTACTGTGCCTGTGTCAGTCGCAGAAGCCAAAACGGTAAAAGAGAACCTGTACGAAGGTATGTTTCTGGTCAACAGTGCCAAGTATGCCAACGATCCTGACGGGACTTCGGGAGCCATCATGGCGATTCTTGAACGTGCGGGAGCAACCGTTGTTGCTCAACGCCCGTGGCAGGATGGGAAGTTGGCTTATGAAGTCAGCGGGCATCGTAAGGGGCTGCACTATCTTGCTTGTTTCCGCATGCCAGGTGCTGGTATGGAAGTGGTGAAACGCCAGTGCCATTTGAGTGACGTTGTCATTCGGCATTTGGTGATCAAGCACACTCCTCAGCTTTTTAACGCCATGGTGGATGCACTGACCGGAGAAACTAAGGAAGAACCTGCGGCAGAGGCCAAGAGCGAGCCTGCGGCAGCTAAGGAAGCCGTTGCCGAAGCTGCGGCCGAATAGAGTTTATTCAAGTCGAAATATCTTGTGATTGAGTCGGTTTACTGACCAGCGGGGTCAGAGCCTCAGTTTCGGGCGTAAGCTCGTCACGTCTGAGGCATGTTGCCTATTAATTTGCGTTCGAGTCTCACCTGCTACGGAGTCGATCATGGCCTCGTTCAACAAAGTCATTCTGGTCGGAAACCTGACGCGCGACCCCGAGGTCCGCTATACAACAGGTGGTACAGCAGTGACCGATGTGAGTTTGGCGGTCAATCGTCAGTGGACAGATCGTTCGTCGAATGAACGCAAAGAAGAGACGACTTTCGTGGAGGTGACTCTGTGGGGACGGACTGCCGAAATCGCCGGTGAATATTTGTCCAAAGGCAGACCCTGTCTGATCGAAGGTCGACTGCAACTGGATCAGTGGGAAGACAAGGAAACCGGGAAGAAACGATCAAAGCTCAAGGTTGTTGGCGATACGCTTCAACTGCTGGGCAGTCGCGGTGAAGGCGGCGGACAAAGTGGCGGTAGCAGGCCTGCTGCTCAGAGTTCGTCTCCATCCGAGCCAGCGGCGGCGTCCACACCTTCCCGTGCTCCGGACCAGGCGTTTTACGACGACGTACCCAAAGCTCCGTCCGACGACGAAGTGCCCTTCTAAGCATACAACATAAACTTCGGGCACAACAACGTGTCCCGATGCTGGATAAATCAAGGATTCTGATCATGGTTCACACAACTCGACCGCGCGGCGTCGCCGGTTCCACAAACAGTTCGGCACAAGTGCTCCTGGTTCATGACGTGGAAAACCTCGGCAAACGAGGCGAAATTGTCAAAGTGAAGCCAGGGTACGCTCGCAACTACCTGCTGCCTCACGGTGTGGCCACAGTGGCCAGTGAGGAAAACAAGAAGATGGTGGAGCTTCATAAAGAGAAGCTGAAGGCCATCGAATCCAGCCGAATTCGCGATCTTGCAAAGATTGCAGACGCGGTCAGCAAGTACAGTGCGACTATCGAAGCGAACGCCACACCGGACAACGCTTTGTACGGCTCCGTCGTAGCTAAAGACATCAGTGATGCTCTCAAGGCGGCTGGTCACAAGATCGAAGCGGACCACGTTCGTCTTGAAGGTGCGATCAAGGAACTGGGTATGTACACTGTCAAGCTGAAGCTTCATGAGAAGGTCCAGACCGAGGTCAAGGTCTGGGTTGTTCCTGCCGCTGGCGGCGTATGATTTTCCATGCGGCGCGCTCCCGTCGCACAGCAGACGAACATTTCTAATCCTCAGGCAGGGACTATCTGCCTGAGGATTTTTTAGCGTCATTCGGAAGCGTATGATCCGCGTCGCGAACATTTCAGCATCCGACGAGAGCGGACCAGTTGATTTTCGACGGTAGTTCGATTTTGGTCGCGGCTGTGCCGCGTTAGGTTCGGGCAGGAACATGGCACAGGAAACACTTCGAGTCCCGCCTCAGAATCTTGACGCTGAGCGCGGCGTGCTGGGCAGCATTCTGCTGCTGAATGAAGCGATTGACGATGTCGGCGAAATATTGAAGCCTGATCACTTTTATAGTGACGGGCACCAGAAGATTTACGCGGCCATTCGTGATCTTTATGAGAACAACGTTCGCGGCATTGACGGCATCACTCTGGCCGAAGAACTCGTGCGCCGCGACGAACTGGATGACGTTGGGGGCGCCGCTTACCTGGCGGAAATTCTGGAAGCCGTTCCTCATGCCGCCCATGTTCGTTACTACTCGAACATTGTCCGGCAAAAATGGATGCAGCGCACGCTGATTTACGCGTGCACGGAAATCCTGGCACAAAGCTACGAGCTGGCGACAGATATCGAAGACCTGCTGCAGAGCGCAGAGCGGCAGATTTTCAGCATCGTGGAAGAACAGGAAGGATCCGCCAACATCGCGATTGGCGACATTCTGATGGATGCGTTCCACAGAATCGATGAGCGCATGAACAGCGAGGGTGATGTTTCCGGAGTCACCACGGGCTTCACGGATCTGGATGCACAGACCACCGGACTGCAGCCCACAGAGATGATTGTATTGGCGGCCAGGCCGAGTATGGGCAAGACGGCCTTCGTCTGTAACATGGCTGAAGCCATTGCTCGGAAGGATGACAAGGGTGTCCTACTGTTCAGTCTGGAACAGTCCAATCTGGAATTGGCGGAACGATTTTTGTGTATTGTTGCCAAGGTCAATGGTCACGATCTGCGTGCCGGAAATCTGAGCGCCGAACAGCGTGACAAGCTGATGGTCGCGTCTGATGAACTGGCGCGATTGCCGATGTTCATCGACGACAAGCCCGGCCGCACAATTGGTCAGATTGCCGCCCTCGCTCGTCGGCTGCATCGCAAAAGTCCGCTGGGTGTGATCATCATCGACTATCTGCAGCTGGTGGAACCTGAAGACAAGAATGCTCCCCGCGAACAACAGATTGCCGGCATTTCACGTCGTCTGAAGTTTCTGGCTAAAGAACTACGCGTCCCCGTCATTGCTCTGGCCCAGTTGAATCGCGGTGTCGAACTTCGCGAAGACAAACGTCCGCGACTGGCGGACCTGCGAGAAAGTGGAGCGATTGAACAGGACGCAGACATGGTCATGTTCCTGCATCGTCCCGATCAGTATGACCCGGAAGACCGTCCCGGCGAAGCAGAGATCATCGTTGCCAAACATCGCAGTGGTCCTACCGGACTTGTTCGTTTGACGTGGCGCAAGGAATACATGCGATTCGAAGACTATACGCCAATGGCTGACACCAGCTTCGATCACTTATAGCGGGCCTTTGGCTAATCGGATTCGAGCCGGTATGCTTACAATGAGGACGTGTCGAGTTTCCGTCGCTGAAGGCCACCAGCATGTTTCGTCAGTTGTTCGTCATGCCATTCGGAATCTGCTTTCTGAGCGGCCTTGTTCATGCGGGTGAGGCGTCCAGCGTCAACGGAAAACTGGAATTGCCCGTCAGGAATCTGGTGCAGACATCCTGCCTTGATTGCCACAACAACACGGAACGCAGAGGCGGTTTGGATCTCAAATCGGTCATAGCGCAGGGTGTGGCACAGAACCGCGAGGTCTGGGAAAACGTCGTACGTAAGCTGAGCTCTCGACAGATGCCACCCGGTGATGCTCCGCGTCCGGATGAAGCAACCTATGACCTGGCGCTGAAGTCACTGGAATCGTCGTTGGATAGGATCGCTGCGGAGCAGCCGTGGCCGGGCCGTACGGGCACGTTTCGGCGGCTGACGCGAATCGAGTACCAAAACGCTGTTCGAGATCTGTTGTCGCTGGAGATTGATGCCACGACACTGCTGCCGAAGGATGAATCGAGCCATGGTTTCGACAACATCACTGTGGCAGACCTTTCACCGTCGCTGCTGAATCGATACGTGTCCGCGGCTCAGAAGATCAGTCGCCTTGCCGTAGGTGGGGCAGGGCGGGGACCGGGCGGCGACACGATTCGGGTTCGACCGGATATTACCCAGGAAGATCATGTCGCCGGTCTGCCGATCGGTACGCGCGGTGGAGCCCTGATTCATTACACGTTCCCGCAGGACGGCGAATACGAAATCACCGTCCGCCTGGCTCGTGACCGTAACGAGCACGTGGAAGGTCTGCGTGGTCAGCACGAACTGGAAATTCTGATTGACAGAAGCCGCGCCGGACTGTTCACGGTGAAACCACCTGCGGACAGGAACGACCACAGTCGTGTGGATAGTCATTTTTCAGCACGTGCGCTGGTGCAGGCAGGGACACATCAACTGGGCGTGACATTCCTCAAAACATCCGGTTCGCTGTTGGAGACAGTACGTCAGCCGTACCAGGCTCATTTCAACATGCACCGCCACCCGCGGATCAGCCCGGCCGTGTATCAGGTCTCGATCACTGGCCCCTACGATGCGACCGGTCCGGGTGATACCCGCAGCCGTCGGCGAATTTTCATTTGCCGACCGGAAAGCCCTGGCGAAGAGGAAGCGTGCGCAAAGAAGATTGTTGCGGCAGTGATGCATCGTGCATGGCGGCGACCGATTCACGACGAGGATATGATTCAGCCGCTGGAGTTTTTTCGGCAGGGGCGCGCCGACGGAGATTTCGATTCGGGAATTGAATCAGCGCTGGCGTTCGTGCTCGTCAGTCCTCAGTTTCTTTTTCGTATCGAACGCGATCCGCCAAACATGTCCGCGAGCAAGCCATACCGTATCAGCGATGTGGCGCTGGCATCGCGACTGTCGTTTTTTCTGTGGAGCAGCATTCCAGACAAAGAACTTCTGAATCTGGCAGACAGCGGTACGCTCAGTCAACCAGATGTTCTGGAACAACAGGTGCGACGGATGCTGATTGACGAGCGTTCACAGGCGCTGGTCACGAATTTTGTTGGGCAATGGCTGTATCTGCGAAACCTGGAATCCGCGAATCCGGACATGCGTCGTTTTCCAGACTTCGACGACAACCTGCGGCAGGCCATGCGGACAGAGACGGAATTGTTTTTTGACAGCATCATGCGGGAAGATCGCAGCGTACTTGATTTGCTGCAGGCAGATCATACCTACCTGAACGAACGACTGGCGCGGCACTATGGAATTCGGCACATTCACGGCAGTCGTTTTCGGCGAGTGGCGCTGGGCACGGACAGTCACCGTGGCGGCCTGCTGCGTCAAGCCAGCATTCTGACGGTCACGTCCTATGCGACGCGCACGTCACCCGTGATTCGTGGTCATTGGATTTTGAAGAATCTGCTTGGTAATGCGCCCCCGCCTCCTCCGGACGATGTGCCGGCACTGAAAGACAACACCGTGTCGTCCACGCTTTCCGTACGCCGGAGACTGGCTCAGCACCGTGCCGATCCCAATTGCGCAGGTTGCCACGACGTGATGGACCCCGTGGGATTTGCATTGGAAAACTATGACGCGATCGGTCGCTGGCGGAATCTGGAAGAGGGACTGGCGGTCGATGCGTCCGGGGGTCTGCCGGACGGCAGCAAATTCAATGGTGTGGAGGGTCTGGAGCAGGGATTGTTGCAGCGGCCTGAGCTGTTCGCTGGTACACTCACGGAGAAGCTACTGACCTACGCTTTGGGTCGGGGCCTGGACTATCACGATGCTGCCGCCGTTCGCCGTGTTGTCAAAGACGCTAGGACGGAAGATTTTCGGTTTTCGTCGCTGATCACAGGTATCGTAAACAGCACACCGTTTCAGATGAGGTCTGCAGAATGATCCTTTCGAAAAAGGCGCTGTCACGCAGAACCATGCTCCGGGGAATGGGCACCGCCATTGCGCTGCCGTTGCTGGATGCGATGGTTCCCGCCATGACAGCGCTGGCCGACACTCCTGCCAGTCCCAGCCGGCTGCGTCGGCTGGGATACGTCTACATGCCGATGGGCTGCGACGCCACGCGCTGGGCCCTGCCCGGTGACGATCTCAGCCAACTTTCACCGACGCTCAGTCCACTGGAACCGATCCGTCAGCATGTGACTGCGATCAGCGGCCTGGAACTCAAAAACGCATATCCGGGAACTCATGCCACGTCCAATTCGGCGTTCCTGAGCTGCGCCACAGCCAGACGCACGGAAAGCACGGATTATTTTCTGGGCACCACCGTCGATCAGATCGCCGCACAGAAGATCGGTCAGACGACTCAGCTGCCATCACTTGAGATGTCGATGGATTTGATTGCCACGGTCGGTCAGTGCGACAACGGTTATGCCTGTGTGTACCAAAACAATCTGTCATGGTCATCGCCGACCACGCCGCTGCCGTCGGAAGCTCATCCTCGCATTGTCTTTGAAAATCTGTTTGGTGAAGGCGGCAGTCCCGCAGAACGTCGCGCGGCACTGAAGAAGCGCGCGAGTTTGCTTGATTCCGTCAGTAAGGAAATTGCCCGGCTGAAAAATACGCTGGGACCCGGTGATCGCGAAAAAATCAGCGAATACCTGGACAGTGTGCGGGAAGTGGAACGAAGAATTCAGCAGTCCGAAACTGCGTCACGTGATAATCCACTGCCGGATCTGGATCGTCCGGCCGGTGTGCCCGCCGCCTATGCCGATCACGCTCGACTGATGTTCGATCTGCAGTTGCTGGCATTTCAGGGCGACGTCACTCGCGTCATTACGTTTCAGCTGGCCCGCGAAACCAGCAACCGCACGTATCCTGAAATCGGGGTGTCCGATTCTCACCATCCGCTGACTCATCACGGCAATGATCCGGAGAAGGTCGCCAAGGTCGCGAGAATCAATCGCTTTCACGTTTCGTTGTTCGCTGATTTTGTTCAGAAGATGCAGGCAACGCCGGAAGCTGGTGGCTCTTTGCTGGACCATTCTCTGTATCTGTACGGCAGCGGCATGGGCAATCCCAACGTGCACGATCATCAGAATCTGCCAATTCTTGTCGCGGGCGGAGCGGCGGGGAACATGCGCAGCGGACGGCACATTCGGTTTGAAAAGCCGACACCGCTGGCGAACCTGCACCTGACTCTGTTGAACAAAGTCGGCGTGCCGCTGGAGTCTTTTGCAGACAGTCACGGGCAGGTTGACGAACTATTCGAAACTCTTTCTATCTAAGCGTGATGAGAGCCAATTGGAACATGACAGTCACGCAACACATCGCTGCTGCTGGTTTGACTGTATTGCTGAGCGTCCTCAGCTCGATCGCTCACGCGTCTGATTCGCTGCTGGCGGATGCTGCGGAACGAGCGGACTGGGACCAGGTCGGCACGCTGCTGCAGCACGATGCGGATGTGAACGTGGCGCAGGTTGACGGCATGACCGCACTTCACTGGGCGGCATGGCACGACAATACAAAGACGGCCGTGCATCTGATTGGCAGTGGAGCTGACGTCGCTGCGAAAAATCGCTACGGGGCCACAGCTCTGTCGCTGGCATGTACCAACGGTAACTCTGTGCTGGTAAGGAAACTGCTGAAGTCCGGTGCCAACGCGAATTCGTCTTTGCCCGGAGGAGAAACGGCTCTGATGACGGCGGCCCGGACAGGTGCATTTGGTCCGGTCGAAGCGCTGCTCGCCCATGATGCCGCTGTGAATGCGACGGAGCGAAAGCAGCAGACGGCCATCATGTGGGCGGCGGCCGAAGGCCATGCTGACGTCGTGTCGGCGTTGATCGCAGCCGGTGCCGATATTCACACGACATTGAAATCCGGATTCTCGCCGCTGTTCTTTGCTGTGCGCGAAGGCCGTGTCGATGCCGTTGATGTGCTGCTGGCCGCCGGTGTCGCCGTGAACGGCACCATGCAGCCTGAATCGAAAGGTGGCCGAGTCCCCCGCAAGGGCACCAGCCCACTGCTGCTGGCTGTCGAGAACGGCCACTTCGAACTGGCCGTCCATCTGCTGGAAGCTGGCGCCGACGCAAACGATCAGCGGTCCGGATTCACACCGCTGCATGTCGTGTCATGGGTTCGCAAGCCGAATCTTGGGGATGGTATCGACGGCGAACCTGCTCCCATTGGGTCCGGCGACGTGACCATCCTGCAGTTTGTCAGAAAGTCGGTTGAACACGGTGCGGATGTGAATGCTCGGCTGAAACGGGGGCGATCAGTTCGCGGAAAGCTGAATCACAAGGGGGCCACACCGTTTTTCTTTGCCAGCGACACCGCAGATGTGCCGCTGATGAAACTACTTTTGGAGCTGGGGGCTGATCCGACGCTGACAAACGACGACAACTGTCCCCCGCTGCTGGCCGCAGCCGGCATTGGTACTCATGCACCAGGGGAAGAAGCCGGAACAGAAGACGAGTCACTCGCTGCAGTGCAGCTGCTGTTAAAACTGGGAGCGGACATCAACGCTGTTGACGACAATGGCGAAACCGCGATGCACGGTGCGACGTACGGGAGTCTGCCGAAGATGGTCGCTTTTCTGGCTGCTCATGGAGCAGACATCGAAATCTGGAACAACAAGAATGCGTACGGCTGGACTCCACTGCTGATCGCCGAAGGTCATCGGCCGGGTAATTTCAAGCCTGCTGCCGCGACCATCACGGCAGTGCATCGCGCCATGCGTGGCGCCGGAGTTGAACCTCCTGAGCCAACGCCTCGTCGTGTTCCACTGAATAACGATCAGTACTCATCAGACAAGAACAAAAAGCCGACGAAGCCCAAAGCTCAGTAGCGGCACACCGTTCGGCCGCCAGGATACGTCGAAATCAGAGCAGGGTTTGAAAACACGGAGTTCGCTGTCGTAGGTACGACCCTTCCTGTCGTTTACGCAGCATGTTTCTGTGCGACGCCTGATACGTTGCCGCTGCTGTCCGCGTCAGCAGCAGACAGGGGTTTGCGAAAGATCAGAAACTCTTTCGGAGCGTAATGAATCTTTCCGGACGTTATGCGATACAGCAGAGACGTCGCGTGGAAATACGCGGTTTTCAGCTCACGTGCTGGCAGACTGCCATGAGACGGCATGGCTTCGGGGTGTGATTCGACCATTTCAAGGCCGGCCCGGGAAGCCATCGCGACTAATGAAGATGTCGTGTAAAAGTAGAAGTTCACGCCGGCGTTCAGCCGCAGTGACACGCCGAATAACAGTCGGCACAGCATTCCGGAACCGGTCAGCATACGATAGTTCTGCCCGGGCACTTCGAGGGCGAAAACGCCGCCGGGTTTGAGAACGCGAAAGATCTCGGCAAGATCCTCGTTGGGAGTGCGGTGACAGTTGAATGCGTCCAGTGACGTGACGACATCGAACGTCTGTGTGGGGTAATTCTGCTCCGGCAGATAACCCTGATGTACGTTGAGCCCAAACTGATCACGAGCGAAATTTGTGGAGACCGCTGATGGTTCGACGCCTTCCACGTTCCAGCCTTCGGCGCCTTGAAATTCTTTAAGGAAGTAACCGGATGCCGTACCAACGTCCAGCAATCGACCACCATTTGGTACGAGCCGCTGCACCATGGCGGCCTCACGCTGCAGGCTGTCACTGCGGTAGCTCACATAATGCAGTTGAGTCGTTTCTTCGGCATCGACGTGTTCGTTCCGAAAAAATTCCTCTGTTTCATCGACCGTGCTGCATTTGCCGACAAACATCAGTTGACAGACATCGCAGCGCACGATGGGCAGATTGTGGCACTCGCCGACCGATGTTCTGGATGCCGGTCCACAGACGGGACATTCTGTTTTCACACATTTCGTCATGTTGGTCATCCTTTGTCAGCGACTCACGACAATGATCAGCATCAACGCCGCCACGGATCCCAGAATCACACCCACCGGGACGCCTCGATGCTTGCGTTGCTGCCACAGAAGACTCAGCCGCGCGACCAGCAGCGTGGTTTCGCCCAATCCCCATGCCAGTGCAGCGGCCACCTGCCACGACAGACTTCCGCGAAAGACTGTTGCCAGGGTGAGGACAGTGAGGCCCAGGGCGACGGCGGCAACGTCGTGCCAGTTCAGTGAGTAGGCGTTCAGCGTGTACTTAAGTCCCATGTTGATGCACGATAGATACAGTCCGGGCATCAACAGAACCGTGATTTGAGCCACTTCGTCGAGACCACGATGGGCGAAGATTCCTGACACCGGCACGGAAAACAGGATCCCCAGCAGGCACACCGGCACAAAGACGATCGTGACCAGCATCAGTTTGCGGCGGACGACGGCTTTGATCGCATTCAGATCGTTCGATTCGATGGCCTTGGCCAGTAACGCAAAGGACGACACAAATACGCCCGTCGCAATCAGCCCGGACGTGTTGACCAGCTTGAACGCCGTGCCGTAGATCTTGATGTCATGTGGCGTCGCAAACGCTTCCAGCAGAAACGGAGTGGCCCGCTGAAACAGGCAGACAAGGACCAGACCGGCACCCACTGGAAATGTCGCTGTGATGGTCTTGCCAAGCGTACTTAATGGTCGAGTATCTGCAGTGACACCGCCTTCGAACAATGGCTGAACAATTTTCAGTCGCGATTCGATCAGTATTCTTAACATGTTGCAGGTCAGCCAGATGAGCAACAATGTTGTCAGGTGAAATCCCAGCAGGGCGGCCGCAATCATGCCCACTGCCATGACCACGCGGGAAAAGAGCACAACAACGGCTTCTGCATCAAGCCGTTCTTTCGCTCGCAGGAACCAGAGAAACGGATCAGTGCCTGGCTGAGTTGCCGCGACCAGAACGCTGAGCATGAATCCGGTGGCCGAAAGTGTGTTACGAGGCAGCAGCCACAAAAGGACTGCGGAAGTCAGCGTGTAGAACAGTTTGCACCGAACCGCCTGAGACAGCACGGACCGCGGCGTTGCGGAAACTGAAAATTCGCGCACACCCCACAGCCGTCCGCCGAAGTCCGACGCCATTTCCAGCAGACCGATCAGGTACGTCGCCGTGATGAAGGCTGCACACCCAGTGTCGTCCAGCAGCTGAAACAGGACGAACAACAGGACAATCTGCAGGCCGCCATGGATGGCGTTTCCGCCCGCATTGCTGATCACGTTTCGGCCGAAGCGCCCAGGCATTTTCATGTCAGACCGCCTGTTCGTCAGCGTTCGGATCCGGCGATCTGAAGAAGACCAGCGAAATCGAAATCCAGTACAGACAGCACAGCGGATTATTATTCAACAGGTACTGAGTGTTACCGAACTCGCGTCCAATAAAGAACAGCAGCAGACAGGCGGCGATCGCCCGCTCTTTCTTGTCGAACGAAAAACTTTTCCTGACCAGTTTGCGGATCAGCACGGCATAGAACAACAGCCCCAGAACGCCAAACATACCGGCCGCCGACAGAATCCAGTTGTGCGGATCTGATCCGTAGTAGCCCAGCACTGTTTTCACGAAGACGGGAAAGTGCGTCAGGCCATAGCCGAACAACCAGTCCCCCGTGTCCATATACTGCAGTGTGGCCTGCCAGAGTTCGCCGCGGACTCCAAGACTCTGCAGATTCTTCAGTCTGATCATCACCAGCAGGTCACCCCACGGGATGTCCATCAGGATGATCAGGGGGGCCAGAAGTACAGTGGCGAGAATGGTGTAGCGAGGCGAAAGTGTCCATGTCATCGCGGCTGTGCTCACAAGATAGAACACAAACATCGTCCGTGCTCCACCAAGAACCGCGGCGGTCATGCCAATGACAAAGAAGCAGGCAATGAACTGTGGCGATATGTTCGGGGTCTTCTTGTATCTCAGCATAATCAGCATGAACAATCCCGGTGCTGACGCCAGGATATTAGGAGACAGAAACGGTCCGGTCAGTCGCGGCATACCTCGTGAACCACCATCCATCATCTGAAACAGCTGCCGCATTTCTTCAGCACCCTGCGGCGACGCACCGAACATGGGTCCCAAAAAGACCTGCAGGCCGGCAATCAGGAAAATATGTGCCAGTATGCAGACCGTCACTGTCTGAACACGCACGGACGAAAGCGGATCGGCGGACAACTCGCGGTGAGCCAGGTATCCGGTCACCATCATCATCGCCATCAGACACCCAATGATCGCGTATGGCCGCGCTGGTGACTGCTGATGCAGACCGAAGTGCTGCTGAACGGCGGAACTGAAGATTCCGTACACAACAAGCACCAGTCCCAGTCGCAGCAGGCCGCGAAACTCTTTCGTTTCCACGGACAACGGTGCGCCAAGCCGCTGAAGGGCGGCAGTCAGAATCATGAGTGCAGAGATTCCTGCGACGCCGAGGTAGTCAAAGGGCACCACCTGGCCTGGTGCATCCTGCACGGACAGCACCAGCAGCAGCAGACACGCACGCCACTGCGGAAAAATCAGGGCGGCTGCCACGGCGAACATCGGGCCATCGTATCGAGTCTGCACGCCCAGTCGGGCGAATGCAAGATAGGCTGCCGACAGGATGACTCCCTTGATGACTTCCGCATACGCCACGGACCGCTGTGGCGCATAAGCGAGCGGGGCGCGAAGAGTACTGTCAATGACGGAAGTGGAGTGCATGTCGGGGAGTCGTTCGGTTTCTATGCCGCTATTCTATGTGATGAGTGAGTTAATGGTTCCGACGAATGGAGCGACTGCAGCCATGCCGCCGGCAGTCCGTTCGGCAATACTGCATTCAATGTGCGCATGTCGTCAGACAGCAGCTCAGAATCATCTTCGCTGAAAACGTCTTCGAACGTGATTTCCGGTCGCCCGCGATCGACCATCAACAGTCGGATGACTTTTTCCCGGATCTGTGTGCGACGGTAAACCCAGTTCATGGCCCTTCGAGTCGGTGGAAATGACTTCACTGCCCGTGATGTGGACATGATGAATTTTACCAGGCTGGCGGACCGCAGATCCTGGGAATCATTCACCTTCTGATTGAATTGCTGCGGCACGAAATCGGAGGATACACCCACGAATTCGTTCAGGCGCTGAGCCAGACACAGTCCGTCGTTTGTCACGTCGTCAAAGAAAAATACGCCGACCTGCTCAGGGGGAAACGTGTCCAGAAAGGGTTGCAGAGCCTGTGCGTACCGACTGCGGCGCACGTACTTTGGATCTTTCTGCACAAGTGCCCGCAGATCTTCAACGGTCAGGTCCGCAACTTTGCCGTACACGACGGATGCATCGTGGAACAGATGCGACATTGCTCGATCAAACGGATTTCGCAGCATCACCAGAATGTTCGTGTCTGGGTATGTTTCCCGGATTCGCCCGGCAACTCGTCCGTCATCCATATACAGCGGCGAAATCTCACCCGCGCAGGGCGTGCTGTCAGCAAAATGTTTTCGATACCACGATTCGCCGCGACGATAGTTTTCGTCGTCGTTGAAATAGTTCAGCTCCTTCGGCTGACTCATACAAATCGATGGGTGCTCGTTGAGTACCGTCCATGCCCACGTCGTCGCGCTTTTTTCTGCGCCGATGCCGATGAATCCTGGTGACCATGTCATGCAGTGGCTCCCGTGACTACGCAGCGCGTCTGACAAACGGACGAATGTCTGCGTCTTCGCTTTCGGCAGGTTCAAGAATGCCACACAGTTCCAGCAGTTCTTCGATTTCCGGGAAGGACATGACGCTTCCGGTTGCGCTGTTGTATGGTTCCGTCACCTGACGCCGCAGAACTTCGGGATAGTCGTAATCGATTTCCTGATACACGCTGCGAAACGCCGGCAGTACGGAAAACATGTCCGGCAGTTCCCATGTGCGTCGAGTTTCTTCGTCGGTCATCAGTTCTTCATAGAACTTTTCTCCCGCCTTGGAACCGATTGTTGTAAGTTCAATATCGCTGGGGGCATGCCCGTGGCCAGGGGCCAGTCGGTAGATCATGACTTTGGCCAGATCTTCAATTCGCATCACGGGCATCTTTGTCACAAAGACTTCGCCGCCGCGAGCAAGTTCGGACGCCTGCAGAACCAGACGGCACGCCTGCTGCAGTGTCATGACAAACCGAGTCATTTCTGAATCTGTGAGCGTGACCGGTCCGCCTGCTTCAATCTGACGCTCGAAGACCGTTGCGACGGACCCCCTGGATCCCAGTACGTTGCCAAACCGAGTGGAACTGAAGACGGTGCGTTTGTTGATTTTCAGACTGTTGGCGGCTGTGATCAGGCGCTCGCCCATCAGCTTCGACGTGCCCAGTACATTCGTTGGGTTCACGCCCTTGTCGGAACTTGTGAAAATCACTCGTTCGACGTTGTTGTTCAGTGCCGCCTGAATAACGTTTTTGACGCCGATGATATTCGTTTGAGTCGCGTCGAATGGCGACTTCTCGCACAGAATCACGTGTTTCAACGCAGCAAGGTGATACACCACGTCGACGCCCTCGAAGAGCATGCTCAGGCGGTCCGGATCGCGAATGTCGCCCACGTGACATAAGGCAGTAACACCTTCACGATTTTCTTCAGCGATCTGCGCATCGATCTCCTGCTCCAGGAAAAAGATCTCGGATTCGTTACTGTCGATGACGCGGACTTCGCGAGGATTCTGAGAAACAATCTGGCGAACCAGTTCGCGACCGACGGTGCCGCACCCACCGGTGACGAGCGCCGTTTTTCCGGTTAGAAATGCCATGGTGTTTTGCCCTGGTGAGAGATTGGAGATTTGACCTGAGTCCCAACTTCGAGCGCGGAAACGTACGTGTTCGAATTGTTTGTTCGAACAAACGGACGATGCGGCCTGAGTATGGGAACAGAAGTTCAAGCAGCCCTTGTGGCTGCACGGTTTCGGTAGAGAGACGGGTCAACGATGGAGGCCATCGCTGAGGTATTGAGATTGCCGCCGAGATGGGCGTTGATGTGGTGGATGGGTTCATCGCTGCCGGCAGCGATGTCGTTGTAGGGGACTTCCAGACAGCTGATGTGATTCGATTCCGCGATCCATTTTCGAAATCGAATGATTTCTCCGCGGAACAATCGGGCCATGCGGTCGTCATCAATGCTGGAATCAAGTTGCATGTTCTGCAGCATACGCTGTTGAGAATCCAGAATTTCGTCTAAATCGCGTCGCATAAAGACGACGTCATAGCGGCGGTCGACAGGCAGGTCGTACAGCAGACTGTAGACCATCTTGACGGCTTTGCCGGAGCACTGCTGCAGCCAGTCGGAGTTGTCCTTTGTTCGTTTGACAGGTTCGAACTCGTAGTAGCCGTTGGGATTGTCCGAATCCGCCTGACGCTGACCGTCGCACAGTGGAGGAACTCCACCGGCTTCCAGCATCTTCATCATCATCGACGTGCCGGACCTGGGCAGTCCGGTGACAACGACAAACTGATTTTTCTTAATCACGGACATCCGTACGGCTCGTCACTACGTAATTGGTATCTTGAATTCAGGCAGCCTGGTTCTGTTCGCTGGCTGTGTCGATCATTTTTCGTAACTGATTTTCGGTGAGTGCTCCCGTCTTTCGCGCGACTTCCTGGCCATTACGGAAGCTCACGAATGTCGGGACCCCCGTGATCTTGTATGCGGCTGCGGTTTGCGGGTTCTGATCAATGTTGATCGAAACGATTTCTGCCGTGCCGGTGAGTTCTTCATGCAGTCGGTCGACCAGCGGTTGCATCATCTTGCACGGCGGACACCATGATGCCCAGAAGTCGACAAGGACGGGCCGCTCTGACTTCAGTACTTTGTCTTCGAATATTTCGTCGCTGATCTGCATGTGGATTCGTTCAACTGATCTGAAGATTCATTGTGCCGGCCTTGCCGGGCATCATCTGCGCTCTGCCTACGCGGCTTTGTCCTTGATCTCCGGCTTCCAGGTCTCCAGCACTTTGAGCTTGGCCGTTTCGCCCGACCACTTGGTGGTGGGGAAGAGTTTCGATTCCTGCTGCTTGATTCGCGCGACGGCCTCCGGCTTTGTCAGCACCTCAAACATGCCTCGCACTTCGTCTTCGAACGATGACTCGGATGTAAAGCCGAAGTTCTCGCTGAGCTTGTCATGAATGACCTCGTACGGGTGCTCTTCCGCTTCGACTCTTGGATTTTCGATCCGCTGAACTTCGGTATCCAGACCGAATTCAGCGCCAATAGTGGCGACTGTTTGAGCGATCTGTTTGACCGACATGACGTCGGTCACCTGATTGACCACATCGTACTGGCCGGGTTCCGGTGGAGCGGCGATGAGCCGCGTGATGCACTGCATGGCATCCTTGAGCGTGATGTAACCGCGAAGCTGATTGCCACTGCCGTAAATCGTCAGGGGCATACCGATCACCGCCTGAGCGACAAAGCGGTTGACGACTGTGCCCCACCATTCGTCGATGTCAAAGCGAGTCGCTAAAGACGGATGGGCGGACAGTTCATCGGAGTGGTTGCCGTAGATCACCCCCTGCATCACATCGTAGCTGCGCAGCCACCAGTACTTGCAGGCTTCGTACACACTGAATGTGCCCTGAACCTTGCTGACGTGGTAGAAGCTGACGGGGTCCCGGGGCGTCAGTTCACCTCCCAGACTCCATTCTTCACCCTTGTACTGCAGCACGGCGTCGCCGGGAAACAGGCCTTCGAACAGTGGGCGACCGGTGAGTGGGCTGCCGTATTCCCCCATCGTGCCAAGTTTGATGATGGATGCGTCCGGCGCGTGGTCGCGCACGCCAAACAGCAGACCCAGCGTACCAACGACGTTGTTCTGAATGGTGTCGACTGCCTTGTCGACATCCGCCATGCTGTAAGGTGCGCTGGGGATCTCGGCGAACTGCACGATCGACTCCGGCTGGACTTCCTTGATGTACGCAAACAGCGCGTCGCGATCCAGCAGGTCCATTTCGCGAAAATCGATATCCACGCCGAGCTCTTCGTTGGCGGCCTTGACTCGGTTTTCCATCGTTTCGATGGGAATGACCGACTGCGCACCGCGGTCGGCCACCAGTTTGCGCCGCAGCAGGTTGTCAATACCGTAGACCTTGCAGCCCTGCTTCGCCAGTTTCAGAGCCAGTGGCCAGCCAAGATATCCGTCCATTCCAAGGATCAGCACTCGCATGCCGTCCAGCAGATATCCTGAATCCGTTTTCTTCCATTCCGTACAGTGTTCGAATGTGATCGAAGTAGGATCGAAGTAACCGATCTCAGGTCGACGCTTACATTCCACGACCAGCTGACCCTCAGCCGCCTTGCGAAAGGCCGCCTGGCCGCACGCCCGAAAATCGACGTGTCCTTTGAATTCGACAGCTGGACAGCTCCAGCATGTCTGGTTGGCATTGTGACAGGCAGTTGGTTCGGACATGGAGTTCGTTCGGGTTTTCGGGGAACTGAGATACGGAGTCACAGAGAACACCGAGCTGAATGGCGGGCGTCTCTGTGGCTTTGTGGTTGTGGTTTAAGCGGCTTTGTAACGTGCCTGTGCTGCGGGCATGATGACATCCAGGACGTTTTCGACTTTCATGTCGTCCGGAATCTGCCCGAGGTTATTGCCTCGAACAAAGAACGACGATTCTGTGTACGTGTGTTTGCCGTTGATGGCGGTCGGCTCTATCAGTTCGGAAAGATTCATCCGCCCCGACAGCGCCACGTCTGTGGCAGGCATGACCACAAGGTCGGGTGCCCGATGAGCAAACGAGCCGGTGTAGATATCCCTGCCGCGATGGACCTCCGTTGCGATCTTCACACCATTAACTTCGGTTGATAACAGAAACCTCGTCAACTGCTGCATCAGCTCTTCGGCCTGTTCACCCGTTACCGTTCCGCCGGGATGCCGGCCCTCGCGGTGCAGGTAAATCCGACCAGGATCCATGGCAAATGCTGTGGTGACCGGCAGCATGTCGATGTACGATGGGCGATTCGATTCCCGCAATTGCAGGAAGCCGTTTTCCGCCAGCAGGCAGTTCAGATTGACGCTCATCTTCTGAGCCGCAAAGCCGTGATCGGATACGGCAGCAATGGTTGTGTCGTCGTCCAGTCGCTCCAGAATTCGGCCGATCTGAACATCGACTTCGTGGTAGAAGTCCAGAAACGGCTGGTGGTGCGGCGACGATGTGTCTTCGTAGTCTTCCCACAGATAGTGATTCAGCCGGTCCGTACCCGTCAGCACAAACATGATCTGCTGCCAGTCTTCGCGGTCCCAGTGATGATGCAGGGCCTCGCAGCGAGTGGCCATGACGTTGTGCAGTTCGGACACGAATTCCGACTTGCCGGTCTCAATCAGTGACATATCCGCATCAATTTCATAACCGATATCTTCCAGCCACGGCAACTGGTCCGCAGGGTGAACGGCTTTCTTCAGGTCCAGGGCGACGAATCCGGAAACCAGCATTCCTTCCAGCGGCTGAGCGGGATAGGTTTGAGGCACGTTCATGATCAAGGACGGGCCGCTGCCTTCTCGCTGCCAGAACGGTTTTGCTCGGAATGTGCGTGACGATGTAAACCCGAGTGTGTAGCTGCCATCAATCAGATCGGTGAAGCCATAGACATTATGTCCGCCGGAATTTTCGCCTGTGACAATGGACGCCCAAGCCGCCGACGAAACCTCGGGCAGCGCAGACTTCATCGGCACCAGTGTGCCGGACGACAGCAGTGGCTTGCTGTTCGGCATGACGCCTGAGTCTGCAAACTGCTGCCACATCCATCGCGGCAGACCATCAATTCCAAGTAGAAAAAGCCGAGGCATTCCGTTGCCATGTCCTTATGCGGGACGGCCCGCATGCCGATTTGAGCTGACGCTCGGAAGAGAATCGCTCGCTTCCGGTGGTTGCCGACAGATTGTGATAAGAAAGGTTGTGTGCGAAGGGAAAAGTCTAGATGTAGCCAAGTTGTCTGAGCCGCTCTGCGACGGCTTCGGAATCTTCTTCATCCATAAACGCGTCTGCGGCGCAGAGCTGATCCAGCACGCAGACGACACAGGTGATGTCGAATTCTGAAAGTTGTGCCACAAATTGTTCTGACTTGTCGATGCTATCTGTGATCACAACAAGACGTTGTTCGTTTGTTACTAAACTACTGATTGCCTTCGCGTCCACGTCTGCGTCGACAGGATAGGCCGGCCCGTTGATTAACTTTGCTGTGCCGTCCCTGGAAAGTGAAACGGCAGGTGCAAGACTGGCGATCGCCTCGGACGTGAAATTGACCAGCGCGTCGCTGTCCTGAAGAACGTCATTGAGGGCGTCTGTGGAATTGATCGTTCGGATATTCATGGGGCACCGTTCGTGGTGTGCTGGACAATTTGTGACTGTACGGATCAGATCTTGATGATGACCGCGTGGCCATTCAGGTTGTGCAGGACGATGCGGTCCTTGATGTTCCGCTGTTCTTCAACGCATTTCAGAATGCCATCGCAGGCCTGAAAGCCGTAATCGTCGTAAACGATGATGCCACCGGGAACCAGGCGATCCCAGATCCACTGAGTGACTTCTTTGGCCGACTGATAAACGTCCACATCGATATGACACATGCGAAATGTCAAATCCTGGACCTCATGTTCGGTGTCGTCCGGGAAAATGCCCTGCAGAATCTCGACATTCATCAGCTGCATATTACGGACAAGCTCTGTCACGACCTCCGGCGACGTATCGTCATGTTCACCGCCGCCGTAGGTTTCGTCCATTTCACCGGCTTTGACCACGCCGGTAAATGTGTCGCACAGGTAGACGTTGTCCGTAATTCCGCATTCCTGAGCCTTACGTGCAATCAAGGCTCCCGTGCCTCCGCGCCATACGCCGACTTCCAGAATGGCGCCTTCCGGCAGTTTTGAGCTTTGTTCGGCCAGTTGCCACAGTTCGTAGCAGCGGTACTTGTCGACCAGCGTGTGATGCTGGATGTCGTCGTACGCGTCGATGAAACCCTGGTCAATGTTCCACGGTGAATAGGTGGCCAGCGGAAACAGGTCTTCGTAGGCCAGTGACGTCGTTCTGGGAACGCGGTTGACGCGAAAGCCGAACGTTCGAAACGCGCGTTTGACCGATGTTTTGATCGCACTCATGAAGTCAACTTCCCTGTTGATTTCAGTGATTCCGGCCTGAGCCGCGCGTGCCGCGCCTGCCAGGACCGCAAAAAAGTCTGTAGCGAAGGATATCCCACACGGAAAACCGGGCCAACACCAATCAGCATGACCCCATTTTCCGGCCCTACGCGTTTCGATAGGCGTGGATTCGGCGACCCAGCGTGGCACGCACGATTCCGACCAGAAATGCCGTATTCGCCAGCAAAAAGCTGAATGCCATGCCTGTACCGGGGATTTTGCGGCCGAATGCTGTCGCCAGGCAGTTCAGCCCGGCCATCACGAAAAGCACCAGGTAGGGCAACGCTGCTAGGATGGAATATACGTCGGGAGCAGTCACCACCAGCCAGGAGGATGCGAACAAGGCCATCAACAGGAACACAGGTGACAACCACTTCAGCAGTTTGTGAGACCACAACGCAAGAGCATACCAGGGATGCCGCAAAGGGTTGAGCAAAGCAGGACGAGACCACGTGCCCTGCCAGTTCCGCAACGTCTGGCGAATACGTCGCCGCAATGTAATTCCGGACCCTTCCTCGAATTCGTCAAACGCTTTCGCCAGGGGTTCGTGCACCACCAGATATCCCTGCTGCACCACGTCGAGCGGCACAATGCAGTCTTCACCAATCGACGGGTCCATCGTCTGCAGCAGCTCACGACGCACGGCAAAGGAAGCTCCCGTGACCACCGCCAGCCAGCCCAGCTGAGATTCCAGATGACGCACCTTCATCTCATAATTCCAATAAAATCCCTGGCTGGTCGTGTTCGCATCGGCGGCGTTTTGCGAATACATCAGCCGTCCATCGACGGCTCCCACCCGAGGATCATGAAATCGTTCCGCAACTCGCTGCAGGAACCCGTCGTCAAAAACGATATCTGCATCCGTGAAGACCACGATGTCCGAGCTCACGATTTGAAGCGCTTCGTTCTGAGTTCCCGTTTTTCCCAGCCCTGATGTTTCCATCAAGGAGACACGCTCATCGTCGAACGTTCGCACGATTTCACTGGTCCGGTCCGTAGATCCGTCTGAAGCAACCAGCACTTTCAGGAGATCGGCGGGGTAGTCGCAGGATAGAGTATTCGTGATTCGCTGGTGAATGACGGCTTCTTCGTTATGCACAGTCAACAGAACGGTCATTTCCGGCCATGGATGTTCTGCGGCTGCATCCCGCGCAGCGGGGCGCACAACGGCACGTTGAACAGCGACGCACAACTGCAGGAACCGTCCGTAGCCATCATAGATCCAATATAGAACGGCGGTCGAAACCGCCAACAATAGCCACGCCATCAGTCGCTCCTTCGACTCGGACGAATTGCAATGAACTAACGTTCCAGAGGGCCACGTCAGTTCTGTTTGAATGTGTGCCACTGGCTCTGCCAGTGTTTCCTGACGTGCAACACACTGGCGGAGCCAGTGGCACACAATCCCTTTGGTGGATTCGTGTATGTACGAAGACCTCGGCTGCTGGCTTGTACTGGAATGTGGGCAGGGAGCCAATGTTGATTGTAGGGGGTGTGGGTGCTCTGTGGTGTGTGCGCAGAATGCGTCGAGCGAAAGGAGTGGCGCGGATCAGCCTCGCGATGAATCCGACTTTTCAGGCCGAACGGTGCGGCTCCCTGTGGAATTCGACTGGCCGTCAGGAAATTTGTAGCCCACATTTGAGCTGTCGCGTAAGCTGATAAATAGGTACACGGCCAGACAGGGTATGGTCTGATGATCGTCTGCGGCCGTTAAGACACATCAAGCGTTCGTCGACCTGGGATTCTTCACATACGCCCTCTGCTGATATGTTTTCATCTGATGCGACGTAGACGCATACCATTGCCGATTCGAATGAAAATCAGCGTACTGCTGACCACGCTGCCTTTCGGCGCGTTCGTGCCATCGGCATATGCTCAGACGTTTGAGGCAGTCCCGGCACTCACGATTCCGGCGTACGATGTCGTTCCGCGTGCCGAGATGACAGGGGCGTTCGTTGACGATTTTTCTTTGACCTTTCGCACCGATGTTCTGAGCCACTTTGTTGACCAGCAGAATGTCGAAAGCAACAACGTTGCCACGCAGGTCATGGAGGCGAATGTCCGTGGCATGCAGACGACGAGGACATCGGTTCAGCTGACATCGGTCGAAAGCAGCGAGACGGCTCGGCTGCACATTGTTTCGACGGGAGTTGTTTCCAGCAATACAGTTGGCCTGACACCTCAGGCCCGAGTGGCGACCCTTGGAAACCATACGTTCCGCGTGACGAAGCCGGTGTTCTTTGATGGCGGCAGGTTTCTGACGAAACCGGCCTATGGCAGTCTACAGGCCAGGCAAATTCCTCAGGCTGTCAACAGCATAGCATCAGGTATGCCACTGCTGGGCCGCATCGGAGACCGAATTGCACGGCGTGAAGTCTATCGACGAATGCCGACATCGGATGCGATCGTTGTGCGACAGGTTGCTGACGACGTTTTGCCGAAAATCAATACGCGAGTTGACGGCCAACTGGCCGAACTCAACAGGAAGTGGCGGGATCTTCGACAGACCATCACTCGCGTCTCCGGGGATCAGCAGATTTCATGGGCCGCCAGCACAACCGACAACAGTTTCTCTTTGTCGGCATCCAGCCTGTCGACGACGCGAAAGGCGGCAGTGCCCGCACTCACGACAGATCTGCAGAACGACGAAGTGATTGCAATGGCGTTTTCACAGGGCCGTATCAACCGCTGGCTTGAAGATCAGTCTCTGGGTGGATTGACGATTTCTGATACCACGTTGCAGCAGACGGTAATGACCTTTCAGGGTGTGAAGGATAATCCGCAGGAAATGCTGCAGTTGCTGAAGCAGCCTGCGATGTTGTCCGCTGACCCCCTGATCTTTTCCCTGAAGCTGGCCGAATCAGCCCCTGTATCCGTGGCCTTTGAAAAAGGGTTGTTGACGCTGAATGTACGATTTCAGGTGGTGCCGAAACTGGCACCTCCAGGTCAGATCCATCAGATGGCGGTCTCGCTGGCGGGGCAAAGCGGAGCCGATGGAAGATGGATGATCGCCCTTCGGCGGATCGCCGTCGAACCTGACGGCAGCGGTGCAGTTCCTGACGCATGGACAAAGCTGATCGGCGACGAGGCGACACAAATGGTGGAAAGTGTTCCCCCGTCGGAACTTCCCCGAACGGTGGATCTGCGGCACATGGACAGCAGAATTCCACCAGTTCGCATTCACCGCATTAAGAGCGACGCAGGCCAGTTACGACTGTCGTTCATTCTGGACGCGTCGACCGAAAAAGTCACAGCACGTCGATTCGCGCGGTAGCAGCGTTGGCTG
>JAQWLN010000099.1 GCA_029247265.1 Fuerstiella sp.
GCAAGATCGAAGAACTCAAGATCGAACTGTAGCACTTCTGTGGCGCTCCTTCAGCGCGTCAGTCCAGCTGGAGGAGTTCATTGCAAGGGGCTTCAACGCAGTGATCGTGCGTCCAGCTCGTGGTGTGTGTTGTTTCCAGCGTTCCTGTTGCGTGATGTTGAACCGTCTTAAATGAACGTCGACGAAATCAAAGCCTGCATTCCGCATCGGTCTCCATTTCTGTGGCTGGATGAAGTCACAGAAATTTCGGCCGACCGCATCGTTGCGATCAAGCATCTTTATGATGACCTACCGGTTTTCCAGGGACACTATCCGAACTTTCCCGTATTCCCGGGCGTTCTGCAGTGCGAAGCCTGTTTTCAGGCAGGAGCCGTGCTGATCGCGAAGCAGATTACACTTGAGGACGGCCAGGTGCCTGTGGTAACTCGTCAGAACAACACCCAGTTTCGGCGTTTGATTCGTCCAGGCGACACGATTCAACTGGAAGTTGACCTGACCGAGCGACTCGCAAACGCCTTTTACCTGAAGGGGAAAGTGAGCGTCGGCGGAAAGGTGACCGCTCGGCTGGAATTCGTCTGCACAACCACCGTCGTCGAATAGGCGATCGTGGTTGGCTTCGGCTCAGGATGGCTCACTCTGCATTTACGGCAGGTCATCAGTTTCGCCCAACGCAAATTCTGATCGTTCCGTTTTTTCTGCAGTGTGAGAAGACGTGCGGATCACAATCCGAACAGCGTGTCGCGTGCGGTATCCTGGCGCAACAATTCGGCCCGCCCGAGGTAATGTTATTTTTCGGCGGCCTGCTGCATGCGGAGCAGGGGTTTCGAATAATCTCCACGAGCTTCAAGGTCGGAACCGGCGTCACGGCGTATCGTATCGCCCAGCCATTTCCCGAATCGCTTCAGCAATGTGTCTTCCGCTGACACAAACGTCTGGGCAGACCCCGCTTGTCCCTGTCGACCACATCGACCGATAAGCTGACGGTCCATGCGACCGGACAACTGACATTCGGCGACAATCACGTGGAGTCCCCCTACTGCCAACGCATCCTCGGGAACCTTGATGTCAGTACCACGGCCAGCCAGATTCGTAGCAATCGTAATCGCCCTGCGTTCCCCCGCATGGGCGACGATTTCTGCCTCTTCTGCGTTCTGGAGGCCATTCAGTAATTGAAACAACAATCCATGTTCACCCAGAAGTCCACCGATCATGTCACTGTCAGAAATTGACTGCGTTCCGACCAGTACGGGTTGCTCGAGTGCGTGAAGTCGAACAATGTCTTCCACAATCGCCTGATGCTTTGCCTTCGGAGTTGCAAAGAATCGACTTGGCAGGCCGCGCCGGGAAGATGGCACGTTCAGCGGAATCTCCGCAACCTGAGAGCGGTATACATGCTGAAACTCCGCTTCACAGCCAACTGCTGTTCCTGTCATCCCGCTCAGATTCTGGTACTGCCTGAAGAATCGTTGCCGTGTGATCTGCGCCAACGATTCTTTTTCAGGTGTGACGACCAAGCCTTCACGAGCCTCGATGGCCTGATGAAGGCCGTCCTGCCATGAACGATCTTTCAGAATTCGGCCCGTTGTCTCATCCACAATGCGAACTTCGTCATCGGGCTCTAGACTCTCATACCACCTGGACTAGGTTTTGGGGAGCACTCCACTCCCCCTTAGGATGTGACTGCGGCGCTTCCAACTTCCGTACACAATATCGCATAAAAGAGGACGATACGTGTCAGACCAGAATCCTTTCGCCGTAGGTGAACATGCCAGTGGCGGACATTATGCGGACGCGGATCCCAATCAGGACCCCGCATTGCGCCAGTTGATCCAGTTATTGACCGAGACGCGGTCATGGGTGAGACTCTTTGGGATCCTGATGCTCATCGGCGGTGCCTTCATGCTGCTGGCGGTCGCCATGGGCGGCGGCGCCGCCCGGATGGGTGTAATGGGCGTCATCTATCTGCCATTCGCATTTCTTTACATCTACCCGGCGATGTGACTGATGAAATACGCATCGTCAATTACGGAAGCAGCTGCCTCCGGACAGATGGTACATGTCAATGACGCCATTCTGCAGCAGAAGAAGTTCTGGCGGTTCTGTGGCATTCTGACTTCGATCATTCTTGGGATTTATGCCGTGATTTTCATCGTCGCCATTCTTGCGGCCCTCACCTGATTCCTGGTGCAGGAATGTTCCAGGCGAATAATTTCATGCCGGCGATCGGGATCTACCCTCCGCTGACGGGCGGAAAGCATGCGACTTCGTCGCTTTCGTTCAAAGGCACGTTGTCATTCGCGTACTGATTATTCACCGCGACCAGCAGCGAATCGGCCAGCGGCGCCAAAGCAGGCACTGTCTTCGTCAGTTCCCGTCTGAGTTCCGCGACGTCGACTGTGTCAGTCAGGTTCAATGAGACAACGCCGTCGCCTGCCGCGTCGCGGGCCGCTGCAAACAGTTTAACGTCGATTCTCATGACATGACTCTTCCACTGGGTTTCGACTTCAGCGCCTTCGCAAGCTTAGGCATCAGACCGTAGGCAAGGGCCAGAATCTTGATGGGATGGACTGTCGGAATGACGGCTTCCTGTTCCATCTGCATACGACAGCTACTGCAATCCGTAACACCAGCATTAACATCGATGGTCTTCATCTCGGATATTAATTCGCTGCCAATTGACGTTGATTGTTCGAAGTGTTCGGCCGCCAGCCCGAACGTTCCCGCCATGCCGCTGCAGCCTTTGTCGATTCTCCGGACGCTGACACCTGGAATGAGTTCCAGCAGATTGCAGAGTCCGGCATCCGGACTCAACGCTTTAACGTGACATGGTGTGTGATAGGCGACCCTCAAATCCAGTTTTTCGAAATCGACTTTCAACTTGCCGTTCTGATGCAGTTCCCATAAGAACGTGCCCGCGTCAGATGTCTGTCGAGCTACGATTTCGGCATCCGGATGAGTCACGATCAGCGGATACTCCTGACTCAGACACAGGGCCGCCGAAGGTTCTGTACAGACGATCGGATACCCCTCTCGCGCGATGTCGCTGAACTGATCGATATTGGTCTCTGCCACTTCGCGAGCCGCTGCCAGATCGCCCACAGCAATCATCCCCATTCCCGATACCAACTGTTGCGGCGGCACATAAACGCGGTATCCGTTGTGCTGAAGAATTCGAACGAACGCCTCACCAAGGTCAGGATCATGATGATTGGCAAAATAATCCACGAAATAAGCGACGGTCGGCGTGGGTGATGTGGCGTCAATCGAATTGTGGTCACTCAGTACGCGACCGGACTTAAGAAATGAACGGCTGGCAAACTGAGGCAACCTGCGATTCTCTGCGATACCCACTGTCTTCTGCAGTATATTTCGAAAAACACTGAGTCGCAGAATCCGGTTTGCCATCATTCTGAAACGTGCGGCGAAACGCGCATGTGTGTGAAACCGCGACAGCAGCCAGTCTGACTTCGTTAACCCATACGTGGACACATTCTGGGCACGAGCTTCGAGCATCAGATGCGGAATATCAACTTCGGATGGGCATTCCAATTGACACTGCTTGCAGTTGAAGCAACTCTCTGCAACGCTGCGGATCTGCTCGCTGGCCATGATTTCCGCAGGATCCGCACCACTCAGGAACCGACGGATCAGACTGGCCTTACTCCTTGGACTGTTCTCTTCCACGCCCTCCTGGTGAAAAAACGGACACATCCGGGACTCCGGAGACAGCGTCCGACAGGATCCACACCCGTTACATCGCAGGGCGACATCCATCGCCGCCTCTTCCGACCAGTTCAGTTGCAGCACAGGCAAAAGCGTTTGGTCTTCCGGCTCATTCGCTGGTTTCGGCGGAACTTCCGTTTTGCGCAAGTGCCGCAGGGTAATCTGACCATCGTTGCTGATGATCTTGTCTGGATTCAAAAGACGCTGTGGGTCAAAGATATCTTTCACCTGCTGCAGTCTGCGGTAGAGCGGGCCGTACTGAGAACGAATGAACGCGGTCCGCGAAAGACCATCGCCATGTTCTCCGCTGATTGTGCCACCGACCGTCTTCACATGACGATATAAGTCTCGCGAAATAGCTTCGATCTGCTCTGCCCGGCCAGGGTGCGGCACAGGCATGATGGGCCGTAAATGCAGCTGGCCGGATGCCGCATGGGCATAAAGCGTGGCCGTGACTTCATGTTTCTGAAATGTCCGCTGAGACAGTTTCAGAAATTCCGAAATCCGTTCGGGAGGAACAGCAATATCTTCAACAAACGGCAACGGCCGAGCTTCACCCTTCAGTCCCGCCAGCAGAGAGACAACGTTGGCAGGCAGTTTCCACAGCCGTTCGACCTCGTGAATACCCGTTGTTTCACGACTGACGACGTATTGGAAATCAGTCGACTTCAATAACGTGTTGGCGTTGCTGAGTCGCCGTTTCAGATCCTCATGACTGCTGCCGCTGAATTCGATGAACAGCCCCGCTTCTGCATTGGGATGAATAACATCCGCAAATTCCGGGTCTGAATCGCGCCCCAGACTCAGCAGGCGACGGTCCAGCAGGTCACATGCGCTGGGTTCTAGAATCAGCAGTATCTGCATTGCCTGCAGCGCGGAATCCATCGAACCAAACATCAGCACCATCATGCCTCGGTGTCCTGGAAGCGGCAATGTGTGCAGCGTTACTTCCGTCACAATAGCCAGAGTGCCTTCCGATCCCGCGATCAAACGAGGCAGATTCAACGCACCTCGCTGCCTGACACTGCGCAACATGTAACCGCTGCAGTTTCTCAGCAGTGGTGGCTGATATTTGCGAATGTCGTCCGCCGACTCCTCCAGCAGAGCGGTCAACCGTTCAACAATATCCGTCTTGCGAGTGACAGGTGTCAACGTCGTCAGTGCTAATGTTTCGTTGCGTACCGGAGGAACGATCTTCCCTTCAGTACCCATACTTTCCGCCTGAGGCCCCACCGTCGGCTGCCGGATGGCGAATGAACTCTGGACCGGCTCCGACCCGAGTTCCACGACCTGACCGCCAATCAATACACATTGCAGGCTGCGAATGTGATCCCGCGCAGAACCGACGCGGAACGCATGTGATCCGGCCGCATCCACGCCAATCATCCCTCCGATCGTTGTAATTTCGGAATTTGAGGGATCCGGGGCAAAGTAACGACCGTGAGTCCGCAGCGCTGCGTTTAACGCTTCGCGAGTCATGCCTGGCTGAACTCGTACCTGATCGCCGCTGATGCTGATCAGTCCGTTCATGTGGCGAGTGAAGTCCAGCACAATTCCCGCGCCCAGGCAACCACCCGCCAGTCCCGTTCCGGCGCCGCGCGGAATCAGCGGCACGTTATTGTCAGAGGCGTATCTGGCCAGAGTTGAAACGTCCCCTGCCGAACGCGGAAACACCACGGCTGCAGGTTTGATTTCGTACAGGCTGGCATCTGACGCATACAGCGCCGTCGTCACATCATCGACGTGGATTTCACCGTCGATGGCATCAGTCAGGTCTTCAGCGAGTTGTCTGCGAAGCTCCTCCAAACGCGACTACTCCGTCTTCTGAGGGGTGCTGCCGGCGCTCGATTTTCTTTCCGCTTCGTCCTGTCGCTTCTTCATCTGGATATACCGCTCACTCAATTCCAGGTTGAAGTCCACGTGCCCTTCGTCCAGCGCCGTCCGGCGATGCCGTGCTCGACAGCGATAACAGACCAGCATGTCGTCCATGAACGTATACAGCGCCAGGTCTACCAGAGCAAACACCATCAGCACTCCCAGGGCCCAGTTTGGTTCATGCCGGGCCCAGAAAATGGAACTCAACACAATGCCGGCTCCAGCACACGCCAGTCCAAGAGCAGGAGGGAAGTCCTTCTGTCTCCACAGGTCCTCACAGCCACAGACTCGACAGTGACGGCAGAAGTCGCCCTCAAAATCAGAGGCCCCCTGATCTCGTGACCAGTCACAATAACCACATTTTACAGGGCCTGTGACTGGTTCCGGGCGTTGCAGATCCCGCTGCTCGCAGACAGGACATTGAAAGATGATTTGCATAGAACTGCAGGAGTGACAGGAGAGCGTATGAATTGAGGTTACTTCAGCATTGTAGAACACCGACGTCGGGTTTCCGACCACACCACGAAGCCGCCTGCCGAACATCAAGTCAATAGGGTATGCGAACGTCCTGTTCCAGCAGCGCGGCCGCCATTTCGCCCATAAAGACCACGACCAGCGTCGCAAACAGCACGCCCGTCGCAGATTGCGTGTTTCGATGCTTCAGGATTCGCCAGACCATCACGGACATAAAGCCTGGTGCCAGAATTCCGCCGGCCCAGCGAATACCCAGCCACATTTGCTGCGTCGTTTCCGGTAACAATATGCCCGCGCCGGCAACAGCCCAGCCGGAAGCCACCAGCCGAGTGAAAACGGCAACTGTGATCGCGATGTTAAACCACGTCAGAGGTTTGATACTCATCGTGGGGGTCGTTAGATACCAGTGTCCTAATAGCATTCCTGTCGTGACGCCACCAAGGACTGCCGCTGACGAAAAATCGGACAGCAATTGCTGAACCACGCTACAGTCTGTGGAAGCATTCCTCGAGTGCAGCCCAAGCGAAATGGCAGTGAGTATGGTTAACAGGTGAATACACGCGTTTCCCGGCAACCTGCGGCCAAGCGCCCAGAAAACCGATCCGGCAAAGGCCGTGACCGCAACGACTATGGAAAGAACTTTGGTCTGTGCGACCACATCAGTGGATCTCTGCGTGGCCTGCGGTGCACGGGAGGGGTCTGTTTCTTCGCCGGTGCTTTCAGAAAGCAGCAGTGCCGACAGGACCGCCAGTCCCAGCAGAACCCGCATTTGAATACGAAAAAATCCGTCCGTCACCTCGCGGCGCGGCATCAGCCACCACATCAGAGTAATGCCTGCGGAAAGTTTAAGAATGAACAGAGCAATCATGAGTGCGCCGGCTACTTCTTATTGATCAGTGCCATCGCCTCGGCCCGACTGGAAGGATCCTTCTTCAGCAGGCCGCGGACGGCGCTGGTCACCGTCAGAGCACCCGGTTTTTTCACACCGCGAATGGTCATGCATGTGTGCTCTGCCTCAAGAACGACGATCACACCCTTTGCGTCAAGTTCCGATTCCACAAGATCGGCAATCGTGTGCGTCATTCGTTCCTGTACCTGAGGCCGCCGCGACACTTCATCCACGACACGTGCCAGCTTGCTCAGTCCTGTGACCCTTCCCCGCGGAATGTAGCCCACGTGAGCCGTTCCGATGAACGGCAGCAGATGGTGCTCGCACATACTGTGGAAGGTAATATCGCGTACCAGCACCATTTCGTCGTATTCTTCTTCGAATACCTTGTGCAGGTGGCGACCGGCATCGACGTGCAGCCCGCCAAACATTTCGGCGTACATCCGAGCCACACGGGCCGGTGTTTCCTGAAGCCCATCGCGACCAGGTTCCTCGCCGATCGCCGTCAGGATCTCTCGTACGGCCGCTTCGATCCGCGCCTGATCAATGTGTCGCGCCTCTGGCGGTGTGACTCCGGAAGCCAGTGTTTCGTTTAGGTCTGCCATTGCTTGTCTATTGGAATCGTTGAATCTGAGTTGATGCAAAACATCGGAACTGCAACGCGGCAGAAGAATTGTCTGCGATGTCGCGTTCGGGAGGCCAGTCATTCCGGTGCCGGATAATTCCCCACCAGTGAATTTACGGTTCGACCACCGCCATTTTCGGAAGGCGGGTGTCTACAGAGTAATTCAATCCGTTCTATGCAACATCCTACGCGCCGCAGATGAATTGTGGGGCAGCAGGCAGTGTTTTTCCGGTTGAGTGCCGTTTTTTCTCGATTTTGTGTCGGCTGGCCATGGCCAAATACAGCGGTTGACAGCTGCGCGGTAAGATCAGGTGCCACGAAGCAGGCACGTTTAGTGTCGACTGACCACATTTCACGTCTTCGCAAAGCAATGGCAAACAATCTATAATCGGTCCCATGAGACCTGGTGCAGTTGCTGTCGTTTTTGACGATAAAAAAGAGAACGTTCTGTTGGTCAAACGCCGCGATGTTCCGATTTGGGTTCTTCCCGGCGGTGGCATCGATCCAGGCGAAAGCCCCGACGTGGCCGCCGTGCGCGAAGTACAGGAAGAAAGCGGATTGGAAGTCCGGGTGGTGCGCCAAGTGGCCGTTTACTCTCCCACCGGAAAACTCACCAGCGAAACTCATCTGTTTGAATGTTGCATTGTGGGTGGCCAGACCTGCATCAGCAGTGAAAGCACGGACGTGGGGTTTTTTCCTGTCGACAAGTATCCGCCACCGATCTTTGAAGTCCACAATGGATGGTTAAAGGATACGTGTGCAAACCGGCCGGAACTTATCGAAAAACCTGTTGAGGGGCTCAACTGGTCAAATCTGCTGAAGATGATCGTCCAGCACCCAATGCTGGCCACACGATTTCTGTTGATGAAACTCGGGGTCCCCTGGAACTCAAAATAATTGAGCGGTGGCTCGTATGCCGCACTGGATCGCGTGACCACGTGTCACCGTCCGTATTCCGTCGACAGTAGCGCAACAAGCCTGAAATTCCATGGAACACTTCCATCAAAGATGGAATATGGACTCGATTGGTAGTTCGACGTGAAGTTCGCTCGCCGGCTAAGAACAGCAACGGTGTCCCAATAACAGTCTGGAACAACACAGGTCGCCTAGCACCACACAGAATTCCATTGTCCCAACGCAAATTGAACACGTGACAGATCTCACAGCATCATTCATTCGAACCGTTCCGGCCGTGGATAACCCCACGAGTCGGCCAGAGCGTCAGCTGCGTCCTCAACGTCCGTGATCTCGCCCCATCCCCCATTACGCAGAAACGCATGGGCAAATTCGTGTGCGATGACGTAATTTGCAAAAGACTCTGATGCAGCGTCGAGCTTCGGCCTGAGCACTACGCAGCGAGTACTATTACCGTCAAAGCCGGGCATTGGCATCCACAGCGACCAGCCCTTGCCCGGTTCATAGTTGTCAATCGCCACTCCAAAACGGGGATCCTCAAGAAAATCCCGTTGCACTTCAAACGGAAGCGAATGCAGCACATACAGGACTCGTCGCTGCAGTACGGGATACTCGGCAAACGGCTGCACGTAGGTGGCGAAGAGCGTGTGGTGATCGGAATTCATTGCCATATTTTGCCGATGTTACCGGCCCAGGCTCTCGGAATTGGCCATGAACCATCAAAAACCCCGCGAAATCGGGGTGTATGAGCCTTTCATTGTATTTCACATTGAAGAATACCGAGGCTGTTGCAACAATGCTCGGCTTCAATTTTGACTGAACCGAGGCCATTTGGCCTTATTCGTCCCAATCACAATCTACTCAGGCTGGCTGTCAGACATGGACCGCGAACGAATTGAACGACAACTTAAACTTGCCGAAAAACAGCAGGCGGATTGTGAGAAAGTCCTGACGAACGACAAGGTGGACGCGAAAGAGTGGCGACGGAGTGCCAAGTGGCGCCACCTGGACGCAGATACTCGAGCGTTGAAACGCCGGATCATTGCAGTTAAGGGAATCGAAGATCGAGAAGCAGAAGCTCTGCAGCGAAAAGCTGACAGAGTCGCTGCCGCAGCTGACGCTGAGTAGACCGTTCCTGTCGCGTCGTGATGCCAGAGGATAAGTCACCGCTGCCTTGGAATTGCGCGCCGCGACTCCGCTAAACGTTGCCGAATGCGGACCGACATTGCCGAACCTACGCCGACGTTGCCGAATGCAGACCGACGTCGAAGAGCGCCCAGCCCCAAACGGAAGTTCGGGGCGGAGGCATTACCCGGTGGTTCCGGTCTTGTCTTGTTCTTGTTGAACTAGACGCTTGCCGCCGAAGGTACCGGAAATTCCTTGCGGTTCTCGTCCTTCAACAGCACATTGGCCTCAGCAGCATGAGCCCCTGTGTGCAGTTCCGTTTTTGGATCAAACGTCAGCCAGGGACCGACAACGTAGTCGTTGCCGTCTTCCGGCAACCCCACGCCATTGCTCATGGTGTCGTGCAACTTCATAAAGTGCTCGGAAGCATCTTCGTTATCTTCGAACTTTCCTGCCCGGGCGTTGAAAGGAACCTTCGTCCCCAGCCGGTATGAATTGTTCATCAGGTGCCCCAGCACGCAGCCGTAATGAGCGTCGTACACATTCCCGTTGGCCATGGTGGGATCGTTGGCTCGGCAGGCAGCAATAAAGGCGCCCCAGTTTCCACCAGGTGTTACTTTTCCGTCAGGCACATTGACGGTTTCTCCCTTGTCGCTGCCCTTCGCATAGTACTTGCCCCGCACGATTTCCCCCCCGTCTTCGAAGTAGTATTCGTTCTCCACCTGTCGTTCGTACTTGTCATAATTGACATTGCGAACGTTGAAGAACACCTGCTGGCCATTGGGGTACTCCGCGAGTCCAAACATTGTGTTCGGAGTCTCGCCCTGATCATTCCACTGGAATCGACCACCGATGGCCATTGCTCGTACGGGATGCGTCTGGTCGGTATCGACGGCCCAGCGAGCCACATCCAACTGGTGAGTTCCCTGATTGTTCAGATCACCATTGCCGCTCTTCCAGAACCAATGCCAGTTGTAGTGAACGTAGTTGGCGTGAAACTCATCGATCATGGCCGGCCCGCGCCATGTGTTCCAGTCCAGGTTTTCCGGCGGAGCGGAAACCGGCTTGTGTCCGATGGAACCTCGTGGTTTGCAGCAGTAGCCGTACGAGATCTTCAACTTCCCGAATTTCCCTGCCTGAATTGCTTCGTGCAGTCCAGCGATCCTTGCGTCACTGCGTCGCTGAGTTCCATGCTGAATGACGACGCCATACTTCTTCTGAGCTTCAACGACGACGCGTCCTTCGCCCACATCGTGGCTCATCGGTTTTTCCACATAAACGTGTTTGCCTGCCTGAGCTCCCCAGATCGTCAACAGCGAATGCCAGTGATTGGGAGTGGCCACGGAAATAGCGTCCACGTTACCGTCATCAAGGGCGGCACGAATGTCAGGCACGCCCTTCGGAGTGGATTTGCCTTCACTCTTGGTGGACACGACGGACACGGCACGATCGAGCACTTTTTTATCCGGGTCTGCGACGTATGCGATTTCGACGTTGTCGGCACCGAGCCAGCCGCCGATGTGGCTTTGACCTCGCCCGTTCAAACCCGCGACGCCGATTCGTACTCGATCGTTCGCACCAATGATGTTGCCTGACGCACGAGTCCCTAACAGCAGCAGAGAGGCCCCTTTGACACCGGTGTCCTGCAGAAATCCGCGACGAGTAGTTTGAGACATGTTGATCTCCGATTCATTTGCGTGAATTGACCAGCCAGTGACCGGGGCGGCACTAAGGCTGCCCATAAATGAGTCACCAACGTAACAGGTCCGCCGTAAATTCCCAGTGAACGCTCAACGCGCAACACTGTAACCGCTGGGGGCTCGCCGTCGCTGCGACGAATGCTGAGTCGAGCCGGGGCACCCCATGATTGCGGAAGAAGCCGGACACGTACTTGAAGTTGCTGTGGTCGCAAAGGATACTGGCGGGGCGGTGTCGATCACCGGCGGCACGATGTGCCTTCTATCTAACTTCCATTTTCGCTGAGAACATTCATGTCGAATCTGTCCCGCCGCCAATTCATGGCCTCTGCCGCTGCTGCCAGCGCTGCGGTTACGTTTCCATCCACGGCCCGATCCCGGATGGCCGCCGACGATGTAAATATGGGGTTTATTTCCTGCGGTGGACGTGCCGGACAGCACATGCCAATGTTCGATGACCTGGACGGCGTCAACATCGCAGGTTTGTGCGACCCGGATGAAAATCGTCTGGGAAAAGCTCAGACCAGGTACCCCGGAGCCACCGGCTACGCTGACCTCCGCAGCCTAATTGACGATGCCAGTGTTGATGCGGTTGTTGTGGCGACGTGCAATCACTGGCACTGTCTGGCCTCCATCTGGGCGATGGAAGCGGGTAAAGACGTATACGTCGAAAAGCCACTTTCACACAGCCAGTGGGAAGGACGCCAGACCGTCGCGGCCGCACGGAAGTACAACCGCATCTGCCAGGTGGGTACGCAGCAGCGATCTGATCCAATGCAGGCGGAAATCAAGAAGTTCCTGCACGAAGAAAAGGCGTTGGGGCAAATCGTATCGGCTCGAGTTAACCGGTATGGCGTCAGAGGTCCTATTGGCAGGCGAGACTCACCGCTGGAAATCGGCAGCGACGTCGATTACGACCTGTGGCTTGGGCCAGCTCAGGACCAGCCGATCTTCCGCGACAAGTTGCAGTACGACTGGCACTGGGACTTCAACACGGGCTCGGGAGAAATGGGCAACTGGGGTGTGCATGTGCTGGATGACCTCCGCAACAACGTCTTTCAGGATTCGGTCGGGTTGCCGAAACGCATATTCGGTGCGGGAGGTCGAGTGGCATGGGACGACGCCGGTGACACGCCGAATGTTCACTTTGTCTACTTCGACACGGGCACGATTCCCGTTGTGATCGGCCTGACAAACATGACAGCCGGTCCACAGGAGCGGAAGTCGCCACAGCATCCGGGTCCCGGAAGTGGCTACATTGCTTACTGTGAAGGTGGCCGGTTTGAAGGGCAGCGCGGCAGAGGTGCCGCCTACGACAAGGACGGCAAAAAGATACGCGAGTTCAAAGGAAATGGCGGCAACAGAGTGCATCATCAGAACTTCATCGATGCTATCCGCAATCGCAACCACACCAGCCTGAATTCCGACGTCGAGGTGGGTCATCTTTCCACGGGGTGGTGCAATCTTGCCAACATCGCCTTCCAGTCCGGTAAGCCATTTAAGAAGCAGGATGCTGGTCAGGTGGCTGGTGACGGCGGCATCTGGCAGAACATCGTTTCGGAAATGGAACAACATCTGGAGGCTCATGGCGTCGAGTTGGAAAGCGATGACATTAAACTCAGTCCGATGCTGACGGTTGACGAACGTAAGGAAGTCTTTGTTGGTGACAATGCAGACGTCGCTAACGTTTTCCTGAAACGTGAATATCGCGCACCATACATCGTGCCGGAGATCGAAGCATGACGTGTACACGTCTTCTTTGCCTGGCCGCCATCATTCCGGCGATTACCTGCGAGGCCCGTGCTCAACTTCCGGCGCTGACCGAGGTGAAAGTCATCAGCACGCTTGATGGGGAATCACAGCCCGTGCTGTACTGGGCTCCGGATTCCGCCACTCAGCAGCCGACCGTACTGTTCGTGTTTCTGCACTCCTGGAGCAGTGACTACAAACAGGACAACAGCAAGTGGCAGCGGGAAGCGGTGAAGCGAGGCTGGATCTATCTGCACGCCAATTTTCGAGGCGCCAACAAATCGCCGAAGGCATGCGGATCACGTTTTGCCCGGCGAGACATCCTTGACGCCATGGACTTTGCAAATCAGAAGTTCAATGTGGACAAGTCTCGCGTCTATCTTGCCGGAGTCTCCGGCGGAGGCCATATGGCAATGCTGATGGCCGGACACCATCCGGATCGCTTTTCTGCCGTGTCTGCGTGGGTTGGGATCAGTGACCTGCCTGAGTGGTATCGTTTTCATGTGAAGGACGGCCGGCCTCAGAGGGACGCCCAGATGATTCTGAAGTCGTTTGGCGGGCCACCCGGTGCTGATGCGG
>JAQWLN010000110.1 GCA_029247265.1 Fuerstiella sp.
AATGCGGTTGCCCGTTCAACCGATCTCACTGCCACGCTGACGTCAACCGCTCCACCAGACCTCGGCGTGTCCGGGAAAATACGTCGTCAACAGCCACAGAGTTGCCCGCTGGAAGTGTGTGGTCGCCAGCAAGGCACCGACCATCGTGCGCCGCTTGCCGTGTCCCTGATTCCCTGTGGACGGGGCGCATAACACCGCATACTGCAACTGTTAACGATCCTTTACAGACACAGATTTGCCGCGTGTTATGGACAGATACGCTGCTATGTACCGGTGAAAAACGGCTGTTGTGTGTACGTGTGTTCAGGCCCTTGTGCACGTTGGGTGTTTATGTCGGGCAACATTTCGTTGAGAACAACAGACATTCGGCAACATTTGTTGCACCCTGTGTTTTTCGGGGTGAAGAGGGGGTTCGTCTTAACTCCAAGCAGAATAAGGGGTTAATGGACTGTTGGAAAAGTGCATCGGAATTCGTCGTGTTTCGGTTCACGTTTTGCAACGTCAAAAGGCCCCCTCGAAGCAACGAAGCAACGAAGCAACGAGTACCTTAATCGGATGGAATGATGAACCAAAAGAAACGACAACGGCTGAATCTCATCGCAGATGGTCAACTGGCAATCGTTGGCCTCGACAATATCGAAATCTGGGACGGTGCAGATCTGGCGCTACTGAGAGAAATACTTACAGATCTGATCGAACGCGAAGAATACAGGTCCATTGCTGTCAATCTGGAGTCTGTGAAGTACATCCCCAGTGGGTTTTTCGGGATGTTGTACGAGTGGTACGAAAACGGCATCAACATCCAGCTTCATTCTCCGCAGCCAAATGTGGAACAGATGTTGTGGTTCCGAATGTTTTTCCGACCGCAGCACGCAGGGACGTTCTTCCTGAATGACGAAGCCGTTCGGGACCATACGCCGGGACAACAGGTGGAGTACCACAAGCAGAAGTTTACGGCCGATATCGACACTGAGACGTTGATGGAAGTTGTTCAGTTGGATGCTCAGCCTGCTGGTAGCTAAGACAGAGCTTCCCACGCTTCGAAGGCGGCCGCCTGACCGACGTAGATGTTTTCAGCGTCCACCACATTCCATACGGTGGCATTGTGGATTTGAAAACGACGCCCGGATGATGAAATGCGAACGCCCGAGTAGTCGTCAATGAAGCCAAATTGTTTGGTTCGCCTGAGCAATTCGGTCCGTTCGCCACGATGCACAGATTCCGCGGTCTTTCGGGACGGGGTACCCAGCAGGTCGCTGAGCGACATTTCCCAGAGCTCCAGTGCCGCCCGATTCCCGTAGTTCAACAATGGGTCTGCTTCCGTGCCGTGAGCGACGACGACAATCGAGCTCAGGAATAGCGTACGAGCATCGGACTCAAGTTCCAGACGTGGTATCAGAGGTTGCTCGACCCATTTCTCATAGGAATTCAAAAGCAACCGCGTGTGCAGTTGCCATTTTTCAGCCAGCCAGGGAAATTCAGGGCCAGAATCGGGCGGGAATGGAAAGTCGTCGGACATCAAGGTTGCCGGCAGAACAATATCGCCCTAGCGAATCGTGCGGACCTGCAACATGCAAAGCCCACTTCATGGCGATTACTTCGAAATTTGGCTAAGGTAACGGCAATGCTGAGACTGTGTCGACGCAGAAGACCTTTTCCATCGCGTTTTGGCAAGTGTGTTGCTCCGCAATGGCAAATATCATGTAAGACAGATCGGTGATGTAGATGGCTAAGAAGAAAGCACCTGCCAAGACCAAAAAGGCTGCAGCGGTTAAGAAGAAGGCTACCAAGAAGAAAGTGGCCCCCAGGAAAAAAGTGGCTGCCAAAAAGCCAAGCGCAAAAAAATCCAGCGCAAAAAAATCCAGCGCAAAAAAGCCGGCAGCCAAGAAGGTGCCGAAAAAACTGCCCAAGGGCGCGGCAAAGCCAGCAAAAAAGAAGGGCGTGCGACGTGCGACGATGACCACGGGCATCCGCACCAAGAAAGCTGGCAAGAAAATGGGCCGATCTCGAATTCCCACGGACGCTCCATTGGCCGTGGTCTTTCAGAACGACCTTGACGCTCAGGAAGCGTTTGCGTTTCTGGGGATTCACACCATTCGTGAGTTGGAAGAATTTCCGCCCGATGAACTGGTCATGAGACTGACCAGTCCAGCCAAACAGACGGTTGGCAGGATTCGTAAGATTCTGGCCATGAATAACCGATGCCTGTCGGACGATGAGGCATTCGCGCTGGAGTTTCAGGAACGTCTGGCATTGAAACTGAGGTAGGGCCTCCGTCGGAGGTCTGCCCTGCCCCGGCCCGTCAAACCTTGAATGATTCCCCGAACTGCGGAATAACGGGTGGTGTGTCACAGGCGTCGTTGATGAGATCAGCCATCGCCCTGGCAGCTTCATCTTCACCGTGCACGATGAAGGCGCGACCACATCCACCGTTGCGCTGCAAAGAGTCGAACCACCACTTGAAGTCTTCCGCGTCTGCATGCGCGGAGAGCCCATTCACCGTTTCGACACTTGCTTCCAGGCGATATCGTCGCCCACGAATGTATACGTGTTCTTTGCGCTGAATCAACTGGCGCCCCAAGGTGCCTTTGGCCTGGTAGCCAATGATCATCACGGTGTTCTGCGGGGCTGAAACGGCATGCTTGAGGTGATGAACCACCCGACCATTTTCGCACATTCCGCTGGCTGAAATCACCACAAGTGGCCCTTCCTGACGGTTCAGAGCGATGCTCTCGTCGCGTGAACGCACATAACTCAATCCGTCAAAATTGAAGATGTCATCGTCAAATCGCAGTGTTTCCTGTACGTCGTCATCCAGACCTTCCTGGTGATCACTGTAAATGTCAGTCAGTCGAGTCGCCAGAGGACTGTCGATGTACACGGGAACTCGGCACATCGCATTTTCGTTCCGCAGCTCATTCAGCAAATAGACCAGTAACTGAGTACGTCCCAGACTGAAGGCGGGAATGATGACTTTTCCGCCCTCTGTCGACGCCTGACAAATGATTCGCTGCAACGCCGCTTTGACGTCACCGGCGTTCGGGTGAATTCGATTCCCGTAGGTGGATTCCGTAATGACCACATCGCAGCGGTCCACAGTGACCGGATCATGCAGCAGCGGCTTTCCCCGTCGTCCCAGGTCGCCTGTAAAGACCAGGCGTTTCCAATCGCCCTGGTCCAGTAGCTCAAGTTCGCAGATCGCTGAACCCAGAATGTGCCCCGCGTGATGAAAACGCAGCCGAACATCCTCGCCCAATTTTTCCCATTTCCCAAACGGTACATATTCAAATAGTCGGGCAACTTCTCGCGCGTTGTCTTCCGAGTACAAAGGTTCGCAGGAGGGATCTTCAGAGCCCGCCTTTCTTGACAGGTATTTTGCGTCTTCCCGCTGTATCTTGGCGCTGTCACGAAGCATCATCGTGGCGATGTCCGCAGTCGCTCGCGTGCAGAAGATGGGATTGTCGAAGCCCGCTTTCACCAGTCCCGGAAGATTTCCTGAGTGGTCGATATGAGCGTGGGACAGAATTACGGCATCCAGCTTTCGCGGCACACAGTGAAACTTCATGTTTTTGGGACGCGTCTCTTCGTCAGACCCCTGAAATAGACCGCAATCCAGAAGAATACGACGTGAATCCGTCTCAATCAGGTGCTGGCTTCCAGTGACTTCGCCCGCAGCCCCCAGGAACGTAATTTCCATAAGTGATTACCTAACAGGTGGTTATAGCCATTCCCGCACGGCGTCCTTGGCCCTGCGGCGGCCAGTCACGGAAATCGCTTAAGCCGCATGTTTCGTTGACACCTATCAGACCAGCATTTCCGCCGCTGATATGTTTTCTGTGTTTTGCTAGATTAACTGACGGAATACGACGAACACAATGACGAATTGATGGTGTACCATTCTGAGATCTTCGTTTTCAGCTCGTAGGATTATTTTGGAGCAAAAATACATGAGCACCTTGCCTCAATGGATTAAGCGAATGACTGGTGCGACCCTGGGCATCAGCGTTTTTTTCGCAGGCGTTGCCATCTGCAGTTCCGCACATGGTGGGGATGCGTCTGAATTGTCCACTATTGAATTCATTGACGCCAATATTCAACAGGGCTACGAGGACAACGAAATCAAGCCGTCGGAAGTTGCCAGCGACGAAGAGTGGGTGCGTCGTGTGTATCTGGACACTGCTGGACGAATTCCGACACTGGAAGAAACGAAGCAATATCTGTCTGACGAGAGTCCACGTAAGAAGACCGTACTGATTGGTGAACTGCTGGACAGCCAAGATTATGTCCGCAACTTCACGACCATCTGGACGAACAACTGCATCGGACGAAGGACACCTCGTCGAGTCAGCCGAAACGGGATGGAGAAGTTCTTTCGCGAAGCGTTTGCGAAGAATCGACCGTGGAATGACATCGTTGTGGACATTGTGACGGGCGAAGGTCATTTTGAGGAAAACGGGGCGGTCAATTACACGCTGGCTCAGATGCAGATGCCGGACGATGCGGTGCAATTGACCGCTATGACCACGAAGATGTTCCTCGGGATGCAGGTGCAATGCACACAATGCCACAATCATCCGTTCAACAACTGGCAGCAGAGTCAGTTCTGGGAGTTCAACAGCTTCTTTCGTCAGGTCCGGAAGATTGACCATCGAAAAGTCGATCCGGTAACCGGGCGACGTGTTGACGACTTTTCCGAGGTGGTGACTCGTGATTTCAGTGGGCCGGTCTTCTTTGAAAAGCGAAGCGGCCTGATGCAGGTCGCTTTTCCGATCTACATGGGAAAGAAGGTTGACCCAAACGCCTTTGATCGCCGCAAGGAATTCGGCAAACTGCTGGTGGCGGCTGATAGCGGAGAAACTCCGCTGATTGGCAAAGCGTTCGTCAACCGGATGTGGGGGCAGTATTTCGGTTACGGTTTCACGCGTCCCGTGGATGACATGGGACCACACAATCCTGCATCCCACCCGGAAGTGTTGGACCGATTGGCCGCCGACTTCGTTAAGAGCGATTATGACGTAAAGCAGCTGATCAGCTGGATTGCCAATAGTGACGCCTATTCGCTCACCAGTCAATTTGGGGAAGATAACGCCGTCGACAATCCGTCCGCTGGTGAGATGCCTTTATTCAGCCACATGTACATCAAGACAATGCAGGCCGAACAGCTTTACGACTCACTGATTTCCGCGACAAATGCACATAAGTCTGGTAAAGGTGGCTGGGAAGCTCAGGAATCTCAGCGACGACGCTGGATGCAGCAGTTTGTGGCGGCCTTTGATACGGATGAAAATGACGAAGCAACAACCTTCAACGGCACAATTCCTCAGGCGTTGATGATGATGAACAGTGAGCTGATCGAAAAAGCTGTCAACACGGAGCGCGGCAGCTTTCTGTTTGAAACGTTCGCCAAGCCCGGCAAAGACTCCGAAAAATTGCAGGAATTGTATCTGGCAGCACTAAGCCGCAGGCCATCCCGTGGCGAAATCGGCAATGCACAGAAGCTATTCAGTGCCTACGGACGGAATGGGAAAGTTTATGCATACCAAGATTTGTTCTGGGCGCTGTTGAATTCAAATGAATTCATCTGCGTGCATTAGTTCGTCTCTGGTGAGTCTGCAGACCTCCCGTCGTGGGTAGGAATGTACATTCACTCACAACTCGGTTACCACCACGTACACAGTCGACCATCGTCAGCTTTGGTAACACCTGTTACCGACATCTGCTAAAACTAGTTTCACCTAACAATCTGGAGCAATGAAAATGCCAATCTGGAATAACTATGGAATGGGTCGTCGTCACTTCATGCAGCATATGGCGACCGCAGCAGCCACATTGCCGGCCATGAATTTCCTGTCTCACCTGCAGGCCAATGCAGCCACGGTGAAGGCCAACAATAAGGCATGCATCCTGCTTTGGATGAGCGGTGGACCACCCACGATTGACATCTGGGACCTGAAGCCGGGGTCAAAGAACGGTGGCGAATTCAGCCCCATCGATACGGCTGCACCTAGCGTGCAGATCAGCGAACACATGCCGGAAACCGCAAAGGTGTTTAAAGATCTGTCTATCGTTCGCTCCATGAGTACTCGCGAAGCCGATCACGGTCGTGGTCGTTATTTCATGCATACAGGTTATGTCCCTAACCCTACAGTCACACACCCGACGTTCGGATCAGTGGTAAGCTACGAAGTCGGGCGTTCACGATCGGCCCTTGAAATCCCATCATTCGTTTCTGTCGGAGGCGGTTCCGGCCAAGCCGGATTTCTTGGAATGTCACACGCTCCGTTCGTTGTTGGGAGCGATGGACAGATTAACAACGCTCCTACGGAAGAGGGCAAGAAACGCCTGCCTGGTCGACTTGAGATGCTTGCGGCAGTTGAATCGAACTTTATTAAGTCGAAGCGAGGTGAACTCCCTGAGGCTCACAAAGATGTCTACAAGAACGCCGTAAATCTGATGACGTCACGGCAGATGACAGCCTTTGACGTGGACAAAGCTGACCCTTCCTTCGGACTCGAAGCAGAATCCGAGGAAACGAAGGCTCTTTACAATCCTGCCCCGGGTGGTGGTGGAGCTATGGGCATGCGAGGTGGCAACGGATTTGGGCAGAGCCTCTTGATGGCCCGACGGCTTGTTCAGACCGGCGTGCCGTTTGTCGAAGTTAACCTCGGCGGATGGGACCTTCACCAGGATGTCTTCAACACGCTCAGTCAGCAGCGGTTGCCCGTGCTTGACCGTGGTATTTCCGGGCTCGTCACGGACCTGAAACAGCGGGGCATGCTGGACGACACTGTCATCGTCTGGATGGGTGAGTTTGGAAGGACTCCACGCATCAACCAAAACACCGGTCGTGACCACTGGGCCGCCAGCTGGTCAAACATGATTGGTGGGGGTGGGTTAGCGAATGGCCAGGCCGTCGGTGCTACAGATGCCGACGGTGTTCGAGTTGCCGACAACAGCAAGGCATATCTGCCCGGTGACATTTGGGCCACAGTGGCGCACGCGATGAAAATCCCATTGAACACAGTCCATACTTCCAAGCGTGGTCGTCCCATGAAGCTGGCCAATGGCGGGACGCCTATCAAGGAGCTGCTTGGTTAGTACGCTTCCTGAGAATTTGAACTTCGCAGGCCTCAGTCAGTAAACGATTGAGGCCTGTTTTTTGAATTGTCACAACGTCCTGCCTTCTGCCATGTATGACCCTGCGGACAACATCGATCGAGCACGAGTTTCTGCTGAAAGCTCCAGCAATGGAGTGCCAGGAGAGGTGTTCATCCGTGAGTTCACGCGGTCCCAACGTCCTCTGTATCTATACATCCTGCCTTTGGTGGGCAACACGGCCGATGCGGACGAGGTCCTGCAGGAAACCAATCTGGTCATCTGGGCGAAGTGGCATCAGTTTGAATTGGGCTCGAATTTTGTCGCGTGGGGACGTGCCATTGCCCGGCTGGAAGTCTTCCGCCATCGGCGCAACCGTAATCGTAAAATGACGTTTCTCGACGACAAGGTCCTGGAACTCGTCGCAGAACGATCCGAGTCAGTCAATGAGAACCTCGAACGTCAACAGGCGGCTTTGGCTCAATGTCTGAGTCAGTTGCGTGCCAAAGACCGTGAACTGATTCGAATGCGATACGCCCCTGGAGCAAACGGGGATAAAGTTGCGAAGAATCTTGGGCGACCAGCCAATTCCGTCTATCAGTCACTCGGGCGGATTCGTCGTTCGCTCATGGAATGCGTGCGGGTGCAGCTGGCTGAGGAAGGAGGACTGAAATGACAAGTCCTCGAGATGATTTGATCAGATTGACGAATCTGCATCTGGAACGCACACTCGATGAATTTGAACACCGGCAGCTGAACGATCTGCTGAGGGACAACGATGAATGTGTTTCCCTTTATGTGGAGTTGGTCGCAATCCACGGTCAGTTGCTGTGGGGTGCCGGTGCCATAGCGGACATGCCGGTTGTCAGCCCAAAGGTCTCGGTGGAAGTCTCTACAGACGTGCACCGACCGCGGACATATGCTCGCAGAGCGGTTGCCGTCGTCGCCACGCTGCTGTCTTTGGTGGGTGGGTGGCTGGTGTTTTCCAGCGTTTCATCGTTGTCTGATGTTCCTGTTGTTGAAGATGCACCGGAATCTCTGCCTCCGGGCAGCGGCACCGATCCGGGGCAGAATATCGCTGTCAGTCAGCTCGAGCAGCCACAATTGGAAACTCCCCCTGAGCTGAAACCTTTGGTTCTTGACATCCCGAGGTTCCAGGCAACGAAACCCAATGACGTGACCGCCATTGCTGTGGTGGAATCCAATAATGGTGAGGAACAGATCGATTTTTCTGATGCAGCGGTCTTGGCAGGAATCAATCGCCTCGTTGCTGAAACATGGCAACAGTACGACCTGGTGCCTTCGTCGGTAGCGGCGGACCGGGAATGGATTCGACGGGCCTGTCTGACCATCGTCGGCCGAATCCCAACTCTCGAGGAGTCATCGGCGTTCCTCGCAGGTAATAGCCCACGGAAACGGCAGCAACTCATTGACGAACTTGTTCAGTCGTCGGAACGGTCGTCGCACCTCGCTGTCATGTGGTCCAACATGTTGATTGGCCGTACGGAACGTCGCGGCGTCAATCGGGAAAAACTGTTCGAATTTCTACTTGATGAATTTCAGCAGAATACTCCGTGGATCGATACAGTCGGTGAGCTGATCTCAGCTTCCGGACGAAACGACAGGAATGGCGCTACAAATTTTCTGCTGGCTCACCTTAATAATGAGGCCACGCCCGCCACTGCCGTCACGGCGAGACTGTTCCTTGGTGAACAGATGAGTTGTCTTCAGTGCCATGACCATCCCTTTAACAAAGGTATTGGGCAATCCGAGTACTGGGCGTTGAATGCTTTCTTCAAAGATACCGACCGTGTGACCGTCCCGGTGGCAATGACCGATTCCGGCGCCCAGCGATCACTGCGCGATGCGGCATGGAAGCTCATCGATCGCCGTCGCCCTGAACGAATGACCTTCTTTGAAAATCGCGCCGGGCAGCAGAAGGCCGTACTGCCGACCTATGATGGACACATTGTTCCGGAGGACAGCACTGTTCAGCGCCGCCGTGAACTCGCAAGGCTGCTGGCTTCCGATTCCGAAACGAAAGTCGCCAAGGCGATGGTCAATCGTATGTGGGCGCATTTCTTTGGCTATGGGTTCACGAACCCTGTCGATGACATGGGCCCTCATTCCGTGGTCAGCCACCCTGAGCTTCTGGCGCATCTGACCAGGGCGTTCGTCGCGTCTGACTATGATCTTCAAAGACTCATGAGATGGGTAGCGTTGTCTCATGCGTGGCAACTGAGCAGCGAAGCATACGCAGAGAATACCGTTGATCGGCCGGAGCATGGTGAGATGCCATTATTCAGTCGAGTTTACGTTCGCCGCATGACGCCCGAGCAGGTCTATGAGTCGATTCGAATCGCCGTGCGGTCCGCAGGACAGCAGCCCGTCACGGCCGCAGAGATCACCTCAGAACATCGTCGGGAGTGGGTTCAGCAGTTTGCTCGCGCCTATGAGACGGACGAAAATGATGAAGCAGTTGACTTTGACGGCACCATCGCCCAGGCGATGGTGATGATGAACGGCACCGAGGTGGATGATGCCATCCGGCAGGCCAGTCGTGCGATCGTTAAAGATGCTGATACGCAGGTAAGTAAGGGCTCGCAGGCCCTGGATCGCGTGGCGCTGGCGATGTTGACTCGTGAGCCGACCTCGGGAGAACAACGAGTGTTTCGACGTCGTTACCGACAGCTTGCCCAGGAATCACAGCCTGCCGCAGCCATGCCTACGGCGGTCGGGGACATGATGTGGGCATATCTGAACAGCAGTGAATTCGTGCTGATTCACTGACATCCACTCGAAACTGCTCTTTCTTTCGGAATTCGATTCCCGAACCCCTGAAAGCGGTTGCGCGCAAGACACGGTTGCCGTATTCTTCGTCCGCTCGCACAGGGTGGCTGTGCGTATCCAGATGTCTTCCACCCTCAATCGTTTTCAGGTGATCCGTGTCTATCGTCGTACAGAAGTTTGGTGGGACCAGTGTCGCTGACGCCGAGAGGATTCGGCGGGCCGCACAGAAAGCAGTCGAGACAAAGCAGTCCGGGCGACAGGTTGTCATGGTCGTCAGCGCCCGGGGCAAAAAAACCGACGAGCTGGTTGGTTTGGCGGCCGAGATCACGGACCGGCCCCGGCCCCGGGAAATGGACATGCTGCTGTCGACAGGGGAACAGGAATCTGTCGCTCTGATGGCGATGGCTGTCCATGAACTGGGCGAAGAAGCAATCAGCCTTACGGGCGCTCAGATCGGCGTTCGGACGGACGGAAGCCATACCCAAGCGCGAATCATCAGTATTTCCACCCAGCGCATGAAGGATGCTCTTGATGCCGGGCAGATTGTGATTGCCGCCGGATTTCAGGGAGTCGATGAGGACTTCAATATTACCACACTGGGGCGGGGTGGTAGTGACACAACGGCCGCTGCCTTAGCTGCAGCGCTGGATGCCGAACTGTGTGAAATCTATACAGACGTCGAAGGTGTGTTCACCACCGATCCGCGTCTGGTATCTTCTGCCACAAAAATCGAACGAGTGTCGTACGACGAAATGCTGGAACTGGCGAGTCTCGGCGCCGGCGTAATGCATTCGCGTTCGATTGAATTCGCAAAAAAATATCGGGTCAGTCTTCAAGTTAAACCGTCGTATGCGGACGGACCAGGTACGTTGATTTCCCCCGAACCGGCGGACCCGGCCCCCATGGTCACGGGACTGGCATTCGTTCGCACCGAGGCACGTGTAAGCCTGATTGGAATACCCGACCAACCTGGAGTGATGAACCGTATTTTTTCGCTGCTGTCGGACAAAAGAATTCCCGTCGACATGGTCGTGCAGAACGTTGGCGTTGCCGGAACTGCGAATGTTTCATTCACTGTTGCCGAGGACGACCTGGAAAAGACACTCACCGTAGCGGAAACTGCGACGGACAATCTGGGTGGCTCTGTTCAACACAACGCAAAATTGTCAAAGGTGTCTGTCGTCGGTCACGGCATGCAGACACATACCGGCGTCGCCGCACAGATGTTTGGTGTGTTGGCCGAAAATGCGATCAACATCCATATCGTAACGACAAGCGAAATCAAAATATCTGTGCTGATTGATCAGGAACGGTGTGACATGGCGGTGAAGGCCGTCCACGATGGTTTCCAACTGGCCCAACGGATCGACCAGGCGCCCAATGTTGGTGTCCCATCCGTATCGTCAATGAACGGGACTCGCAGAGACACCTCCGAGCTGGAGGCGGATATCGTATCTCGGCTCAGCGGCATGGAAGAGATTGTCGTCAGCGATATCTACAGCGACATCGATCAGTCTCGAGTCACAATCACACAGCTGGACGACAATCCGGGAGTGGCGGCCGAAGTTTTCTCTGCGGTGGCCGAGGGCGGCATTCTGGTGGACATGATCATTCAGAATGTCGCATTGGACGGCAAGGCAAATATCTCCTTTACCGTGCCTGCCGGTGACGTGGCGAAGACGATCGAAGTATTGAAGGCTCCGCTTCAGCGGCACGACGACGCTCACGTTTCATGCGATGAAAACATCGGAAAACTCTCTGTCGTTGGCATCGGTTTGCGGAGCCATACGGACGTGGGTGCCCGCATGTTTCACGCTCTTGGTGACAGTGGGATCAACGTGCAGATGGTCAACACCAGCGAAATCAAAGTCAGCGTTGTCGTCGCTGCCAATCAGACTGCCGCGGCTCTGACCGCCCTGCGTACTTCGTTTAATCTGCCCGGCAATGAAGACATTTGACGCGCAACGTTCGGTCGGCAATTCTGCGCCCCCCCCACGGTGTTGACCACAACTTTATTCCGCGGACTGACCCGTAAAGTATTCAGGTTCTCCGCCGACCTTCCACTTAATGTTGCAGCCAATGCCCGGTGTTTGACTGCCGTCGACATCCTCACCTGCCAGAACGGCGTCGCAGGCTGCCTTGAGGTCCTGCCCCGTCACCTCCATCTGGTTGCCCGGCCGACTGGAATCGAATTGCCCTCGATACACCAGCGCATGATCGGCGTTGAACAGGAAAAAGTCGGGGGTACATGCTGCCTTGTAGGCCTTGGCCACATTCTGGTCGGCGTCGTACAGATACGGAAACCGATATCCCGCTGATTCCGCTTCCTGCTTCATTTCTTCGGGCCCGTCCTGCGGATAATTTTCAATATCATTGGAACTGATCCCGACTATTGCCAGCCCCTTTTCGAGATACTCATCGCCAAATGCCGCCAGAGCGGCTCGCAGGTGAACGACAAAAGGACAATGATTGCACATGAATATCACCAGCAGCGGCCGGCCGCCTGAGTCGGTGTCGCCAACAGTCGTACCATCAACGTTCGTCAGCGAAAATGAGGGCGCCCTGGTTCCCAGAGGCAACATCGTAGATGCGGTTTTGACCATCGTCGAATCCTTGTCGATTGAAAATAATGAAGTATAAAATGTCTCTGACGGTGAGGCTCTGAATGCGGGCGGATCGCCGTTGCGGCTAGAATCCGTCTATTGCACCTGCACTCGTTCCAGCAGCGGATTGATAATACATTCGGGCAGAAAATTTTTCAGCCGATCTCTCACATTACCCTGAGCCATGCGTGCGATCTGTTTGATTAGTGAACTCGAAATATGATTATATCGTTCAGCTGACATGAGGAACACCGATTCAATGCGGTCGTCAAGGACGCGATTTGCCAGAGTCATCGTGAACTCCGAGTCAATATCCGTCAGACTGCGGACACCTCGCAGCAACACCCAACTGTCACAGCTGCGCACAAATTCAACGGCCAGACCTTCAAACGCCTTTACTTCAACATTCGGCAGATCCTTTACGGCCGCCTGACATAAGCGAATCCTCAGCTCAGTGGAAAACAGTGGCTGTTTGTCGGGATTGACACCGATGCCAATTGTCAGGCGGTCAAATATTCGTGCCCCACGAGAAATAATGTCGAGGTGCCCGAGCGTCAGTGGATCAAAGCTGCCCACGTAAACGGCATGCGAATGACCAGTATCGACGGGCATAGTTGGCCTTCTTTCCGAAAGAATTGGACAGACGCGCACTCGACAGGCTCCCAATATGCCTCGTCACCACACAATTGGCTGCGTCGCCCCCGATTCTCGGCAGTCCTGCGTGCGTGGCAACGCCGTTGGTCGTTTGGGTGTAAATTTGGCAGGGAATAGTTCTCCGGCTTCGGCCTTCCGCCGGCGCACCCGTGTCGCTGTAACGTTCTCAGCTGCAATTAGTTATGGCGATTCTGGACGACACCCATGCGAAGTTGATGACGGGTTTTTTCCACAACGGCACGTTCTGTGCTGCTCAAGACCTGGCTACAGGGAGTCGACTGTACGGCTGGCAGCGATCGGGGCATGCATTCGTACAACTAGTCGTCACAAGCGCCGTCGGAACGACTTGTTCAGGAGGCACTTTGAGTCAGTGTCGCAACCGATAAATTTAGATTGACGACCGCTTCACTTTCGGGCGCACGATCATTCGTCGCCCATGACGTTTGTTGGATGGAACCTCGTTCCAAAGCGGAAAAGCTACACGCCTGCTGTTCGTTGGGAACACTTGAACCAACTGTTTCCTGTGGTTTCGGAGTATACAGATGCCCGTATTTAGATGGGGACAAAGCTGGGAACCCATCCTGGATCTTGAGCGTGAAGTCGATCGACTGCTGCAGGGGATGAATCTCACTTTGCAGGGCAGGTCTTCGCGCCGTTTTCCTCTGATCAATCTCCTTGACGAGGGTGATTGCTTTCTGCTGACCGCGGAACTGCCCGGCGTGCAATTGGAGGACATGGAGCTGACAGCCACGAATGGGGTACTGACGCTTAAGGGCGTGCGAAAGGCTCCGCCGGAGGCCAGGACGGAATCGTTTCGCCGTCAGGAACGATTTCAGGGCGACTGGAAGCGAAGTGTTCACCTGCCCGATCGAATCGACGAGGACGGCATGAAGGCAGAATACTCGGCGGGTGTCCTGCGTGTCGTTTTGCCGA
>JAQWLN010000115.1 GCA_029247265.1 Fuerstiella sp.
CAGCTCGCGGAGATGAACCATCTCTTCGTCACCGAATTTCCCACCGGTGAAACTGATACGCGTGATTCGACCATCGTATGAAGATCCAAGAGAGCCCCCAACTAATTTAAGGGCGGACTTCGCCGCGTCAAACTTCGAGACTTCAGTACCCGACTCTTCGCTCATGTGACAGGGTCCAAATGCAGGGATTTGCATTTCAAAGATGTAATACGCCGCCTGTAATTCGGATTCAACGAAAAACGTTGAGGTCGCAAAAAACCTGCGTTACCGAGAAATACGACGTTCTGGACAGCATTGTCCGATGGTGAACTGTAGGCAAAACTCGCCCCATTCTCAAACTTACGGGCCAGATCGTCTCTGCGTTTTCGTGAGACCGCAGGAAAAGGCCGCCCGAGATGTGCACACGGTCAAGTAAATTGCAGACCGTCGCTGTCCTCCTCTAGTCGAGCCCTCGCGCGATCCAGATCCTCAACCGTGTTGATATTACAAAGGAAGGAAAGATCAGGGTCAATTTCTATCAGAACCTCACTTTCCAGCGTTTTCACGGACAACTCGTCAAAGATTGACATGGCTCGGCGTTCACCGTTCAGCACAATCCGTTCGACTTTGTCGATCACAGTGGATCGATAAACGGCAGAATGGGGGTTGGTTTGACCACAATGACAAACAGCGACCGCTTCGAAGTCGTGAAGCTCAGAAACCATGGTTTTTACCACGCCAACATTGACGAAGGGCGTATCACATGATCCGACCCAAATCGGAAAATCAACGTCAGGCACGGTTTTTCGTAAATGGCGAAGCCCCGCTAACAGGCCAGCAAGAGGGCCTTCGCCCGGCAAGTCGTCCTTGATCACCCGTACCCGCTGATCCAGCTCCGGTAGATCCTGTGATGGACCAGCGACGACAACGACGGGATCGGCAAATACAGAAATCAAACGGCAGCATCGTTGCAGCAGGGTTTCATTGCCCAGCAGCACAGACGCTTTATCTGTCCCCATTCGTAAAGACTTTCCGCCACATAGCACAATGGCAGAAAGGGAACTGTCAGTTTTTGTTGTAGACACGTTGAAATGAACTCAAATGATCGGATGTGCTTCGTTCAGCGAACGCTCCACGTTAAGCTATTCTCTGCTACTCGGTACACGTTCCCGTACATGCGGTGACCTGTGAGCCCCGCATCGCAGATTAGCTGAGAATGACAGGTTGTCGAAGCCAATGACTTTCCCGCATGTGCGGAATGGCCTTGTTGGACCAGATGGCAGTTCCCCGGGGTTGGCTTAAACCAACATAATCGCTGGCCATGGACGCCCGATCTTCTATTTCACCTTTAGCGCTATACAAAGAGTTCGTGCATGTCAGAGTCCTCGGAAAACCAGCCGCCAGAAGCATCTTCCGAACCATGGTACAAGGATGGCCTGAATTTTACCTGTACTCAATGTGGAGGCTGCTGCACGGGGGCACCCGGAGTGGTGTGGGTCACGGACGAAGAACTACAGGAAATCGCTCTGCATCTGGACAAACCAATTGGGGAAATTCGGCTATTTCACACGCGTTTAATGCGAGGTCGCGTATCTCTTACCGAGCACCAGAACGGTGACTGTACGTTCTTTGACCCTGAGAAACGCCACTGCAAAGTGTATTCGGTGCGTCCAATCCAATGCCGCACATGGCCGTTCTGGCAATCGAATGTGTCCTCACCGAAGAAATGGAGCGACGTCTGCGAGCAGTGCCCCGGAGCCGGGCAGGGAGCGTTTTTCAGCCTGCAAGAGGTCGAAAACAGGGCTTCGAAAATGGACGTATGATCCGTGAAATTCCAATTCCGTCTGTGAGAGGTCGGCGCCCATTGCCGGCATTACCCAAATTTCCTTGATTTTGGAGCCTTTAGACGGACTATGGTGCCAATTCAATTGCCGTTCACAACCGATAACATGTGATGTACGCCCTTTGTCGGGCATTCGCCGACCGGCATAATCTGCCGAGACGATATTTTTGGTCCTGCACGGGCTCTGCCAATATGCCATTCACAACTACAGCTCCTCGAGGTCCCAGCGTCTGGCTAATGGCCGCAGTTCTGAGTTTGTGTGCGGAGCAGGCTTCTGCTCAACTGATTCGGGCACCGTTAGATACTGGCTTCGTACGGACATCGTCGATTTCGATGACTGTGGACGAAATGCTGGGATCTCAGAAGTCCAGACTGACGGGTGAGCCAATTCTTGGGCCTGGTTATCCAGCCTTGTGGATTGCCGAAGTGCAATATAAGCCCGTCCGCCATTTGTTCATGAACGTTACCGACCCGGCAACTCGCCAGACCAAACGAGAACTGGTCTGGTACATGATCTACCGAGTGATTCCGCGAGACTACACAGAACTTGCCGGAGACAGCCGTGATTCACTGCTGGACAAACTGCAGAACCCGAACTTGAAGCCTGACAACACGATCGACAACCCCGAGGGTTTTCCCCTGCAGGTGCCGCGTTTCGTACTTAGAGGAGACGATGATGGCGAACAGCAGTTTTACCAGGATGAGGTGAATCTGCAGATTCAACGCAGTGTATTTGTGCGTGAGTTCAAAGAGCGATCTGCTGACCTGAGATTGCTGAATAGCGTACAGGCCATCTCCGAAGTCATTAATCCGGTGTCCGTCACTGACCCCAATCCGCTGCAAAGCGCTGCTTACGGCGTTGCTGTCTGGCGAAATGTCGACCCTAAAATCGACTATCTGACGGTCATTATGAGCGGCTTTTCCAACGCATATCGGATCTCTCAGAATGATGCGGGAGAAACCATCTTCGAACACAAGGTGATTGAACAGAAGTTCGGCCGACCGGGCGACATTTACAATCAGCAGGAATCGGAGTTCCGCGTTGTTGGCAATCCACAGTGGCATTATCGGCAACGACGGGCAAATGTGTCGGTCCCTCAGTTCCAAGACATTCTTCGAAACGTGCCAGCAACAGCTGCAGTTACCGAGGCCCCGTAGCTCGAGCAGCAGAAAACGGTCTCCAGCACGGATTGCTCGGTGCCTAACGTCGGGAATGCGTGCAAAAAGCCTTGATTATTCATGGAAATCCGTCAGAATCCGCCGCTTGCCAAAGATCCAACGTCAATTTCACGACACGGATCCGTCATTTGTAAACAGAAACGGTGTGTAAAAAATGGCTCATAAGAAGGGACAGGGGTCCAGCCGAAACGGTCGAGACTCTTTAGCTCAGCGCCGAGGCATCAAGAAGTATGGCGGCGAGTCCGTTATCGCTGGAAACATCCTTGTGCGCCAGTGCGGCACGAAATGGCATGCAGGCCGGAACGTGGGCACGGGGCGTGACTACACCTTGTTCGCACTGTGCGACGGAGATGTGATGTTTGACCAGAAGGGTCGTCGCATCAACATCGTTCCCACTGTCGCTGAGTAGGTTCCCACCAACGGACCTGGCTGGTGGTGAGTGCGCCCGTTGGCGGCGCAACAGACCCACGCGGATCGTCGGCCCGATTCTCAGTCGACGTACAGAAACCGGCTGGAACTCAGGAGCGCCTGACAGAAGACCGCGAACGCGTCCTGGTCGATTCTGTCTGCAGCTTCTTTTTTGCCCTGCTCGACGATCACGGCGCGCTGTGCTGTAATGAACCGCACGGCAGAGTTCACGTCTGCGGCAGACGGGTCTGCCGAATAGGCCAGTTGCCACGCCAGCTTTACGCGTTGACTGTCGTCGGCCGGTGCTTCACCCAGAACGCGTTTTGCAAAAGCATCCGCGTACGTCACTGCAAAATCGCTGTTCATCATCAGCAATGCTTGCGGCGTGACAGTCGAAAAACTTCGTTGCTCGCAGTTGGGGCTCAGTGTCGGGGCGTCAAATGTTTCAAACATCGAAAGCGTGCGGGAACGTCGCACCTGAATGTAGACGCTGCGGCGAAACTCCTCGCCGTCCAATGGAGTCGCCTTGGTTGGTTTGCGTTCACCATCCAGATTCTCTTTGCCCAGGACGATCTGGCCAACGGCATCCTCCATGACGGGAACGGGTTCACCGTACATCCTGGTGTTGAGCAGGTCGCACACAGAAAGCACGGCATCGCGGATGATTTCTGATTCCAACCTGCGCACCGGATACTGCAGGTATGACACAGTTGAATCGTCTTCGACGCGCTGAGAATCCTGACGATAGACCGTCGACCTCATAATGATTCGGTGAATGTGCTTCACACTCCAGCCGCTTTCGACAAACTCGGCTGCCAGCCAGTCCAGCAATTCCGGATTCTTCGGCTGATCCCCCAACACACCAAAATCACCAGCCGTGCCCACCAGCCCCGTGCCGAAGTGATGCAGCCAGATCCGATTTACGATGACGCGAGCAACCAGCGGGTGTCGGCCATCTGTCAGATACTTTGCAAATGCCAGCCGCCGACCGGTGGATGGCAACGCTGGATCGTTTTCCGGCAACGTCAGGTCTTTGGCGAGAATCGACAGACCGCCAGGCTGTACAGGATCCTTTGGTTGCTCATGATCACCGCGATAGAACACCCGAGTCACAGGGACTTTGTTCGGCTGCTCAGTCAGGCAGCGGAGAAAACCTTCTTTCGGTTTGCGGTCACGAATTTCGGAGGCTTTTTCTGCATATCGCTTCAGGTCATCTGAGGCTTTACTGCTGCGCAACTCTTTTGCCTGCTGGCTGAGACGTGCCAGTTCGGCTGCGGCATCTGGAGCGAATTGAGAAAGTGTTTCCTCGGTTACCAGGACTCCGGGAAATCGCTCCAGCAGCTGATTCTGCTCAGTCGTGCGTTTGTCGGTGGCCGTTGCCATCGCAGCCTGTACAGCTTCGTGGTCGGCAGCAGGCACTTTCAACAGTTGCTGCTGTGCGGTCTGTGCAAGATACTGGGGTGCCTTCGCCTTGCGTTCAGCATCCAGTTTGGACGCTCGTTCCGATCGGCGACGGTCATACAGGTACAGCGATCCCACGCTGATGCTGGCGACGCTGGGGTAGTCTTTCAACAGCTGCTGCTGCTGTTCGTTGCGTTCTTTGGCGACCGTGCGGTAGGCTGTTCTCAGAGCCTCCTGCACATCGGACGAAACCAGCAGCAGTTCTTCCTCCAGTGTACGAGTGATATATCCGTCGGCCTTCTTTTGCCGTTCCTGCTCAACGACGACGGCCTGTGCTTCGATTTCGGCCGCCAGTTTCCTGTCAGCATCTGTGTACAGCGAAATCTGCCGACCGGCGGGAGTCCGCCAGTTCTTCCAATCGAGTGCCGGCTCAAAAACAGCTCGCAGACGATAATAGTCGCGTGTGGGAATGGGATCGTAACGATGATCGTGGCACTGAGCACAATTGACGGTGAGCCCCAGCAATGACGTTCCCACAATCTGCAGGGTGTCGGCCATCACCTGATTCTGTGCAGCGGGTTTATCGATACCTCCGGAAGCCGTTCCATCCGGAGCCATGCGCAAAAATCCGGTGGCGGTCAGTCTTTCAATAGTCTCAGGAGCCGAATTGTCGTGCGGTGTTGGCACCATCTCGTCGCCGGCGAGCTGCTCCTGAATGAATACGTCAAAAGGCTTGTCTGTGTTGAACGCCCGGATCACATAGTCACGATAACGAAATGCGTGTGGTCGTTCCCGATCCTCTTCGCTGTAGCCCTCCGAATCAGCGTAGCCCGCAACATCCAGCCAGTGCCTCCCCCAGCGTTCTCCATAATGGTCTGACGCAAGCAACTGATCAACCAGCCGATCCCATGCGTCATTACTGTCGTCGGCCACAAATGCGGCCACGGCCTCCGGTGCAGGCGGCAACCCGATCAGGTCAAAGTACGCCCGACGAATCAAACGCGGCTTCGCTCCGTCCGATGCGAAGTTCACCGGCACATCGTCACGTTCCGAAATCGACTGCAACAACAATGCGTCGATCGGTGTTCGCACTCGCCGCGCTTCATCAAATGCGGGGACCGAAGGACGCTGCACAGGCTGAAACGCCCAGTAGCTTCGCTCTTCCTGCGTGGAGATCGGACCGTCGCCAACGACGTCCGGTTCGTCACGAGCGGTCTTTGCGCCGGAAGCGATCCACTCGGCCAGGACTTTGATTTCCGTAGAGTCGAGTCGTTTATCGCCCGGCGGCATTTCTCCGCTGCGAACACGTTCCAGCAGCAGACTGGCATCCGCCTCTCCCGCGACGATGGCGGCACCGGATTCGCCCCCCTTTGCGATCAGCCGTCGCAGCCGCAAATCCAATTCGCCTTCCCGTTCGCCAGCTTCGCCGTGACATTGAAAACAGTGAGCCTTCAGGATGGGCCGAACGTCCGCTTCAAACGTGAGTTCGCCAGCGAGGGCAACATCAGAAAAACCGGCAACCAGCAAGAGAAGAATGGCTCGGTGCATGGCGAAATTCGTTAAGGCGGGTTTCGTACAGGGCGAGCAGCAGCCTTCATTGTTCACGATCGCGGCAGCTTCTGCAACGGTTTATCAACGATGTGCTGCCGATATGGGAACACGGCAGAAATTCGGTCTGTTCGACGGTCGCAAGCTGTGCCTCAACCGCAAAGGCTCTACGCAAAGATCTCCGTCACCGGTCGACCGTTCGCAATGGGTAGTGGTCGCCCAAAATTATCGTGAATCTCTGTGGTGTGGTCGATGCCCAGCAGGTTGTACATCGTCGCCGTCAGATCGCCCGTAGTGACCGGATCTCGGTCAGGGACAGCACCGTACTTGTCAGACGCCCCGTAGACAGCACCTCCATTTACACCACCACCTGCCAACAGTGCCGTGTAGCATTGGGGCCAGTGGTCTCGACTGATGTTTTTGTTGATCTTCGGTGTGCGGCCGAATTCGCCAAACCACATCACCAGAGTGCCCTGCAGCAGGCCTCGGTCTTCCAGATCCTTCAGCAGAACAGGCAGAGTGTGGTCTGTGATCGGCAGGTGCCATTCGGGAAGAATCTCGAACATTCGTGTATCGTCAAAGCCGTGAGTATCCCAGCCACCATCAGTCTTGCTGCGTCCACCGATACTTCTGGAAAAGTACACGGTCACAAACTTCACCCCTGATTCCACGAGGCGTCGCGCCAGCAGACAGCCTTGCCCGTATGTTGTTCGACCGTAAGCCTCACGCAATTCCGTCGGTTCGCTGGAGACATCAAACGCTTTGCGAACCCGCGTCGAATTAAGCATTTCGATCGCTTTTTCGTAGTAGGCGTTCAACCCTTTCGCCGCGGCCGATTCGTCCAGTCCGCGAGCCTGCCGGTTGATCATCTTCTGCAGTTCTCGACGATTACCCAGACGGTCAAGTGACACCTCTGACGGAAGACTCAGCTGCGACAGTTCAAAGTCTGCCGCATTTGGATCGTTCGGTATAAACAGGGGGTCGTGAATCTTTCCCAGAAAGCTGGCCCGCTGACCTGGTGTTGTTGAACCGTCCGCAATGGTGTGGGAAAATGAAACAAAGGTGGGCATGTCGTTGCGATTGGGAGCAACTGCGTCCACAACCGAACCGAATGCGGGAAACAGATCCAGTGAATCGCGAAGTCGCTGATCATCAATTGGCGGCTCGACACCCGTCAGCGCCGTGTATCCTGCGCTGTTGTGATTGTTCATCGTGTGATGCACAGTTCGAATCTGAGCGAAGTGGTGCATCACTTTCGCCGTTTCAGGAAGATGCTCACAGATGTGGATTCCCGGTACGGATGTGGAAATGGGCGAGTACTTTGAGCGATATTCCTGAGGAGCGGTCAGCTTCATGTCGAAGGTATCGACGTGGCTGGGACCGCCCCATTGAAACAGAAAAATGACCGATTTTGCTCGCGCCCGTGGTGCCCCTGCTGCGACCTGTGATTCCTGAGCCTGCAGCAGCTTTGGCAGCGTCAGTCCCAGCATGCCGGGCCCCCCGATCCGCAGCAAATCGCGGCGATTAACGGCAGCTGCGTGGGTTAGACTTTGTGGTGTGAACATGTCGAGAAATTCTCACTGCGTTCGTGTCAACATACCCTGTGAATCACGCCTCAATCACCGTCGCAACAGAAATTCATTGGAATTCAGCAGAGCCCAGACAACATCTTCCACGCCCCGCCGCTGGTTCTCCTGTCTCCCCAGGTAGCGCACAGCAGCAGTCACTTCGTCGGCTGATGGCGACCGACTGATCGCGGTCCAGTAAATATCGTCGACGATTCTGGCGTCCGGCACTCCATCGCTGAGCCACTTGTCGATGCGGTTCTGTGATTGAGTCAGTAAAGTGCTGACGATCTCTCCGCTGACCATTTCGAACGTCTGTGCAAGTGTGGTTTCATTTGTGCGTTCACATTCGCAGGTCTGCAGACGATTGGGCTTGCCGAATAGTGCCAGAAACCGGTCCCCGATCTCCGGCGGACTGTAACGATGCCCTCCATTGCGAACCCCCTTCAGCTGTACAGCGCGGGTTCCCAGCTCATGACCACCAAACCGGATCGGCACATTCAACACCTGACCAATCGCGTCCAGTGTCTGCTCGGCGGTCAGCCGGCGAGGCAGGACCTGAGCAAAACAACCATCCAACAGATCGTCCGCATCATCGGAACATGACGACAGCTGATACGTTGCTGAATTCAAAATCACTCGCATCAGATGTCGCACATCAAACTCATGAGTCACCAGTTCTTTGCGCAGAGCTTCGAACAGTTCCGGATTAGAGGGAGGATTGGTCGATCGAAAATCGTCGACCGGTTCCACGACTCCGCGCCCCATCAGCTGCCCCCAGATACGATTGGCCTGAGTCGCCGCAAATCGCTCGTTGACAGGGGCGCTCACCCATACAGCCAACCGCTGCAGTCGATCAAACTGTTCATCGTCAGCAGCATCGGGGTCGTCCGCAACGTCGGTTTCACCCAAACCCAGGAATCGAAGGCCCGGCGACTGACCTGTATTCGGATTCGCAATCTCTCCCATGTCAGTCATCTTGACGATTTGTTCGCCGGCGAATTCATGTTTGTCGTTTTTGTCGCGACGTTTGTTTTCGACAATCTCATACTCGATGCGGGCAAAGAAACCCGACCAGCCGTAGTAATCATCCTGAGTCCAGTGATCGAATGGGTGGTTGTGGCACTTGGCACATTGCAATCGGATCCCTAGGAACACCTGTGCCGCGGCCTCCGCTCGTTCTTCCGGTTTTCGCAACGCCCGGTAGAAGTTGGCTGGCGGAACCTTGTACGTGCTGCCCCGAGCCGCCAGCAGTTCCGCCGTAAACTGATTAATTGGCTTGTTTTCGGCGAAGCTGGCGCGGATCCATTTGTGGAAGACATCAACGCCCGTCTTATCAAGCGTCTTCTGCTCGACACGCAACAGATCGGCCCAGCGCAGCGCCTGGAAATCGTTGAACTCCTCGGACGCCAGCAACTCGTCAATCAGGGTTGATCGTTTTCCGGTCTGTTCAGACGCAGCAAAGGCCCGTGCTCGCTCGGCCGTCGGCAGAAGTCCGGTCAGATCCAGGTGTACCCGGCGTAGAAAGGTTATGTCGTCGCACAGCGGTGCAGGGTTGATCTTCAGTCGTCGCAGCTGAGCAAAGACTGCCTCGTCAACCAGGTTGACCGGAGGCGGAGCGTGGAATTCAAAACCCGGTCGAGCTGAAACGAATTCAAGTCGTATGGCAACCTGCTGATTCAGATATCGTGCAACGATCGTGGTTGTGCCCGAATGCTCAGCCGTTGCCATGCCGCCGGGTGTCACTGTGACAAAGGTGGCCGACGAATCGAACACCGTCAGACCGGTGACATCTGTTGTCGTGCCGTCCGAATACCCAGCCATGGCGTTCAATGAGACAGAAACGTCAGGTTCGTGGACAGTTCTGTGCGCGGGCGTCACGGTCAACCCAATCAGCGACGGTGCAGTATCCTTATCCCTGGGCAGTCCTGAGGCGATCCAATCCCGCAGAATCTGATATTCCGATGACTCTACTGAAAAACGCCGACCGCCTTCATGCGGTATTTCCATCGCCGGCTTCTGCAAAAGCAGGCTGGCCGCCGGAAGCATCGACGTGACTCGACGTCCTGCGGATTGCCGCGTCAGTGTGAAGTAGTCTGCGTCGGGATCCTGTCCACGCATCGACAGCTTCAGCCCGCCCTTCCCATTCGCGTTACCATGGCACGTTCCCTGATTGCAGCCGCTCTTAGAGAGTACCGCCATCACCTCGTTGCGAAACGAGGGTGGTGCCCCCGCGGACACAGGCATGCAGCCACCGGCCAACACCGCAGTCACGGTGATTGCGAACGCAGAAAATCGAAACAGATCGATCATATTGTTGCGGCCGCAAGCGGATAAGGGAGGGAACGGTAAGAAGTGCAGTGTATTCGCCTGGGACCTTCGGCTCCAGCATTCCCTGCCATCAGGGGGTCAGGCGGCCGACTCAGGTCGCGTGAATCCAAAGTGCGCACAGTTTTGCAACCACAATTCCAGCCGCCACCAGCACCATCAGGCCAAACCCCAGTTTCAGACGAGAACCATGCCAGCGCATGCCGATTTGGCTTCCGATATTAGCACCGATCGTCCCGCACAGCAGCAATGCGGCCACCAGATGCAGCGAAACGTTGTTGTGCAGCGTATGCATAAATGTTGACTGAATGGAAACCAGCCACACGATGACGATCGTGACCGTAGTGGCGTCATGAACTCGCAGACCCAGCAGGTAAATTGCCGCCGGCACCAGAACCAGACCGCCACTCATTCCCAGAAACCCCGACAGAAAACCGACAATAAGTCCCGTCCACGCCAGCAGAGGTATCGAATAGGTGCCGGGCCGAAGGTCAGGGATGTCGGCCACAGGCGGCAGAGCCATCGACGTCAATATCCCGCGCCGTCGCACGCCGGTGGCTGGCTGAGGACGGAACGCATCAAGCAGTGACATTGCGGCAATTCCGATCATCAGCACCGAATAACTAAGCAGTACCATCAGGTCGACGGCAGGGAGGGCGCGGCCCAGAACCATCATCGTGGAAGAGTCCTGCAGCCAGGCCAAAACACGCATCCCTGTCCAGACGCCCACAAACAACCCACCGCTCAGAATCAGAGGCAGTTCAAGAAATCCTGATTGGGGTTTCCGGGCCAGCATTGCCGTTGTCGCCGGTCCCAGCGTGTAGCACGCTGTTGACCCAACAGCGATCGACATGGGGACGCCAAGCACCGCGTTAAGAATTGGCACCAGCAGAAACCCGCCGCCGACGCCAAACAGACCGGACAGGAAACCGACGGCACCTCCAACGGCAGACGCAACAAAGATTGTTGACGGATTCCATTCGAACATTGGCAGGTACAATGCCATGCGTGATCGCATGGACTGGTGTGCAGTGACTTCGACAAGTTGCCGTAAGCATAACAGAACCGAGCGCCGACCGTGATATCATCACTGCTGAAGAATCCGACCATCTTGTTGCCGGTGATGCCGCGGGGCGGCTTGCTCGCGAGAATGCGGCAGGCAGGAAGCCCTGAAATTCGTCCGACACAATTGAATTGTGAGCAACACAGTCCAGCTGCTGCCGCAGCGGTGCACGCCTTCCGGTCAGTCCTCGATTTCAAAGCGAGGCGCAGAAAACTCGTCGTCGTCGTCTGAATCACCGTCCGCCACAGGGCGGTCAGAAGAACTTGACTTTGACGGCGGCGTATAGTCGATCGACTGATTTGTGACGTCCGATTCCCTGCGAACTTCGTCCTGGAAGCCCTGCATGCCCTTCTTGAACTCTGACAGTCCCTTACCCAGATTCTTAGCAACTTCGGGCAGCCGTTTTCCGAACAGCAGCAGAGCAATGATGCCGACAACCATCATTTCCTGCGGACCGGGGCTATAAAAAGCCAGGACAGGAACATCGTTTGAGATGCGGGCGATTGATTCAGGCAGGAACATGGCAACACTCTATGTCGTGCGAAGTGAACTTTGGAGACTTGTGTGACGACGACCAGATTTCCGTTCTCTGTCACGGAGATCCCTTGTGTTTGGTATCTCCACATTGATTACCGGGAACTGTCAGTCCTTCGAATCCAGATTGTCAGTCTCGTCGTCGGCCTCCTGCCCCTCCTTGATTCCCTTTTTGAAAGCCGAAAAACTCTGTCCCAGTGACTTGGCGGCGCCGGGCAAACGATTGCCGAACAATACAAGCACAATGACGGCAATAACAGTGAGCTCCATAGGGCCACCGAAGCCGATGGCAAGAGTATTCACGGACGCGGTGGATGAGAACAGGGCAAACATTACTGGAACTCCAGAGACTTTTGTGAGGCACCAGACTAACGCGCTGGAAGACGGATTATATCACATCGAAATGTGAAGTATTCCAAGGATTGGCAAATTTGCGGATGCGAACACCGCCACCAATGCCGGCCAATTCTACAACGCCCTGAGGCGGAATCAATGTTGGGGCTTCTCCACCACGCGGAAGTTGCTTCTTTCCTGCACCTGGATTCGAACAGGCAATTTGAACGACTCAACTGGGAATGCCGGCCGCAGCACCCGCTGGCCGTCTCGCCCCTACCAATAGAGTTGCAGCAGTCGTCCGGATTGTGTGGCCACGAACAAACGTTCCCCCATTGGGTCAACGCACATGTGTTTCGCGGGGTCACGAGACAAATCGCAGGCCCACAGAAGTTCACCCTCAAAGTTCAGCCAGTAAATCCGATCCTCCAGTGTGGTCGCTGCCAGTCGCTTTCGGGTACTTGAGGCAGCAACGAAATTGGGGATCCCGTCTACCATGAACGACCCTTTTTGCTTTCCTGATCCATTTAAGACCTGAATTCCGTGGTTGAAGGCAGACAGCAGAATCCGTTTTCCACAGCCGGATACGGAAATGTTCCCCACATTGTTCATGATTCGCTCGTTCCATTCCTCGCCACCATCCAATTGGTGACAACACAAATGACCGAATTCCGCCGCACCGATCAGCAATGGCTTCTCGTGCAGAAAATGCAGAAAATCGAGCGGTCGAGGCGTGTCGAATTTGGCGATTTCTTTCTTGTCGATCGAAACGATATGCGTCTGCGACGATTCTGAGCTTACAGCAATGTGACTGCCAAACGGAGTAATCGCGAGTCCACCGATCTGACCCGTCAAATCGACATCCCATCGTTTTTTGAGGCTTTCATCGAAGCACACCAGCCGCCCGCCGGCGAGTGCAGCGGCTCCGAAATTTCCGGTATCTGACCAGACCAGTGACTGCAGGTTGTCGAACCCGCGTTCACGCTTCAGTTGTTCGCCGGACTGATTCAGCAACACCACGTGTCCAGTCGCCGTTCCGACAAGCAGAGTGCGTGCCTCTTCCGCATAATCCATGGATACGATGCCTTCGGCGAAGACGTCGTCCTGGACCACCTCAGGCCGTGTACCGTGACTGTTTTGGAGTAGCGGGTGATTCACAGAATAGATAATTCAGCGACATCGGATGGTATCCACCAATCACGACGACACCCGTCTTCGCGATGTCGTCCTTCAGGTGCGTCTCTCGTGAAATGCTGAATGAGATTTATCCTGCGGGTGCTGCGCAGTTCTCACGCGAGTACACGAAGCGAACATCGCTCCATACTAAGCCACCTGAACAACAATCACAACGACTCGGCCCGGCAATCGATGGTTGGCCGACAGCCACCTGACGATGACCACTCTTGTGCTGCACTCGGTGGTGTTTCGCGTCCTTCCTCGCTGCACCGCAGATGTAACACGTTGAGCAAGCCAACCCACGCTCAATCTGTTAAATTTGACGCCACGTAGATTTTCATGACGATCGCAGCGCGACGTCTCACAGAAACGAACAGGGCAGGGAGACCCGGTATGCACCATTTTTCGAAGTATTCCCGGACGTCACGCGAATACGCTTCTGTGTCTGGCAGCAGCTCTGACCATGTGCGTCCCCGGCCGGGGCGAAGACGAGGATCCGGAGCTCCAAAAATTCTAGGGGCACTGGGAAGTAACGGACCTTGTGGAAGATGGAAAAGTGATCGCAAAGGAAAAGATTCGAGAACTCCTGCCGTCCGGTGGACGTGCGCAGATCATTGAGAATGCGATCATCTTCAGGTCTCCCACTAGCGGAAAACAGGGCGCAAAAGTGTTCCGAATTGAGCCCGCGAAGTATCCGAAGCGCATCGAGGTCAGCGCCTCTCAGGGCAAGGGCAGTTGGGGAATCTACCAGTTTGATGCCGACAAGCTGGTTATCTGTCTGACTGATCCGAACGAAGCGGCAAGGCCAGGCGATTTCTCAGCGGAAGCCGGTTCAAAAAGAATGATGATGGTCCTGAAACGATCTGCCGCTGGATCTCCGGCCGCAAAAGCACCTGCCACGAAAACACCAGCCGTGGCGGGGACACAAAAAGCCAAACCGGCTGTGGCACTGAACGATCTCACGGAGGCCGATGTCACAAAGCAGATAGCAGGAACATGGAGACTTAATGACAACGCGGGTTCGTTATTCGTCACGTTTAACGCGAACGGGACAGTCAGCACTGTTCGGGAATATCAGGAACTCAGGTTGTTTCACAGATCGTTTGTCCAGACGCCGATCTCCGGCGGAACCTGGAGCATCAAGAACGGTCAACTGACCGCTCATGTGAACAGATCGGTCGAGATCGCTCGCCTCAATCGGCTGTTCACATTTTCCATTCGTTCCATCTCGGCCACTGACCTGATCTTTGTTGACTCACTGGGGCGAGTCGTGCGTGCGGCCCGAGTGCAGAAGTAAATGCCCTCCGTGGTCTCTGGACGACACTGAACAAGCGCCCGACTTCCAACTGGTGCCCGATCATGTCGCGCCTTCGCATGGGTTTCGTTTGTCCACTCAGTTCACCATGCGCCATCCCATCTTCCTGGAGCAGTCGTCGTAACGACTTCAGCGAGTCCGATTGTGCCCACCGATTTCCAGCCTTTGCAACTGGCGACGTTGGAAACCGGCGATATTGCGGCCTTCGGACGGCTGAGCACGGAGTCGCATCACTGAACGCCAATCGTGAACATTTGCGAATGATGACTTA
>JAQWLN010000155.1 GCA_029247265.1 Fuerstiella sp.
CGGACGCCAGATACAGACGTACGATCGGTGACTTTTCGTTCTTCGCCATCGTGACAAACATCGACAGAATGGATTCTTCGACCGGCGACCGTTTGACTTTGCTGGCGTCCTGAAACGCGTTGGTCACACTGCCATCGCACAGGAATTGAATTGTCCAGCCGCGGACGTACTCGTCTTCGTGTCCCAGCAATTCCGTCAACCGGTTGGTGTTCAGTCCTCCCGTCACCTGCAGGGCCCACAGTGCGCGAAGTCGTTTTGGCGTGGTCTGAGCTCCCTGCAACAGAGCTTCCAGCTGAGAATGGACAAGTGCCGTGTTCAGCGAGCCATTGGCGGCACGCGACTGCAGCAGCGTGCGGGCGTGACGAACGTACCAGTCGTTGGTGTGTGTCTGCAGCTGAACAAGTTGAGCATCGGACATCGATCCCAGGTCTGGCCGTGCGAACGCTTTGGCGCCCTTCGGCATGATGCGATAGACACGGCCGCTGTTCGGAAAATTGACGGCGTTGCCGCAAACGTCCGTGTCATGCCAGTCCAGAATGTAGACGCCGCCTTCCGGGCCGATCTCGACGCTGAATCCAACCCACGCCAGATCGTTCGTGGGCATGAAGTCGTCACCATGTTTGCCAATAAAACTGGAACCATTCGGCACCATGACGTCGGTCAGAACGGCATGTTCATGGATATTGCACATGAACAGGCGGTCGTGGTACTGCTTCGGAAAAGCATCCGCAAGATAGAAACGTGCGCCACCATGAGCCGACAGGTGGGTGTGATCTCGAATCGTCTTGATGTCGTCATAGATGTACGGATTCACGTGCGGGCGACTCTGTTTGTGATAAACACCACCCTGCACAACGTGAAACAAGTGCGGAATGACGCAGCACGTGGCGAATCCCTGGCCACGATCGTCAAAATCGAAGCCCCAGGGGTTCGAAAGTCCGCGGGCGAAGATCTCGAATGTGCCGCGTGTCGGATGATATCTCCAGATGCCGCCATCGATGAACTGGCGCGCGGCATCGTCGTCACCCGGCTTCCCCACTTGCGATTGAGTGAACACACCGTGACAGCCATACAGCCAGCCATCAGGTCCCCAGATGAAACTGTTCAGCGTCTCGTGCCGATCATTGATGCCCCAGCCGTCCAGCAGAACCTGAGGAGGACCATCCGGCTTGTCGTCGCCGTCGGCATCAGGAATAAACGTCAGGTTGGGAGGCGAACCCACAAAGACTCCGCCGAACCCACAGGCCAGTCCCGAAGTGAACGTTAACTTGTCAGTAAATGTCTTCTTAGTGTCGAAGACACCATCACCGTTGGTGTCTTCCAGAATCTGAATACGGCTAACCTGGTCGTCCGTATGCTGCCGACGTGTCTGGTAGTTGAAATTCTCGGCAACCCACATTCGGCCCCGATGGTCAAAGCAGAAAGCAATGGGTTCTGCAATGTCCGGTTCAGACGCGAAGATTGAGACTTCGAATCCCTCGGGGATCGACATTTTTTCGACCGCCTGGTCAGGCTTCAAAAACGGCGCACTGCTGGTCTTATGCTGTTTCTTCGGCAGTGTGTTCCGTGACTCCTGAGCCACTGCCGGTACAGCTGCACACAGCGTCATCGCCAGGACGAGCATCATTTGACGTCCGCCTGCAGTCGTGAATCGTTCCCTCACTTCGCCATCTCCACTTGTTCAGTTGTTCTCAGGTACTTGATCAGGTCTATCACTTCCTGACGCTGCATTTTTTCTAACTGTCCATCGGGCATCATCGATTTGGATGATATTTTTCGTTCTTCGATATCCTCTTTCGCGATCACCAGTCGTGGCTGTTCGACTGTTTTCAGGACGACGCGAGTTCCGTCTTCTTCAGCAATGACGCCGCTGACGACTCGGCCGTCCACCGTCACGATGGTGACCATTTTGTATCCGGTCGGAACGTCGTAACTGGGGTCGACGCTGTTCAGAAGGATATAGTCAAGATTGGCACGATTTGACCCCGTCAGATCCGGGCCGATCTTTCCTCCTTCTCCGTACAGGACATGGCAGGCCGCACACGTTTTCGTGAATACAGCTCGCCCCCGCGATGCGTCAGCATCTGCGATCTTCTCCGGAGTGACAATCTTTTTGTACCGTGCCAGCAACTTCTGTCGGTCCTGAGCAATCGGTCTGACTTCACCGAAAACACGCACAAAGCGATCTCCCAGAATCGCCTTCAATGAACGTGCCACGTGCGCGGGGATTTCCTCGCGGGAGACCGTCTGCGCCTCAACGGCAGAAAGAAGTGCCTCGGCGTATCGCTTGCGAGTCGCCAGGGTCTCAATCACTGCGCGCTTGAGTTCAGGACTCATTTTGGGGTAACGCCCCAACAGCACAGTGGGAGCGGACGCATTCTCCACCATCGCATATCCGCGGATCGCATCCAGTCGCAGTGCCGGATTGTCCAGCAGCGTTTCCAGCAACGCGGATGCTTCCTGGTTCTGATGAGTCAACAGTAAACGAAGCGACGTCCGCTGGGCATTCGGGTCGGCCGTGGGGTCCGTCAACATGACCAGAGCCAGCTCAGTGGCCTTGCGATCACCGAAAATCTGTGACAGCTGCGCCGACAGCTCCCGGACGTTGTTGTCCTTGCTTTTGGCAAGCTGCTGACTTAGCTTGCTCCAGCCCTGTGGCGCTTCAACATTGCGACGACCTTCCAACCCGGCCAGCATGCCGCGTAACAAAGCATGCCGGACCTTGACGTCGTCAAGCGAATTCAGAGTTTTGACCAACAGATCAAGGGACTCCGTTTCGTCATCTGCAGTGGCAATGCGAGGGCAACAGAGGAAAAGAAAGACAAAGCAGAGCTGTAAGAAACGCTTCATGTCTGGACGATGGCAAGAGTATTCTGGGAACGAGATATTCATTGGTCTGTGTTGATTCTCTGCTCTTACAGGTCAGTTTTCAATCCACTGTGTATTGGATCCACATTTCGACGAACTCGCTGGAGGCGATCGCCGATGCGTTTCCCGTTTACTGTCCGAGGAACGTTTAGTGCCGATCGACTCCTGCCTCTGCCCGAGAAGCGCACAATGAATTTTGGAAATTCGGTAGCTTTCAGGTTGATCCGCAACAGCTCCCCATCAGACTGCACTAGTACAGTAGAGCACCAATTCACAACGGGAGGCAGGAATTCGTGATTATTGACCCGAAGAGTACTACTCCCACCTATCGGCAAATCGTCGAGCAGGTTCATGAGGCGATCAACGCGGGTGTCTACAGACCGGGCGAGGCACTGCCATCGTTGCGAGCCCCGGCGGCCGAGATTCGTGTGAATCCCAATACCGTGCAGCGTGCCTACGAAGAGCTCGATCGCGAGGAAACCGTCGAATCGCAGCGCGGACTGGGTGTCTTTGTTGTTGACCGCCGGAATTCGGCGGCAAAAAGCAAGGCAGAGAAAACGGTTGCGGCCGCATTGAATTGGGGGAGTCACGACTGGGTTGAAGTCGGATGTGTCTCCACTACGAATCCGTGAGCTGTTTGAATTGGCAATGAGTTCCGGACTTGTAAGTGCCAGGAGACAGAAATGATTGACGGTTGCAACGCCATCGAAATCAGTGGACTAGTCAAGACATTTGGAGAAACCAACGCCGTTGACGGCGTCGCGCTGTCCGTCCCTCGCGGCACAACATTGGGACTTCTCGGCCCGAATGGCGCCGGAAAAAGCACAACACTCAAGATGCTGATAGACATGTTAAGACCAACGGCAGGCACGGTGCAGGTTCTGGGAATGGAAATTCCTGCATTCGCTCCAAAGATCAAACAACGAGTCGGCTACGTACCTGAAGCACATCACATCTATCGCTGGATGACGGTCGGTGAGGTACTTGCGTTCTCACGCGCGATGTTCGACAGCTGGAATGATGAACTTTGCAACGAGCTGCTGGACGTCTTTCAGCTTCCGAGCAATCGTAGTGTCAGGGCTCTGTCAAAGTGAATGCTGGCGAAGTTGTCGCTGTTGATTGCGCTGGCTCATGAACCGGATCTGCTGGTGCTGGATGAGCCACTGTCAGGGCTCGATCCCATCGCCCGCGATGATTTCATCGATGGAGTCATGCGGGGAATCTGTCGCGACGATCGTACTGTCATCTTTTCGTCTCATCTTTTCGTCTCATCAGATCGATGAAGTCAGTCGCCTGGCAGATTCCGTGGCGATCATGAGCGCCGGGCGAGTCCTGGTGCACTGCTCAATCGAAGAGCTGCTGGGGAATGCCAGACGAGTTCGTGCGGTATTGCATGATGGCCGATTGCCGGACGCAATGCCTGCCAACACGATCTGGCAGCGTGTGAATCGTCGCGAGTGGCTGATGACGGTCCATCCGTTTTCGGAGGAAACGGTGGATCGGATCCGACAGGAAAACGCTGTCCTGCGAATGGGCCATTCTGGGTGGAAGTCCGGGAGATCTCGTTAGGGGAGGAGCCGACCGGATCGTCATCTACAATCTCAGGCACAAGCAGTCACTGATTTACTTTAACAGAACTGTTGGTGGACATGTTGGCTGGCCTGACAGTTCCACCTGGGGAAGCTCCAAACTCGTGAGTTTTCCAATGGCAGATGTCGTCAAGCCGTTGCTGATGCCCCGCGTTCCCGGAGCAAATCGATAGCTGAGGTTCGCCCCGTATCTGGCAACCGTCACAGTGAAAGACGGCCGCCGGTGACTGCACAGCAACTCGGTCATCGGCGGCCAAAATTGAATAGGCTTCACTCAGACATTTTGATGAACTGTCCCGACACCTTTCTTCCATCCTTCCAGCGAAGAAAGGTAATTGGCAACAATGGTGGAAGCGAATGACTTTGATGACATGTGAGGACCTGCGACTGTTTTACTCCTCGAGTGTGCCTCTACGTCGGTGCTGGCAACCTGATGAGGCAAGAAACCAAGGCGATTGATACCACGAATCTATCCCCAGCGCCTGACATATGTCGGGCAAAATGTTTCCGATTATGAAATTTCACATGACACTTACTAGGTCGACCTGCTTGACTGTGTGCGCCAAATAGGTTCCGGTATTGACATTGTCAAATTCTAATAAGAAAAGGTCTGAGTCGCGTATGGCAACTGCGAGGCTCGGCATCGTCTCGGTGGATTCAGAAAACGATTCGATTCGACCGAAGCAGCATCCAGTTCCTGCACTCCCAAAGCATTCGAGAACAAAGAAACCACATAATGAAATCACATTGCACCTGCACTGCGCTCCTGGCCACATTGCTGTCGGCCTGCCTTACAACCGCCGTCTCTGCGGAACAGCCAAATTCCCTTTCGGATCAGGAACAGAAGGACGGCTTCAAGCTGCTGTTTGACGGCGAAGGCCTTGATGGCTGGAAGCATTCCGGGAATTGGGTTGTCCAGGACGCTGCGATTACTCGCACTGGGAAGGGCGGGTCGCTGGTCTATAGAACTTCGCCGATCCCCGACGATTTCGAACTGCGTTTCCATTGGAAGGTGGCAAAGGGAAGTAACAGCGGGATCTACTACCGGCCGGGTCAGTACGAATATCAGATCCTGGACAACACAGCCCACGCGGACGGTAAGAACCCACGTACCAGTGCCGCTTCACTCTACTTCTGCATGGCCCCCAGCCACGACGCAACGAATTCGGTTGGCGAATGGAATTCCGGAAAAGTGATCTGCAAGGGAACAGTTGTGCAGCACTGGCTCAACGGCAAAAAAGTAATCAACCTGAACTATGCCGATGCCAAATGGGCATGGAACGTCGAATTACTTGGAGTACGTGGCGGTTACCTGGCCGAACGTGGAGCTCATCTTTCACTGCAGGATCATGGCGATCCGGTCTGGTACCGTGGAATCAAACTACGTGAACTGGATGCGAAGTACGAGCTCGATCATACACCGATCACACCTCAGAAAATTCCGGACGAAGTGTTGCAGGCTGAGAAGAAAAAATTAGACGGCATTGTGGCTCGCCGAAATAAGCAGGCGGCGAAAGCCAAACCGAAGAAACAGGAAAAGTAGTTTCGTCACGGCGGACTGCACATTGTGACTGTCTGACGAGCGATTGATTGCGGGAACTCTTCGTGGCTTCGCCGCGAAGGGTACAGATTCAGATTAATTCACGCAGATCAATGACTGCGACCATGCGATTCCGACGAACAGAGCTGAAGTCGCAGGTGGCCGGTTGTGGCTGCCACAGACGCTCCGTAGAATCCCTGTCTTAACATTTCTCGTACAGACACGATACGGAGCATCCGATGACCTTGCAGACTCGACGTAATTTCCTGAAGACAGCTTCCCTGCTCACCGCCGGAGCTGCCTTTGGCACGCTGCCAGGCACCGCTCACGCGGCAGCAGCCAAACAGCCGAAGCTCGGAATTCAGCTCTATTCACTGCGTGGCTACAAACGCGACGAAGCGCTGCAGCATGCCAGTGACCTGGGCTTTGAGCAGGTGGAATTCTACAGCGGCATGCTGGCCACCAATGCGTCTGACGAGGAAATCGCAGCTACGAAAAAGAAGGTTGCCGATCTGGGCATGTCAATTTCCGCACATGGCGTCAACAGGCTGACCAAAGATGCGGCGGCGAATCGACAGATCTTTGAATTCGCCAGAAAACTTGGTGCTGCCAGCATCACTGCTGATCCTGACCTGGATGCCTTCGACAGCCTTGATGATCTGGTGAAGGAATTCGATATCCGGGTTGCGATTCACAACCACGGACCTCGCCATCGTTACAACAAAGCCATCGATGTATTGCGAGTCATCGAAGGCCGCGACAAGCGAATCGGAGCCTGTGCCGATCTGGGCCACTACATCCGTTCCGGACAAAACGCGCCGGAAGTCATTCGCTTGCTGAAGGGACGGCTGTACGGAATTCACCTGAAGGATTTCGCCGAAATGAAAGACAAATCCGAGGGCGTGATCCTTGGTAAGGGGCACTTGAATCTGGAAGACGTGTTCTTCGAGCTGCAGTCCGCCGGCTTCCCGGCCAATGGAGCACTCTCACTGGAGTATGAAGAAAACCCGAAAAACCCCCTGGCTGATATTCGCGAATGTGTGACCGTGGCGAAAGCGGCCATGAAGACGGTCGCAAAGAGCCGCTGACCCGCGCCGGATTCTTTGCCGCGCAATATATGCCATCGATGCCCTGATGTGACGCTCCGATGATCGTCGCATTAGGGAGGGGCATACCGCTTGTTCGAATCAACAGCTGACGCGTCTATCGTGCTTTGCGTTTCTGAGCGAACAGCCATTTCAGGAAGATCGGTTCCGGATCACAGCGATCGCTGCTCACTTGAGTCGTGCCGTTGTCGCTGCCGGTGATCATTTTTTCCGCAACACCGTGACCGTCGCCCTTCCAGGTAGTCAGCTTTATATTGCCGCCGAGTTCCTTCAGTTCCGTAAACAGTTGCTGATCGCGTTCGATCGGGCAGACTTTGTCGTTGTCGCCGTGAAACGCCCAAATGGGCACGTCCTTGATGACTGACGCGGTGATAAATGGTTCGGTTCTGCGCAAGCCGCTTCCAGCCGAAGGCGCGGCTGCTGCGAAATAATCGGGGGCAATCTGAATCAGAATATATGATCCATGCCCGCCCATGGAATGCCCCATGATATAGAGTCTGTCCATGTCAACAGACGGAAGTTCGGCGATGATTTTTCTGATCTGCCGGAAGTGTTCCTTATCCCACAACCCGTCTGCCTGAGGCGCCAGCACATAGCAGGGGTAATCAGTGCGGTTCTTTTCTTCCGCCAGCTGTTTGTTCCAGCCCTTCAGCTGTTTCTTGTTGTCCGTCCCTTTGCCGCCACCGCCGTGCAGTGAAACAATCAGCGGATAACTGCTGTCGGCGTCATATCCCAATGGCTTCATCAGGCGACAGGGCATGCCGTCACTGGCCAGCGGTTCGTACAGATCGCTCCATCGATCGGCCGTCTGGCGGTTTTTATCCTGAGCCTGAACGCCGGCAGGGTACATCAGGACCAGAACAGCCAACGTCAACCATCCGGATGCTTGCGGTGTTTTCATATTTATGTCGTCCTGAACGTGATTTGAATGCTCTGCTGAAGTGCATGGAAACGCTGTCAGGCGAAGTTGGTGTCAGGCCTGAATTGCTGCGAGCATCCCCGTACTGTCCGCGTAGGAATCGCTTTTGATGCCAAGGGCATGCATCTGCGTCAGCCACAGATTGGCCAGCGGAGTACCGGTGCTGCAGTGGACGTGGCTGCCGAGTTTCAGCTTTCCTTTTCCCCCGGCAACCACCAGTGGTAAGTCGTTGTATTGATGAGTGGTTCCATCGCCCATGCCGGCTCCGAGTGTGAATATCGTATTGTCCAGCAGCGTGGTACCGTTCGCTTCTTCAATTCCGTCCATCTTCTCCAGCAGTCGTGCCCAGGCCGACACATGAAAACGATCCAGTTTCAGCAGGTCTTCCAGGTGCTGGCCCGGATTGTGAGTCATGCCGTGATGGCTGTGTGGCTTGTCCAGAATGCCCTCCCAGTTAGTTGGCGTCGTCCAGCGTTCGGGACCCACCATCAGAGTGCCCACATTTGTCAGGCCCGTCTGTAGTGCGGTGACAAGCAGATCGCCCATCAGGTGGATATATTCGTTGCGAGGCAGATGTTCGGCCGGGCGTTCAATGCCCGCCGCGGTCAGATCGACTTTCATGGAGTCAATGCGGTCCATCCGCTTTTCGATCGTTCGGATCGCCTCGAAGTATTCATCAAACTTCTGCTGATCAGAATTGCTCAGTCGTTGCTGCAGCCGCCGGGCATTGCCAAGCGCCAGATCAGTGATGTTCCGAAACCGTGTGTTGGCTCGTGTGCCGAACAGTCGGTCGTAAACATTCCGGGGATTTCTCATCGACGGCGCAACATGCCCCGTGCCGTACCAGGACATGTTGTCAAAGTAGATGGATTCAATGTTGTTCTTGTGGTCGTTACAGCTGAGTTCCAGCGTCGAATACGGCGTGGTCTGCCCGATACTGTCGGCCACGATGTGGTCCAGCGTGCGCGCCAGCGGATAGGCGGAATTTTCGACTTCGAACGGTGCAACACTGGTCAGGAAACACGATGCGCACTGGGCGTGCGAGTCGGTTCCGTGCTGGAAGATACGGTCCATCCCGGTAATCAGAGAAACTCTGTCCCGCATTGTGTGAAGTGGGGCCAGCGTTGGTGTCAGTGTGAGAGGGTGAGTGCCAACGGGAGCCACCTTGCCCTCAAATCGCCAGACATTATTCTGGCCTGCAAACGCCGGCAGCGGCCGATCGCCTTCGCCGGGAAAGAACCCGCGGCGCACGATACCATTGGGCAGGTAAAAGAAGGCCAGTCGCTGTGCCGGCGCAGACGTATCACTACTGTCCGAGGCATTGCTGCGACTGGTGAAACTTTCGAGCCACGGCAGACTTAGCGCGACACCACCAGTGCCGGCAATGAAGCGCCGTCGCGAGACAGTGCTGCCATTCGTTTTGTTCGTCATTTCGCTGGACGTCCTTTGTTCCAAAACGTGGTTTGTGCAGTCGGTAGATCGGATCGCGTTCTACTCACCATCCGACTTCGCAGCATTCCCGGGGTTCTTGTGTAGAAATGGTTCGCTCATGGCCACACTCTTAAGCACAGCCCGCAGTTGATCTTTGCCGGTCATCGCCTGATTCGTCATGACGTCCAGGGCGGGTGAATCGGCAGGCCCCAGTTCCCGGCCCAATGCGTACGACAGCAGATGGGCCGTGAATCCGCGGATGAAACGTTTTTTCTCCTGAACAACCAGACGTTTGAATTCCACGAACGACTTGAATTCATGCTGATTGAATAACACTCCTCCGGGATCCACATCACGACCATTCTCATACTTGTCGCGCCAGACACCGGTGGGACCGAAATTCTCCAGCGCAAAGCCGAACGGGTCAATCTTATCATGGCAACCAGCGCAGTCGGCGCGCTCTCGATGGGCCGCCAGACGTTCGCGAATCGTGAGCTTTGCCAGTTCTTTCGCGTCGCCTTCCGGCAGTGGAGGAACGTCAGCCGGCGGCGGTTCAGGAGGGTCGTTGAAGATAACCGCGTTGACCCACGCTCCACGAGTAATCGGTTGAGTCCGCGATGGCGCGGCCGTCATGGTCATCACAGCCGCGTTTGCAATCACGCCACCGCGACGTGGATCATCCAGTGAGACCCGCTTGAAGACCTGCACCTGGACGTCGTGTCCTGATTCCGACTTCCCGTCGTAGTTCTGTCGCAGCATGTCACTTTGCCACGTGAACTTCGGATCCAGCAGTTCAATGACTGAACGGTCTTCCACAAAAACGGTTTCGAACAGCAGCAGAGGCTCGGACATCATGTGCATACTGGTTCGATACCCGTGGTAATAGAAGTATGGAAACTTCCCGGGGTCGGGGATCGAGGTAATCAGCCGCTCCAGCTGCAGCCACTGAGCCGGGAAATTGTCGCAGAACCGGCTCGATCGTCTGTCGTTCAGCATTCGGTCGATCTGTGCGCTGAGTACGTCCGGATCGCTGAGTGTGCCGGCTTCCGCGTGATCCAGCAGGGTGTCGTCCGGAATGCTGCTCCAGAAAAACTGAGCCAGGCGCGAGGCCAGGTCGAAATCATTCAGGCGCCGGCGCCCGGGAAGCTCATCATCGCCACCGTCGTGATCATTCGACTCATAGAAGTAAAGAAAATCGGGCATGCCAATGACGGCTCCGACAACCGTCCGCATTGTGTCTTCGTACGAATCTCCCGACGCGATCTGGTCGTTCGCAAATTTCGTAAATCGATCCAGTGTTTCCGCATCGACCGGTCTGCGGAACGCATGCCGCAGCAGGTGGTCGAGCCGAGACCGAACCGAATCAGTCTCAGCGATGGCCTCGACATCAGGTTTTGCATTCGACTTGCGTCCGGTCACTTCGACGAAGTCCAGTCCGAAGTAAACTCGAGGCGACTGCTGTCTCCTGCCAACGCATTTAACTCTCAGAGTGTGCACGCCGGTTGCGATGTTCAGACCAGTCACCGAGCGATCACTGATATCGACTTTCGAGCCATACAGATCGGCGGCCTTGATGATCTTCATGTCATCCAGATAGACATCAAAGATGCCATAGTCGGGAGCATTCGTGAACCTGAAGTGCAGGCCGGTTCCCGTCTGCACAACGTTGAATTCCACCGTCAGTTCCAGGTCCTGCTTCGGACACCGCCACACCAGATGGGTGTCGCCGCTCCACTGATTGCCGTAGTGCAGCAGGTTCTGCGGTTCCGCCTCACCCGCAGGTGTCCCGACAGACTTCACCACCCGCATCTGTTCGACTTCGTACCGGCCTTCAATCGGACCACGGGCAGCCTGACCGGGAGGAGCAAACAAACGCCCCCAGCTGCGACATTCCTTCGCGTTCAGATCGGGACTTTCGGCGATTGTCTGACTCAGCTGCAGAAAAGACTCCATCAGTAATGGTGACAGAGTCAGATGATCAGCGCGATTATCGAAACCATGTTCGGCCCGCTTGTCCTGAGGAAAGGCGGAAACACCGCGAAAACCTTCCGGGCGTTGATTGTCAATATCCTTGCTCAGCGGGCGACTGGAAATTCGCACGGTGTCCGGCATCTTTCCGGTCTCGGGATGGAAATAATCGTTGCGGCGCCGCAGCAGTCGTTCATTCAGCTGAAAGATGTCACGGTCCAGTTCCAGCAGATCAACGACGGCATTGTTGTACTGAAAACGATTCATCCGCCGAATCGGCGTGGCCCCGAAGGCTTGAGTCTTCAATGCCTGCTGCAGAATGGTTTGTAATGTTGTGACCATCTTCTTGCGTTTGCCGGCTGGCAGCGGAGGTTCATCGTCCGGCGGCATCTGGAGATCGATCAGCACCGTGACCAGCTTTTCCAGCAACTCGGGCTGTCCGCTCAGTTGGTCTGTCGACTTCAGTTTCAGCAGGTTGACCTCGCCCTCGACTTTTCCGTCTTTGCCATGACACTTGATACAGTGAGTACTGAACGTTGATTGCAACGATGACGAATCGTCTGCCGACGATGATACGCCAGCTGACAATATCAGAACGAAAAACGTGTACGCGATTTTCATGACCCTCAATACATTAGCGAAGAACCGCTAAATCACGCTCACAGGAGCTATTGTCGCCCTCACATTGTCGCGTAACTCAGCAAGCTTTCTAGGCTCTTTGCAAAAAGGAAAACTACTGCTGTCAGCATTCTGGCATTTCAGTCGTTCGAAATCATCCATCTCGGTCCCCAGGCCACGTGATTTCCCATGAGAAACACGGAAGAAGCGACCTGCACGTTCCATGCCTGGCACATCAGGCCGTTTTCCCTATTGCCGATTGATTTTAACCAGCAGTTCCGGCTCACACATCAGACAAATGAGATCAGAGAATATTTGTCCATGGCATGATTGGCACGAACCACCCGGCGTTGACTGTGTCGCGAGTACAGAAAACTCGGCGTTACGTGACACATTATCTGCCGCTGAATTCGGCATTCCGGAAGAAACTGGACTCAGAACAATAGTCACACTGAAGCGAAATGCTGAACCCGATGAAGCTGTGCAAACCGGGGGGCGGTCGATCCTGTCACTCCACCGATGAGTTTTCTGGCAACACAATACGTCCGGGTTACCGATAATCTGCAGAAGCGCATCGTCATGAGCAATGAATGGGCCAAGCCACAGCACGCCGAGGCATACCTTGCTCGCATGCATGACATTCCGCATCGCGTCGAAGGAGAGTCGACTCTGTTATCGGAAGTGCCGCTAGGATCGAAGCGTATTCTCGACCTCGGTTGCGGCGACGGCCATCTGCTGAGCCTTGTCCTCGCACATTGTCCTGGTGCAGAAGGCGTTTGTCTGGATTTCTCGCCAACGATGCTGGATCAGGCTCGGCTGCGATTTCAGACTGAGCCACGCGTTTCTTTTATCCAGCACAACATGGACGAGCGTCTGTCAACCAGCCGCACATTCGACTGCGTCGTCTCAAGCTTCGCTATCCACCACTGCACTGACGACCGTAAACGGGAAGTGTACTCCGAGGTGTATGACTTACTTGAACCCGGTGGCGCGTTTTGCAACATGGAGCACGTCGCGTCCCCCAATGAGCGCATTCACGATCGTTTCGTACGGGCGATGAATATGACGCCCGATGACGAAGATCCATCCAACAAACTGCTTGATGTGGAAACACAGTTAGGTTGGATCAGAGAAATCGGATACAGGGATGTCGACTGTTACTGGAAGTGGAGGGAGCTGGCGCTGATGATCGGTTTCAAGCCATGAACTCAACCGGCACGGACTTCGATTTCCTCTTTGCCTTCTGACATGCCGCAACAACAATGACAGACAACGCAATGAAAGGTAGCGAAACACATCAGCTGGCGTTCAATCCGGAACACTCTGTGTGGCAGGCCGTTGTTGAAAAACAACGGATCGGCACTGGAGGAATTATTTGCCGACGAATATGTCGAAGTCACGCTGGACGGACAACGAGTTGCGAAAGGAGCGATTGTCCGTGAATCACCGGTGATCGAGGAAATCGCAGCGTACGGCATCGATTCTGAACAAGTCGTTCTCATCAACGATGGGTGTATTCTGCTGAGCTACCATCTAACAATTGACGGCACTTCTCGCGGAGTGGTGATCTCGCCGCCGGAACGCTGGGCGACGTCGGTGTGGTCTCGACAAGACGAAATGTGGAAATGTAATCTGTTTCAGCAGAGCGTCTTCGGACCGGATCACCTGGCGAAGGTAACTTCGAAGACAACTGATTAGTTTATTGAGTTTCCTGCCGGCGTCTTCGTGAATGAGACGCTGCTTCGCCCGTCGAATTTTCTGAGATTTCGTGAGCTCGAGTCGCTGCCACTAACATCCAAGGTCCAATGACGTCAAAGACTATTATTCGTCAGTTTCAAACACATGATGCCGAAGCATTAATTGTTTTGTGGCAGACCGTGCTGCCATCATCGCAGCCCTGGAACGATCCGGGAGATGTCCTGGTACGCAAACTGAATCGATACGACGGTCTGGTCTTCATTGCTGAGTTGAATAACGCGGTCGTCGGTGTCGTCATGGTTGGATATGACGGAGTCCGAGGCTGGATCTACGGGCTTGCTGTTTCTGCTGAACACCGGAAATCTGGTATCGGATGCAGACTGCTGAAAGCAGCCGAGTCGGCACTGCAATCACGCGGTTGCCCCAAGGTCAACCTGCAGGTGCGTTCAACCAGCTCCGAAGTATTGACCTTTTACGAGCGCTGCGGCTACCAGACGGAAGACCGAGTCAGCCTCGGCAAACCGCTCTGTAAGTCATCCTGCGCGGATGTCCCAACGATTCAGGTAACGGATGAGATCAACCTGTCCTCGATTTCCGACAGCGACAAGCCAGCCTATCTGAAGTATCTCAACGAGACGGACGAATTTGAGTCCAGCATGATGTCGGTGCCGTTTCCCTATTCAGCCCATGACGCTGACCAGTGGATCGCGAAAGTCTGTTCCTCATCAGAAGAGCAGGACCGTCGCCGCAGTTGGGCAGTTCGCCGTGGGGCACAACTGATTGGAGGAATCAGCCTGTTTGAAATGACCATTGGACAGAAAGCTGAGATCGGTTACTGGCTGGCCAAACCATATTGGGGAAAAGGCATCATGACAGACGTTGTCCTCTGTCTGTGTTCATATGCCTTCGATGAGTACAAGCTGTTCAGAATTGAGGGGCGCGTGCTCGCGACCAATCCGCGCTCGGCCAGTGTCTTACGGAAGGCCGGCTTCGATCTCGAAGGAACATTGCGAAGTTGTTTTATTCGTGACGGCCAGCAGGTGGATGATCTGATCTTCGGACTGGTAAGGGATGTCTGACACCGTGAACATTCTTGATATACCGTTCAAACGCCATCTGAGCCTCACATTTCTTAAGCACAACGGCAAAGAGGCTGAATAATGGGCACGCACAATTCAATCCCTGCCACAGCAGCAATTGCGACCGAAACCATGACTCTCAAGACCTCGTCATACAGTATTTCCGACCTGCGCGAACAACAACAGAATTCCGGCGCTGCATGGCTGGTATTTCTGAAACTGCCCACTCTGTCGATGGGTGTTTATTCCGTTCCGGCCGGGACCAATGATCGCGAATCACACGGTGCTCATGACCAGGATGAGGTCTACGTCGGCATCAGCGGTGCCGGACGGTTGACCGCAGACGAGCAGGAATATGACATTGAGACCGGCACTGTCGTATATGTGAAGGCTGGTGTGCAACATTACTTCCACGACGTCACGGATGACTTAACGCTGCTTGTACACTTCAGTCCCGGTAGCCGCGAAAGTAAGAATAAAAGACAGTAGGCCGCGTGCAACGCGGCGGCGACAAGCGGCAGCTGCTGAACAAAGAATGCGTGGTCCGTACCGGTTTTTCAGAATTCAGCGTGACGGCTTATCTGCTGTTCCCGACCAGAGGATCAAGGAACCGGTAGAGTTCTTTGATGGCCGGATCATCGGGCTGACCGAGGTTGGCGTTCAGCCGATTATGCGTGGTATCTCGGGCGCCAAAAACAGTCGCGGGAAGCTCCGATGCCTTCAGGTGCCAGCGACCATCAGCTCGGTCGTTTGCCATTCTGCTGATCCAAGCTCGCATTCAACTTCGTAGTTGCCTGTCAATGGCGTACGGAAGTAAAGGCAGTCCTGTGCATACCCGGAATACCTGGCAACTCGATTGTCATAAGGTTGCCAGTGTGGACTCGGCAAACCCTGGCCACGCGTACCTGCTGTGCTGTAGCTTACCGAAGCCCAGCTTTCAAACGGAGCGGATGTTTTGAAACCGTCCAGCGAAGATTGGCCGGAGATCAGGTACTGCAGGCCGCCCAGCAACGAAAAGAAGTAGTGGTCCCAATCCTTCAATCCTGTCGTTCGCCATTGACGTGTGTTGTTGACGTACATTTCAAAGATAACCTGTAGCAAATCGCCGGTGATGCCGTATTGCAACAGAAACCGTTTCCTGCTCGCAGCGGTGGCGCAGACCCCGCCGGCGTGAGTGCCGCAGACAGGCGAATGGATCTGTGCGACTCAGAAGGAAGCCCCCAGTCCAGGAGAAACTGATAGCGTTTGATTGGGGGCAGCCGCCGGGCTCGACGTCTCACAGCAAAAACGTTTTCGGCGACATACTCATCGCCGAAAATTACATTCGTGGCGATCGTGTCCGCGGCGATCGCAATTGAGCAATTGAGCGTCGCCAGTGAAGAGGCGATTATTAGGCGTTGGAATCGGCTAACAAACGCTTGAGATTTCATCATGCCCAGATTCGCCAGTGACTCGCTCTGCCTCCCGCCCTCCTTACCTGTCGCTCAGGAGTTCACAATCACGCTGTTTTTTTTCTGGTTCCTGCCCCGAGTCGAGCAGCATTTTTGCTGGGCATCCTGGCTGCGAACACGTATTGCTGCCAATATGAAGTTACTCAGACACAGCATCTTTGCGGGAGCCACAAGCAGCTCTAACCACTCGATATGTTGACTTCAAAAATGACGTCGTCGGAGAACGCACGGCAGGTCACCAGCACCGATTGACCACTTCGTCGCGACCTTCAGATCGCTTTGATATTGCAATTCTGTGGGGCGCCCCATCGGTTTTCGGTCTTTGCGGAATACATTCCCCAGGCATTTTACTCAGCTCAAACTGCGGACAGTGCTTACTCCAGCACGATCAGCAAATCACCTGTTTCAACCTGACTGCCGCTTTTCACCAGCACCTCGACAATTTTTCCGTCTTCCTCAGCGTTGATCATGGTCTCCATCTTCATTGCTTCCAGAGTCAGCAGTTTTTGTCCCTTCTTTACATTATCACCCGCCTGAACGGCGACTGCCACCACCATACCCGGCATCGTAGAACCGATGTGACCTTCGTTGGAAGGATCGGCCTTGACAGTCTTAACAACGTCGGATTCCACGCTCTTATCAACGATTGTCACTTCACGAGGCTGGCCATTGAGTTCGAAGAAAACGGTCCGCGTACCGTCCGCATGGGCGTTGCCAATCGTCAGGAATCTGATGATTAACGTCTTGCCTTCTTCGATGTCGATGGCGATTTCTTCGCCCGGCTCAAGACCGTAGAAGAAATTGGGGGTCGGAAGAATGCTGACATCACCATAGTCCAGCTGATGTTCGGAAAAATCTTCAAACACTCGTTCGTAAAGCAGCCAGGAAACAACTTCACGTTCCAGAGGCTCACGTTTGACGACGTCTTTGACTTTTGCCCGAGCTGCATCAAAGTCCGCGGCCGGAAGAGTTTCGCCTGGGCGACCTTTGAATTCCTCTTTGCCCAGAAGAACACGCTGCCTGACAGCATCGGGAAAACCACCCGGCGGCTGTCCCATGCCGCCGCTGATCAGATCGATGACACTGGAAGGGAAAGCAATGTCTCGATCGCCGCTCAGCACATCTTCGTTGGTCAGCTCGTTGGCCACCATGAACAGCGCCATGTCGCCAACAGCTTTACTGGTTGGAGTTACTTTTACGATGTCGCCAAACAGTTGATTCACACCCGCGTAAACTCGGCAAACTTCAGCCCAGCGGTCAGCAAGCCCAAGTGCACGCGCCTGCTGGAACAGGTTCGTGTACTGGCCGCCCGGCATCTCGTGATGATACAGATCGGCGGTTGCCGGAAGCACCTGGCTTTCGAACGGGGTGTAGAATTCACGAGTGGCTCGCCAGTATTCCGCCACAGAATCAATGGCTTCCGTTTGTAGTCCGGTGTCTCGATCACCAAAACGCAGCATTTCCGCAACCGTATTCAGGTTTGGCTGCGACGTTCCGCCGGACATTGGAGCCATCGCACAATCGGCGATGTCCAGTCCGACTTTGCTGCCCTCCAGAATCGATGCGGCCTGAATTCCAGCGGTGTCGTGCGTGTGGAAATGAACGGGGATCCCGACTTCTTCACGCAGAGTTCTGACCAACGCCGACGCCGCGACGGGTTTGCACAGTCCGGCCATATCCTTGATGGCCAGGATGTGAGCGCCCATGCGTTCCAGTTCTTTGGCAAGGCCCACGTAATACTGCATGTCGTATTTGTTGCGATGCGGATTGGTGAGATCTCCGCTGTAGCAGATACTTGCTTCACACAACTTGCCGGAATCGATGACTGCTTCCATCGCCACTTTCATGTTGGGTACGTAATTCAGTGCATCAAACACGCGAAACAAATCCATACCGCAGTCGGCTGCTTCTTTGACGCATTCAACCACAACATTGTCCGGGTAGTTGGTATAGCCAAGAGCGCTGGAAGCTCGCAGCAGCATCTGCGTAAGAATGTTTGGAATCCTTGATCGCATTTCAGCAAGTCGTTGCCAGGGACATTCCTTCAGAAACCGCATCGACGTGTCAAAGGTTGCACCGCCCCACATTTCAAGACTGAACAGGTCGCTGCAGTTGCGAGCGTATGCGTCACTAATCTGCAGCAGGTCATAGGTTCTCATGCGAGTCGCCAGCAGCGACTGATGAGCATCTCGAAAGGTCGTGTCGGTCAGCAGCAGACGTTTTTCGTCGCGAATCCACTGCGAAAACTTCACCGGTCCGAGTTCGAGAAGTTTGTCGCGAGAACCTTTCGGAATCGGCTGTTCGTGATCGACGTGTGGCAACGGAGCAGGATCACGACGCAGCGCCACGGGCCGATCTTTAACCAGATCGCAGCCGTTAACCATCGTTTCGGCCAGATAGGTCAGCACCTTGGTGGCTCGGTTCTGGCGAGAGGAAAATCGGAACAGGTCCGGGGTCTCGTCAATAAATCGAGTCGTACAGTTACCACTCTGAAAAGTCGGATGCGACAATGTCTTCAGCAGAAACGGAATGTTCGTTTTGACTCCACGAATTCGAAATTCCCGCAAAGCGCGCTGCATGACATTCGTCGCTCCGGCAAAGTTTCGGCCGCGAGCCGTGACTTTCACCAGCAGCGAATCATAGAACGGGTTGACCACAGCACCGGAAAACGCGCTGCCTGCGTCCAGTCGAATTCCCATGCCGCTGGCCGACCGGTAATGTGCCACGCGACCGTAATCCGGCATAAAGTTGTTTTCGGGATCTTCTGTCGTAACACGACACTGCAGCGCGAAGCCGTTAATGCGGACCGAGTCCTGTGAGGGAATGTCGACTTCTTCGTCGGTCAGTTTCCTGCCCTGACAAACCATAATCTGCGACTTCACGATGTCGATTCCGGTCACTTCTTCAGTCACCGTGTGTTCCACCTGAATTCGAGGATTCACCTCAATAAAGTAAAACTTCTGAGCGTCGGCATCGACAAGAAATTCGACGGTTCCCGCGCAGCTGTATTTTGCTTCCTGACCGATTTTGATCGCCGCGTCCAGGATTCCCTGCCGCAATTCGTCGCTCAGATCGGGCGCCGGAGCAAGTTCGATCACCTTCTGATGACGTCGTTGCACAGAACAGTCGCGTTCGAACAGATGAACAAGATTGCCGTGTTCGTCACCCAGCAACTGAACTTCGATGTGCTTCGCCCGAGCGATGAACTTCTCGATGAACACGTCCGCACTGCCAAACGCGGTCTGCGCTTCGTTTCGAGCACTTTCGAAGGCTTGGGCAAAATCTTCCGCAGTACGCACCACCCGCATTCCACGGCCACCGCCTCCGTGAGAAGCCTTAATCATGACCGGGAATCCGACGTTTTCGGCCGCGGCCTGGGCTTCCTCCAGTTTGTCAACGGCACCTTTCGTTCCGCCCAGGATCGGCACGCTGGCCTTAATCGCGATAGCCCGAGCGGACGTCTTGTCTCCCAGATTCTCCAGTGCGTCGACCGACGGCCCAACGAATTTTATCCCGGCCACCGCACAGGCCCGGGCAAATTCCGCTCGTTCCGAAAGAAAACCGTAGCCAGGATGAATCGCGTCAGCTCCGACGTCCTTTGCCAGCTGCACGATCGCTTCAATGTCCAGATACGCTCGGATTGGTTCGCCCTGCTTGCCAATCTGGTAAGCCTCGTCCGCTTTGAAGCGATGCAGCGCATAGCGGTCTTCGTATGAATATACGGCAACTGTGGGTATCCCCAGCTCCGTCGCACTGCGAAAAACACGAATCGCGATTTCAGAACGGTTGGCGACAAGCAGTTTTTTAATTGAGGTCATGATCTATGAAGCGAACAGAGCCTGAAACGGGAATATGTTGCCATAGGATACTACTTGGGCAAGCGCCCGCCACCGGACCGTGTTCTTTCGCAATCTCGTGAAAATGCGACCTTGATCTGTGAGAAACCGGCTCCCAACCAGGAAGAATGCCGTCTTCCTGACGTTGTTGAATTGCAAATTGGCCGTCGACCGAAAACGGGGCGGCGGGGCAGACGGCTCGATTTTCTCATTACCGCACAAAAAAACACAAGACCGCAAGTATCTCACTGATTGCACGCACCGATTCTGGTCACTGGCAGTGTTACTCGCTGATCAATCACTGGCCGATACAGAACAGGTGCTGTTCTGAACGTATGAACAGATTGCCCTGTGACACGGCCATTGACGCCTTGCATTTTTCGTCAATCCGATTGCGTGCCAGGATTTTCAGTTCCGGCCCGGCTTCAATGACCACAGATTCCCCTTCGGCTTCCGTCAGAAAATAGATTTTCCCGTCCGCGTAGATCGGGGATGCTGAGTGCTTGCCACCGATTCGTTCCTGCCCGACCACGTCACCGGTAGCCGCCTGAAAACAGGTCACGACACCTTTGTCGCTTACGGAATAAATGTGAGGTTTGACGTACAGCATAGATGCCAGCGATGGCACTCCCTTCGTCTGTTCCCAGGCCATATGTGAAGTCGTCACGTCGCCCGTGCCGCCGGCCCGGATGACACGAATCGTCGGAGCTTCAAAACCGGAGCAACTGAATATCAGTCCGTCGCCAGTCACGATGGACGGTGTGACTCCTTCGCCCTTACTGTAGATCGACCAGATGCGCCGGCCATCTTTCGGATCAAATCCCTGAACGGCGTCCCCGGCACTGCTTATGATTTGCGACGTGCCGTTCCTGCGGAGAATATTGGGCGTGACATGGCCAAGGCGCGAAAGACCGCGGCTGCCGCGCCAACGCTCCTTACCCGTTGACTTGTCAACGGCTAGCAGCACGGCCTGCTGCCATGGAATTTTCCAGCCGACCTTGTTGTTTTCACCATCGCTGCTGCCATCGTAGGCCATGATCAACAGGTCTTTGTGCAGGATGGGGGATGCCGCCAGGCCGTGGTGGCCGTAGAATTCAACGTCGTGATTGGTCCACGCAACTGTCCCTTCGAAATCAAGGGCCGCCATTCGGCCGCTGCTGAAGACGGCGAAAACGTGCTGACCGTCGGTTGTCGGAGTTGGCGTTGCGTCGGAGTTTTCGTTTCGCTTCTTACGGACCTGCTGCTCAAACACCTTTGTGTTCCAGCGAATGTTTCCGGATTGCCGATCAACACAGATGACGTGGCACGATCGACCATCGTCTGTCGTCGAGGTGACAAACACATGTTCGCCGTGAATCACAGGCGACGACCAGCCTGCACCGGATATGACGGTTTTCCATGCGACGTTTTCTGTGTCGCTCCAGGTGAGTGGCACACCCGTTTCAGAGGAAACTCCCTGCCCGGTTGGCCCTCGAAACCGCGGCCAGTTTTCGGCTCCATTCGCAGAAATCTCAACGAAACAAAAAGAGGCAGTAATTAATAAATTGATGCAGAGAGTTTTCATCTGTTCCTCGCGGTCCGTTGAATTCAGCGTCAGGAAACGGCGTCATACAGCGACGACAGTGATTATGCCAGGAACTGGTTACCATAACACAAAGTCTATGTATCGACGACTTAGTGACATGAGCGGCGACGCTGAGCACAGGGCCCAAATCAAGTTTCAGACTCCGCCACACGGGGAACCCATCGCACAACCAGACATCTGGACATTGACATCCAGTTATTGCCTCTGTAGCATTGGGCGGACGGGCGACCGGCTCCTGAAAATCCTGTGTTCCTGTTCCTCGCGATTTTCCGGCCACCATTTTGCAGCAAAATGTTTCGCAGCGTCGGCTAATTCGTGCACTGCGAAAATTGTCTTCCGCCCGGTTCCTGCCTCTAACAAAACGCTGCTCTCACATGTGCCGGTAAAAGAACACGTGAAACGTATTTTCCTGACACTTGGCGTGCTGACGGCCGTGTGCTTCGTTGTGACCGGCAGCCTCGGACTCAGTATTGGCAACGCCTCAAGTCCGGACCCAAAAGTCCAGACAGGGATCAGCATCCACATGCTGGCTGGCATGGGAACGCTCACGTTTGCCATGCTGGTCCATGCCATCACGCTGACGTATTTCATGGGGACAGGTCAGGAAGATCATCGCCACGGCTGGTCTCATCCCCTGGCCGAAGATATTTCAGAACCTGCGAGCAAGCTGTGAAACTCAGTGGCTGAAGGACGGCGAACGTGCTGACCTGGTCGCCAACTGGATTGGTCACAGCGTCACAGTTCAGCGGAAGAACTATTTCCAGCACACCGATGAAGACGTTGACGCATTCAATGCGAAACCAGTTTTCAAAAGTGGCAACACAGGTGCCAACAAACCTACGCGAATCGATGCGAATACACACCAGACGGCGAACAAGGTGATACCATCGAGGGGTAAAGAATACGCTGGCGAACAGCGTTTTTTTTGCGTCAAGCGGACATGGAGCAAACAACCCGACCAGGACTTGAACCTGGAATAACAGAATCAAAATCTGTTGTGTTACCTATTACACTATCGGGTTACGTGATTCTTTTCACGATTTTAGGTCTGGAACGAAGTTCGGGCAACAGCATCTCTGCTTGCCGCGTCCAGAACGTCGAGGCCGGAAATCCCTGAGGCCACAACTAACGGGACGACCGAACGCATAACGACGGCCGACGCCTGTCAGTCGTTCCGCAGCTTCAGGCCGATTTCGCCAAGCTTCAGACGAATTTCGTTAAGTGACGTGACACCAAAGTTTCGGCTGGCCAGAAGTTCGTCCGGGGTCCGGGCAAGAATCTGTCCGATCGTCTGAATTGCCAGACGATTCATGCACTTGCGTGACCGAACCGACAGACTCAGATCGCCGATCGGACGATTCATGGTGGCTTGTTCTTCCGGTGACATACTGGTGTCGACAAAGGCGTCGCGAGAATGAACCTTGTGCAGGTTCAGGCCGATGCGCAACCCATGAGCCGCAAGAAGTTCCCGAATTTCCAGCAGACTGGTTTCACCAAAGTTCTTGCCGGCCAGCAGTTCCTGTTCGCTGATTTCGGTCAGGTCGCCAAGTGTATTGATATCCATTGCCGCCAGACAATTGCGACTGCGGACTGACAGTTCGAAGTCTGTCACTGGTCGACCCAGTAACTGCTTCATCCGGGCTTCCTGACGAGCCTGATCTTCGTCGTAGTACATGTCCTGAGTGGCTTCGATATCCTTCAGGTACAGCAAAGCCTGCTCGTGATTCGGATCGTAATCCAGAATCCGCTTAAAGCAGAACGCGGCCGCCTGGTAGCTTTCGCGGTCTTCGTACAACAGACCCAAATTCAACAGAGCACCAATATAGTATGGTGGCTTGGACAGGCTGCGTTCGTAGTAGCGAATCGATTCTTCATCGTTACCACGAAGTGAATTCTCGGCCGCCAGCCAGAAGAGTGCTCGCGAGTGATGCGGGTCCATGTCGACCGCACGTTCGAAGTATTCGACTGCCGTCAGTGCGTCGCCGCGATCCGCCCAGATGCATCCCATCTGGAACGAATATTCAGCTCGACTGGCGGCAGATGCGGCCACACTGCGGAGCATCTGCTCGGCAGCGTCAACATCGCCACCGGCACGCATAGCGCCAGCCTGACGAAGTGTTGCGTCGATCTGATCGTAGCCGTTCTTGCCTGCGTCTTCAAAACGCTGAGCTGCGGCGTAATGATCGCCCAGGGACGTCAGTACCTGAGCATGGAAGAAAATAGCCACGCCGTCTTTCTGCACCTGACTGAGCGCCGCATTTGCCTCATCGTTCTGAGACAGCAGGTACCCCGCAACTCCGGCGCGGGCGAGCAGGGATTCGGACGTGTTGCCAGCCTGAATTGTCTGATTAAGTTCAGTGACTGCCTGTCTGACATCTCCGGCCTGATGACCGATGAGCGCGGATCGTAGCGCCTCAATCTGATCCAGAGTGACGGGACTGTTGAGATTCAGCAATTCTGATACGTTAATTTCGTTTGCAACTGACACTGATGCCAATTCCTTCCAACACGGGAACAACGGACGGTTTTGAACCGGCACTTCCACGAAAAACATGGAATGCAAGCCGGGCTTTTCTACTCAGCCCGATTTTCTGAAACCCAGTAGTTTATCGCTTTTTCTTACTTGACACAATTCACTCGTTCGTCTTCCCGAGAATTGGACGCGTTCGTCCGTACGAACCGTCGCCCCCACAAAAACACTGGGGATTTCGGCTCATGTGCCTCCCGCAGGGACTTTAATGGACGGAAAACAGGCAGTGATCGGCCAATGGCAACCGCGGGCGATCACATCCTCCGCCTCGGTCAACGGACTGCTGAGCCCCCGACGGACTGCCGTATCCCGCCGTTGCGTGTTAGTTTTGCGGGTTCGGCGGATCCTCGTAGGTAGAAAGCTGGTCGATGAAGTCGGCGTCCATTCCGGCCTCCCGTCTTGCCTGGCGCTGCAGTACGTCACCTTTCGCGTTCGCCGGGCGAATGGGCCAGTGCAGGGCCTTCTGCCAGGCCTCAAACTCGGACAGGGACGGGTCCTTCAGCTGACGGAGCCAGTGCATGCCAAATTGCACATGAAGGATTTCGTCCTTATAAATGGCTTTCATGATAGCGGCGCCCCGAACATCGCCATGCTTCAGGAAATACTTTTCGAATTCGACGGTGTGGTCCAGATTGGCTCCTTCGAAGACCAGCGGGAGGCCAGCGACATATTCCAGCACGCTGGCGTATTCTGTGGCCTTGTTCCAGATGTACGAATTGACAGGCAGGTCTCCGAAGGCGACTCCCAGTTCTTCAGACCGCTGAGCGTGCATCTTTGTGTGCCGCTGTTCGTCGAACATGATCTCAGCCATTCCCATGCGGAATTCAGCAGGGGCATCGGGAAAGGCCAGCAGCACCATTGCCATAACTTCCAGGGCCTGAAGTTCGTGGTTGGCCATGATGTGATGAGCGACCGCTCGTTTCTTCGGTTCGATGAACGCCTGTGGTTTGGGCATCGTCGGCGCTGTTCGACGGGGTGCGAACTGCAGATTGCCCGGACGTACCGGATTGTCCACGCGGAGAGCAGCCCCGGGTGAATGATCGGTGAGTGTTGTCGCTGGCCGCTGAATCTTTTCCGACAGCGAATCAGACAGCAACACCCGTTCCGCGAATGCTCGTAGTTCCATGTCACCGATGGCTTGCTATGAGTTAAATGCACGAACGTCATCTGCCGACAGACGTCCGTCGTGCAGCGCCGACGCCACCAGGGCACCATCGGCATCAGCGGATTCGATTCCACGAAGGTCCGCGCTGTCGCTGACACCTCCACCGGTGATGATCGTACCATCCGGCAGCAGTGATCTTAACCGTTGGCAGAGATCAAGCGTCGGAGTCCCGTTATCCACGCCGACGGCGGCCAGGTCCAGCACAATCACATGCTGCAGACCGACGCCAATCAGCTGTCGCGCGATATCGAGTGGTTCGACGTTTTCCCAATCGGGGTTCACGGTCAGCGGGCGCCCGTTTTTCAGATCAAGGCTCAAGACCAGCTGTTCGGCTCCGAACCTCGACACCAGCGCCCTCGCGGTGTCCACGCTTTCGAGCGTTTCGAGCGCCACGACAATTCGTTCGACACCCAGTTCCAGCAATTCCTCAACATCCGCTGCCGACCTGACGCCGCGGTCCACGATCAAACTTGTTTCGCCGAGGGCCAGTTCAGCAATAGTGCATCGATTCAACTGCTGAAACTGAATTGCATCGAGATCGGCGATATAGAGACGACCAAGGTCAAACTCATCGATGAAAACCCGCATGATCACGGACGGATCACAGGACGGGGTCAATAGACTTTGAACCGGGCGATAGCGGTGTCGTTGACCGGCCACCCCCCGGACAACAACACCGTTCAGAATGTCAAGAACCGGGATGATTTCCATGTGAAAGAACTTTGGCGACCGTTGGGTTGTGTTCGTCAATCGACGTCTGAACAATACGCCGGTTCAGTGATTAACGTCATGAGGGCACAACTCTCATTCGAAACTCGAACTAACACGCTGAGCATGACAACAACTTTCGTGGGTCGCCGACTTCACATATCTGCAATTCTGTTCCCGACGCAACGTCGCAACGTCGCAACCAGCCGGAGAAAAATTAAACATGGCCAGTAAGCCATCTATCATCATTAGCGCATTTGCCGATGAAGCTGCCAATTACCGTACAGCCTTGGAACAAATGACGGCTCTTGCGGCCATTGGAATCCGCAACTACAGCCCTCGATTCATCGACGTGCTGGGCGACGGAACAGTCGAACATGTGGTCGACCTTGCTCCGGAAAAACTGGAACGACTAAAGGAGTATCACGCGGAATACGGCGTCAACGTCACCAGTATCGGCGCCCGCGTCGGAAAAGTGAAGCTATTGGACGTCGACGATGGTTCTCACAACAAATATGTCCCGATCGCCGAATACCTCACCGGAGAAGTCGCCGCCACCATTGCCGCGGCCAAAGCTCTGAACACGAAACTCATCCGTGGCTTTTCGTTCTACCACCCGCGAGGTACCCAGCCTGAAGATCACCTTGATCAGGCAGCGGATCAGATTCGACAGATCACCGAAGCGTGTGCGAAAGAAGGTTTGGTGTACGGACTGGAAATCGAACCGAACCTTGTTGGCGAAACCGGCCCGCTGCTGGCAGAACTGGCCAAACGAGTAGATCACCCAAACATGGTGCTGATTTTTGATGGCGGCAACGTGGCTGCTCAAAACAAGAATCCTGTTCAGGTGTATGAAGAATACAAAGCGACAGTGCCTTATCTGGGCTGGATGCACGTGAAGGATTACCGCATCGATCCGAGCCTGACATGGACAGGTGCCGTCGATGAAGAGCGACTGAAGAATTTCGTACCGGCCAACGAAGGCGACGCCGGTCATGAATTGGTGTTCCGTGATCTGCGTGAACAGATTCCCGCAATCGAAAAGCGTCTTGAGAAACTGGGCGTCCCCGGGTTCTACCTGGAAACCGAACCGCACCTGAAGGGCGGCGGACAGTTTGGCGGATTCAGCGGCCCGGATGGTATGGGAGTGGCGGTGCGAGCCCTGTGTTCGTGTCTGGACTATGCCGGCATTGACTACGACCTGCGAACGTTTGCAGACATTCGCTCACTGCGAGGATTCTAACACCACATTCCTCGGAGACTGTTCGGAGGCGCCTGCCCATGCCACCGGCACGGCGCCTCAAATCAATCAATCAGGCCGTAGCCAGGATGCGCAGCGACGCCGCTTCCGGCCTGCCTTTATGTGTGCGAGACGGCACCTACGCGTTGATCGACGCCAGAACCTGGCCTGTGGTGACCTGCTCGCCGACGGCGACATTGACAGCGGCGATGGTTCCGGCAACCGGTGCAGCGATTTCCATTTCCATTTTCATCGCTTCCAGAATCAACACTGCCTGGCCCTCCGCCACTCGGTCGCCGGCGCTGACCAGCACCTTAAACACTGCACCGGGCATCTGAGATTTGACGGCTGTCACCTGAGTGGCTGACACACCCTCTTCGGGGCTGGCGGCGGTGTCCGTTTCGACATTCTTGATGTCGACGCGAAATGCTTTGCCGTTGACCGTCGCCATATTTCCTTCAAAGGCCATGAAATAGTCTTTACCGTCGACTGTGACGTTGTACTCGGCCGGTTTCCTTTGCCCCGACGGTACCGGAGCAGCGGCTGCCGCCTGGGCAGCTTTATCGATCTTTCGCACGCCGACTTCGGCTTCGCCTTTGAGAAAGCGAATGCCTTTCTCTTTACAGGCCGCGGCAATAAAGATGTTCTCGTCGGTGATCTCCAGTCCTTCGTCCGCAAGCGCCTTCTTTGCGGGTTCGATGCCCTTGGTCGGGTCCTCGTCGTTCATTTCCAGCGGCGGGCGAGTGGTTGGCTTCCTGCCCAACTGCTTGCTGGCCAGTGCCACGATTTCCGGATCGGGAGCGACCGGCGTTTTGCCGAAGTAGCCCAGCACCATCTGGCCGTATGATTCCGCAATTTTCTTCCACGGGCCGAACATCACATTATTGAAAGCCTGTTGAAAGTAGAACTGTGACACCGGAGTCACGGAAGTTCCGTATCCGCCGGTGCGCACCACATCGCTCATCGCTTTAATAATCTCAGGATACTTGTCCATGATGTTGTTATCACGCAGCATCTGAGTGTTAGCGGTCAGTGCTCCGCCCGGCATCGGACTCCACGGGATCAGCGGTTCCACTGCCGTGGCTTCGGGAGGCAGGAAGTAGTCCTGCATACATTCCTTGAAGACTTCTTCGGCTTCGCGGACCTTTTCGATGTCGACATCCAGATCGTATTCGCTGCCTCGCAGAGCATGCCACATGGCCAGGATGTCCGGCTGGCAGGTGCCCCCGGAACACGGTGCCATGGACAGATCGATTGCGTCAGCGCCGGCATCCAGAGCCGCCTTGTTAGCCAGTACGCTGATACCGGCGGTTTCATGCGTGTGGAAATGAATGAATGCGTCGCCTGGCAGTATTTTTCGGGCGCGGGAGATGGTGTCGTACACCTTGGACGGGACGGCAGTGCCGGACGCATCCTTGAAACAGACGGCGTCAAACGGAATACCGGCGTCAAGGATCTGCTGCAATGTGGACACGTAAAAGTCTGCGTCATGCGCTCCGGTGCAGCCGGGCGGCAGTTCCATCAGCGTCACACAGACCTGATGTTTGAGGCCGGCATCGACGATACACTGCCCGCTGTAAATCAGATTATTGACATCGTTCAGTGCATCAAAGTTACGGATGGTGCTGATGCCGTGTTTCCTGAACAGGTCAGCATGCAGCTTGACGATATCGCTTGACTGCGAATCCAGGCCAACGACGTTGACGCCGCGAGCCAGCGTCTGCAGATCGGCCTCCGGTCCTGCCGCTGCACGGAAAGCGTCCATCATCGCGAACGCATCTTCGTTGCAGTAAAAGTACAGCGACTGAAATCTGGCGCCGCCACCGGCCTCAAACCACGAGATGCCGGCGTCACGCGTGGCTTCCACGGCGGGCAGGAAGTCCTGGGTGAAGACACGGGCCCCATAGACGGACTGAAATCCGTCACGGAACGCCGTACACATGAATTTGACCTTCTTAGTCACGTCGATTTCTTTCGTGTCTGGTCGCTGTTTTGTTGTTGGTCACTTAGTGGGTCATGCGGAACAGCACATCATCCTGTCCTGTGGTATTTCACGTCTATGAAAGCACGGCCCACAGCACACCGGCTGCGACCGCAGAGCCAATAACGCCCGCTACGTTCGGCGCCATGGCATGCATCAGCAAAAAGTTGTGAGGATCTTCCTGCTGCCCGACCATCTGCACCACTCGAGCAGAATCCGGAACGGCAGAGACGCCGGCGGCACCGACCAATGGATTGATTTTCTCTTCAAGAAACAGATTCATGAACTTGGCAAACAGAACGCCGCCTGCCGTGGCGACGGCAAATGACAAGGCCCCCAGTCCGAAGATCAACAACGACTGACTGGTCAGGAACGTGCTCGCCTGAGTACTGGCTCCGACGCAGAATCCCAGCAGCACCGTGACGATGTCGATCATGGCAGTTCGAGCCGTGGCCGCCAGTCGTTCTGTGACCAGGCTTTCCTTCAGCAGATTGCCGAAGAACATCATGCCCAGCAGCACGATTGCACCGGGTGCAATCATGGTACAGATCAGGAATGCAACGACCGGGAAGATCATTTTCTCACGTGTCGATACTTTTCGTGGCGGCTTCATACGAATCAGTCGCTCGTCACTTGATGTCAGCAGTTTCATAATGGGCGGTTGAATCACAGGTACCAGAGCCATGTAGGAATACGCAGCAATGGCGATTGGCCCCAGCAGATCAGGAGCAAGTCTGGAGGACAAAAAGATAGACGTCGGGCCATCAGCACCACCGATGATGCCGATGGCGCCGGCTTCCTTCAGAGTAAAGCCCAGTGCCAGCGCTCCCAGAAATGTCAGGAATATTCCGACCTGTGCCGCCGCCCCCAGCAGTACAAGTTTGGGATTGGAGAGCATGGTCGAAAAATCGGTCATGGCACCGATTCCAAGGAAAATGAGAGGTGGATAAATGCCCCAACTGACCCCGAAGTACAAATAGCTAAGTACGCTGCCGGGCAGGTAATCGATTTGTCCCGTTGCTGCGTCCATGACCCATTCATGCTGCTGATAAACGCTCAGCGACATCCCTTCAATCAGAGGGATGTTGCCGACGATGGCTCCCATTCCGATCGGAACCAACAACAGCGGTTCATAGTCCTTTGTGATGGCCAGGAAAATGAACACGATCCCGATCAGGATCATGATCAGATTTCCCAGCGTCATAGACGCGAATCCGGTGGTGCTAAGAAACTCAAACAGAATGCTCATTGCAGTTCTTTTTTGTTTTCCGGAGAAGCCGGATCGCTCAAGACTCGAAATTGCTAAACGCTGTCAGTCTGTGTTTCCAGCCGTCTCAACCTGTTTCTGCAACTCGCTGTGCAGAACGAATCCAATCGCCGCAAGGACGGCGTCGTCCGGCAGCAGACTTTCTGAAGAATCAGGCACTGTATGTCGGTCTGGTGCTTCCGGCAGCACCGTTGCAACGGCCTCCAGAATGCGTGGCAACGCCGCAATGAATAACGTAATCAGGATCAGGGCCGCGAACACAATCAGCAGGCCCGTCACGGCAATTGCGATGCCTTTGCCCGTGATTAGTGAGGCGTCAAAAAAAACGGCAAGAATCATGGCCTCTCCGACTCCAGTGAGAAACGCCGAGATGTAATCGGAGAGCGAGCACACCCAATGATGATCAATCTCAGGGCATCAGCAGCCGCTTCAGCGAAAACAGAAGCCGAATGCACACGAAAACTAGCGATTTGCCCGCACAAATTCATCCCCGGAGCTGCGCATTTTCAATTCGGGACATTTCCTCGCAAGTTCTGCCTGTAACCTGAGGACGCAGTGCGAGCCAGAGATTCTCGCTGATTCGCTCCCGCCCCGGAAGTCGCTTCATTTGCCGGTACGCTCGGGGTAATCGTCAGTCCAACGGCGCGGCCTCGGGACCGATGCAGGCCAGGCGCATGGAAAAGTAGTGAGATTCGAGGATCGCTCGGTCACCGGTATCACGGACACGCCGCCAGATTTCCGACATCATGAACTCGATGCGTGGCTGCTGATCCGGATCGTTCGCACGATTGTGCATTTCGTGAGGGTCGTCTTTAAGGTTATACAGTTCATCAAAATCAAATCCATTGAAAACGAACTTCCACGGTCCCTGCCACAGAATTCTCTGCATCAGCGGAAACCGAGTGCCGTGGTATTCCGCATATCCCGTTTCGAATTCCGGAGGAACCGCGTCGGGCTCAGCGAGCAGCGGTTGAAGAGACTGCGAATCCGGCACGTCAATAGGTTCCGCCTGGCCAAGTTCACAGAATGTGGCACCCACGTCCGCAATGCTCACCTGAGCATCGCACGTCGCCCCCGCGGCAACTCCCGGACCGGCGACGATCAGCGGAATGCGATAGATCTCCTCGAAGGCGCCAAAGTTGTGAGCGTCGAATCCATGCGCACCGACGTAGCGTCCATGGTCAGCCATGAAAACGACGATTGTGTTTTCCAGCTGTTCGGCATCGTCTACCCTAGAAATCAATTGCTGCACTATTCCATCGAGTTCCGTGATGCGTCCGAAGTAGCACGTCCTTGCTGCACGCCAGTGGTCTTCGGAAATGTTGCGTCCGATCTGCTGCTCACGCTGGTAAATATTGGGGCGGTCGGAAAGATCGTCGCAGAAGTTTGCCGGCAGAGGAATGTCCAGATCCGAGTACCGATCCCACGTGTCGCGACCGACAATCAGTGCCTCATTGGGTTCGGAAAAGCTCACACAGCAACACCACGATTCTGATTCTTTCATGCAATCGGTCAGAAAGTGATCTGCGTCTGCGGCGGTCAAGCCGGGGTATCGCTCGTCAAGCCGCGTATCGGTCACGCCCCAGTGCAGAATCCGCTTGTAACCGCGGGGGCCTTCCACGTATCCCGTCAACGACTCATCCAGATCAAATGTTCGGGGGCCCTGTTCCCCCTTGCCAATTCCCTTGACATGTTCAGCGCCCTTCACGACGCCTTCCTGCCAGCCAAACTGCGCTACGTCCTGCGTCCGCTCAACGTGCCACTTGCCAAAGTAACCGGTGCGATATCCAGCGGCCGACAGGCGTTTAGCGAAGTGCGGATGTTCCGTCCGCAGCACACACTGATCTTTGTCACGACCATGTTCGACTTCCAGCACCCCGTGATTGTGAGGCAGCAGCCCCGTCATCAAACTGGCCCGAGCCGGCGAACAGGTTGGACATGTCGTGTGCGCATTGCGAAATCGAAGACCCCGTTCGGCCAACGCATCAAGATTCGGCGTGAGACACGGATGGCCGGGGTCGACCGTGTCAGCCTGCATGCCGTCAGCAAGAATGATCAGGATATTTGGCTTGGTCATTGGCAGTATGCGTTCATGATGAAGTGTGTTGTCGTGTCCAATTCAGCGACCAGCGGGAGCGGACCAATTCGTTCCGAGCGTAAGCTCGCATCGGCATGCGGGCCGTCCTGCATCAGGCAACCAGCCACCATACTCCGCCGATAATTGCGAAGACCAGCAACCAACCGACAAGGAATCCTGAAATCGCTCGCCACGTTGGTACAGGAATCTCAAGGTTCGTGCTGGAAAACAATACGTGTCGAGGTGCCGGCATCACTCCCGGTGGCAGAGTGCACGGCTGTTCAATAACTTCGTTTTCCTGAACGGGAGTTCTCATGAGTTCGTAAAACCGCTCCAGCTGCTGTGGATCATTTTTGCGAGTGCACAGGCTCACCACAATTCCACCGGCGAACCCCGCCGTCAGATACGCCACCATCTGCCACGGCACCGTGACAGCCAGCGTGTCATTCTGCAGAGCGACGATTCCCAATGATTCAGCGAACGGCAAAGCTGCGAGACTTGTTGCTGTCAGAGTCATGCCGGACACCCACCAGGTCGCTGCGGTCAGCAATGTGGCCGCCCATGCTCCGGCGGTTGTAGCTCCACGCCAGAACACGCCCAGCCAGAAAGCCGGAGCCATCACGGCATTCAGCTTCCAGAGAATCTCCAGCCCCTGAATCACACCGCTGAGCCAGAATGTGTATCCGATCGCCACGAGGACAACCGCCAGTCCCGACGCGCGCGCGACCCACAGATAGTGGTTTTCGCTGCGCCCGGGACAGACAGGCCGATAGAGATTTTCTGTGACCAGACCTGACGCAGAGATCATGAATGAGTCGCATGATCCCATTACGGTTGCCAGCAGACCTGCCAGAAACAGACCCAGCAATCCTGGCATCAGCTGCGGCAGAAACTCAGATGCCATCAGGCCATAAACATGATCCGGATTGTCGACGCGGCCTGCATAATGAGCATACGCCGCCAGTCCTGTCAGACACCATGCGACGGTGCAGATTCGTTTCAGAAACGTGCCGCCCATAAAACCGACGGCGCCGTCGAGTTCCGTCCGGCCGGCCCCACACGTGCCCATGTTGTGCGGCTGTACCGTGACGCTCAGCAATGAATTCAATGCGATCATGCCGATGTAAAAGACACCGATCTCTCCGGGTGTCACAAGAGACAGCATGTCCCTGCCCGGCGACAGCGCTGCGAAAGACTGTCGCATGCCGGAGATTCCTCCGACCGCCTGCAACACAGATGGCAGCAGCAGAAACGAAAACAGCAACGTCAGAATACCCTGCACAAAGTCCGTCACGATCGCGGCACGCAATCCTCCCGCCAGACCATACACAACAAACAGGACAGTCATCACTCCGATTGACATTTCCGCTGAGATCGCGGCACCAGTGCACGCTTCAATGACCGCACCGGACCCCTTCAGCATATTGCCGATCGTCACGACAAACTTGGCCAGACCAAATACGCAGAACAGCACGGCAACCGATGGTCCGTATCGAGCCGCAAAAACGTCGGCTGTTGTGAGCGCCCGAAAACGTCTCATCATGGGCGCTATCAGCCAGAAGAACGGAGTGGCAAACAACCACATCCACTGATACCAAATGCCTGACAGCCCGCTGGAATAACACTTCGAAGCAACACTGACGGCCTGGTCAGAATGAGTGCTGGTGCCGAACCCGTGCATCAGCATCATCAGCTTGCCGAATCTTCGAGGCATGACGAAGTCCGACATCACCTTCACCTGCCGACTGGCCCGGATACCAAGTGCTGTTACGCCGATCAGGTAGAGACCCAATGCTATCCAGTCTGCAGCGGCAAGTCCTGTCATGAGTTTCTGTGCGTGGAATCCAGCGAAAGACTTTATGTAAAAAATGCAGCCAGCGGTGGAATGTCACGCTCGTACGTTCCGCCAGCGCCGGGCACGAGGTATAGTATAACAATCAGGAACTGTTCCTGCGTGCGCACTGAAGTCAGTGCTACTGAGTTGTGAACCACTCGTTCCGCCACACGAAGTTGATAGCAGTCTATGTTTTCACTGTTTCCAACGCTTGGCCGACCACAACGAGGCCCATTGCGAATCAGCCGACGCGACGCGTTTAAGATTGGCGGTCTGAGTGCACTTGGCGGTTTGCTGCCGGGCATTCAGACCGATGTGTTTGCCGGACAGCAAACACATTCGGCAACGGCCAAACGCTGCATCTACATTTTCCTGTGCGGCGGACCGTCGCAGCTGGATATGTGGGACCCGAAACCAAATGCACCGGATGCCATCCGTGGTCCTTTTCAGCCAATCGCCACGAACGTTCCAGGGTTCCAAATCGGTGATCTGCTGCCGCTGACCGCTCAGCGTGCCGACAGGTTTGCCATCATCCGTTCGATGATGCACACCTCGAATTCGCACGACGTCGGTATCAAGTACACACTGCTGGCCGATTCACTGGTGCCCGGTCCGGCGTATCCTCCGCTACCGTCCGATGATCCGGGAATGGGAGGAATCCTCCGCAGCCTGATGGGCGACACCGGACGACTGCCTGCCTGGGTCACGATACCGCGACCGTTCACGACGGGGAACCGTTATTACCGAGGCCAGACAGGAGGATTTCTGGGCAACACCTTCGATCCCTTTCTACTGAACGAAGAAAAGAAGGCGTCGCTCGCCGACAAGACATTCCGCATCGCAGCCCTCGATTTTCCGGAAGCGGTCGATTCGTCACGATTCACGGGCCGCCGACAACTGCTGAATTCGATCGATCAGCACGCGGCCGGGGCCATCGCTGCGGGGCCGGCTGAACAGGTGCGTTCGAATTACGACAAGGCGTTCGACCTGATTTCTTCGGCGGACGTGCGAGGTGCCTTCGACCTGGAACAGGAAACGGCGTCATTGCGTGACCGTTACGGGCGGAACGAATACGGACAAAGTTTTCTGCTGGCGCGGCGATTGGCGGAAGCCGGCACTCGATACGTCAACGTCTTCTGGACGTACTACGGCAAGGACGGCTGTCAGTTCAATCTGTGGGACAATCATGGATCGGACAAAGAAGTGTGCGGCGGACACAACCGGGGAGTCGACATGATCCGCGGAGAATACTGCTGTCCCTCGTTTGACCGAGCGTTCTCTGCCTTGCTGGATGACCTGACCGATCGCGGCATGCTGGACGATACACTGGTAGTCGTCACCGGAGAGTTCGGACGTACACCAAAGATCAACAAGTTCTCCGGCCGAGACCACTGGTGCCACTGCTATTCGTCGGTGCTGGCAGGCGGTGGTGTGCGAGGCGGAGCGATTTACGGGGCCAGCGACGAACAGGCCGCCTACGTCAAAGATTCTCCGGTCCGTCCGGAAGATTTGGGGGCGACGATCCTGCACGGCTTTGGTTTTGCTCCCGAAGCGGAAATCTTCGAGCCCACCGGACGGCCGGTTCGCAGCTCGACCGGGCACCCGGTCACCGCGCTGTTTTCGTGATACAAGCACAGAGAAAGCGAACGTAACGACTATGTTCACACGAAGAGATTTTATTGCTGCGCTGGGTGCCGGACTGGCGGTCAGTCAAACGGGAAACACAGCACAGACAGAGGCGAGTGCTCGTCGCCGACTGGCGGTTGTCACCACAGTCTGGTGGAAACCATCGCACGCATGGCACATGGCCGAACGGTTCCTGCACGGCTATCCGATCAACGGCAAGTGGCACCGTCCGCCCTTTGATGTCGTGGCTGCCTATGTCGATCAGTTTCCAGACAACGATCTCAGCCGCAGCCGGTCAAAGGAATTCGGTTTCCCGATCTATCCCACCATCGCCGAAACTTTGCGCTGCGGAGGCAAACAAATGGCGGTCGACGCCGTTTTGGTCATCGGCGAACACGGAGAATATCCGAAGAACGAATACGGTCAAAAGAAATATCCTCGCTACGAATTCTTCAAGCAGGTGACCGACGTTTTTCGGAAAGACGGGCAGTCCGTGCCGATGTTCAACGACAAGCATCTGTCGTGGAAACCGGAATGGGCACAGGAGATGTATCAGATCTCGAAAGAACTGGACTTTGCGTTTGCCGCCGGGTCTTCGTTGCCCGTGACGTGGCGAATGCCGGTCGTCGATTTGCCGTACGGTGCCGAAGTGGAGGAAATGCTGTGTCTGGCGATGGGTGGCATGGACAGCTACGACTTTCACGCTCTGGAAGTCATTCAGTGTATGGCCGAACGCCGACGTGGTGGCGAAACCGGCGTGTCTGCCGTGCAGGGACTACGCGGCGACGCTGTCTGGAAGGCCATGGATGCGGGTGCATGGAACGCCGGTGGCTGGAGTCCAGCACTGTTTGAAGCCTGTCTTTCCAGAAGCCAGACGCTGGCTCAACCGGCAACCTTCAGTCATCGCCACCCGACACGGCAGCAGATTCAGGAGTGGGTCGATGATCCTCTGGCCTACCGCATTGAATATGCAGATGGCACGAAAGCCACCATGCTGCTGATGAACGGACTGGTGCAGGACTTTACGTTTGCCGCAAAGCTGAAGGGGCAGACCGATCCTCTGTCAACACTGTTCTATCTGCCACCGGTACCCAACGTGGCCTACTCTGCGCAGTTAATGTCGAAGGCCGAAGAAACGTTCGTGACGGGAAAATCTCCCGCGCCGATCGAACGAACTCTTTTGACGTCCGGGCTGGTCGAGGCCGGAGTGCGGTCGGTCGGCACAGGCCAGCAACGCATCGAAACACCTCATCTTTCGATTGAGTATAAGTCTCCTCGGAAATCATTATTTGCACGAACCTGACCGTTCGGTTATCCCGTGATCACACAGCGATGATCCCCACGCCACCTCAACACTTCGTTACGTACGCACGTTCCTATGAAACAAACTCTTTCCTGTCTTCTGTTCGTACTATGCTGCGTTGCCTGCCGCGCCACTGCAGTGGATCGCCCGAACATCGTCTTCATCCTCGCTGACGATCTGGGATATGGCGACCTAGGATGCTACGGGCATCCCGTTGCGAAGACTCCAAACATCGATCGACTGGCACAGAACGGGGTACGGTTCACGCAGCACTACTCAAACGGTCCCGAATGCAGCCCAACGCGCACCGCATTTCTGACCGGACGCTATCAGCAGCGAGTCGGCGGACTTGAGTGCGCCCTCGGCACCGGCAATGTCGGACGCTACGACGATGCGATCCGCCTTGCCGAAGCACGAGACCTGGGACTTCCAGCCGAGCGAACCGTCATACCAGGTGCGTTGAAGAAGTCCGGTTACACCTGCGGAGTCTTTGGCAAGTGGCATCTGGGATACGAGCCAAAGTTCAACCCGATGGTACATGGCTGGGACGCCTTCTTCGGTTACATGGGCGGCAACGTTCACTACTTCAATCATCGCGAGACCAGTGATCTGCACGTGCTTTTCAATGGTCGCCTGCCCGTGCACCGGGAAGGCTACATGACGGAGCTGATCACCGACGATTCCATTGAATTCATTCAACAGAACAAGAGCAAACCGTTCTTTCTGTACGTCTCACACGAATGTCCCCACTTTCCGTTTCAGGGCCCCGGTGACAGCGCGAAGGATGTGACGGCTGAAAACTGGATGGACATTGATTCGGAGACATACGTGGCCATGCTGCAGCATCTGGATACAGAGGTCGGACGACTGCTGACTGCCATTGACGACGCCGGAATCGCCGACAACACAGTTGTCGTCTTCGTTTCCGACAACGGAGGCTTTGCGGGAGCAGCCAATATGGGCGGCCTGCGTGAAGCCAAAGGAACCACTTTCGAAGGCGGTATTCGAGTGCCTCTGATCATCCGCTGGCCCGGACAGATCCAACCGGGCCGCACGTGCCATCAGCCGTGTATCACGTTTGACCTGACACGTTCGTTTCTGCGACTGGCAAGAACAAACGTTGCTGTCGAATTGCTGGACGGCGATGACATCATTGCACACGTGACATACGGGAACGACGACTATTCACGCAACCTGTTCTGGCGAGGCAAACGGGGCGACCGCATGTGGTCTGCGGTCCGCAGCGGCAATAAAAAATATGTGCGCAAAGTCGAAGCCGATGAACTCGAAGAATGGATGTTTGATCTGTCCAACGACCGGACGGAGTCAAGCAGCCTGCTTCCCGATAGTCACGCAAACGCCCTGCGACAACTTCTGGCCGACTGGGAAATCGATGTAAAGTCGACCCGTTAGTTCGTCCGCCCCGTCCGAAATTCATCCAGCCGTCCGTGACGCTCAGTCAGTCGCGCCGAATTATGCTACAAGACTTTGTTATGCATCCAACCGTCGTTGAAGTGTCTGGCTATGTGCCGGCCGTCGTCATTCCAATCGCCACTGCCATTCAACTGATATCGCTGCTGAGAACAGGAAACACGACGGGAGTGAACTGGATGTCGTGGTTTCTGTTCGGAGTGTCGAACATCGGCTTGTACATCTACACAGAAAAGCACACGTCGATTCAGTCGATCGTGGGCCTGCTTGGTTCGGCGGCTCTGGATTTCGCAATTGTGGTCGTCGTCTTGTCCGGACAGAAGTCGCCACCCGCCGAGAGCCTTCCGACACCACACTGATGCTTTCATTTCTCAATATCTTTTTTTTTCGCCGTGCACAATGTGTTGATCGTGTTCAACCTTGTGAGATGGATCTGGCCTCGAACCCGCAGACTGCATCTGCTGACTATCGGGGCCACGTTATTTTCGTGGGTCGTCATGGGAGCCTGGCACGGCTGGGGCTATTGCCTGTGTGCAGACTGGCACTTTCAGATTCGCCGTGAACTTGGCCTTCATGGCGGTGAATCCTCGTACACAGAACTGCTGTTCAATCAGGTCCCCGGGGTCACGGTCAGCCGCGTTTTTGCCGACATTGTGACGGTCGGCCGCCTGTTGATGATTCTGCTCGCAACGGCCGCAGTCTGGATTCGGCAGTGGGCTTCTATGGCTGAATCACCGACCCCAGAAGACGTGTCAGGCTGTAATTCCCGGGCACAGGCGCCGGAATAACGGTGGCATCACAGGATCTGGCAAACAACAGAACCCACAGCTTGACAGCTTCGAAAGTCGGTGGTAGCGTTCGCACGAACAGGGCGTTTCACGCCGACACACGGGGGATTAGCTCAGTTGGGAGAGCGTCTGGCTGGCAGCCAGAAGGTCATGGGTTCGAGTCCCTTATCCTCCACCTTCTAAATAGTAGCCGCTGATCAAATGCGATCAGCGGCTTTTTTCGTTGGCTTTTCAGTGTCGTTGGCCGGTCCCAGAAAGTTCAATCAGTTTCTGCGACTTCGGGGCGAAATGCGGCAAGTGGCTGTGAGCAAATCACTTACAGAGTTCTACTGTCCATCATCCTCACTTGCACTGCATGATTTGTTCTCCGGCAGTTCGAGTCCTATTGACCTGCCCCCACGGATGGTGCCAGATCCTAACTCGGACCTGGCGTAAACTTTATTGCTGATAGCACGGCTACCGGCGCTGGCGGCCGGTAGTCCAAAGAACTGTGAGGACGAACCACATTGTAATGACGTCTCCAGCGT
>JAQWLN010000179.1 GCA_029247265.1 Fuerstiella sp.
TATCCAAAGCCTGGTCCGCCACCAGTTTCTTCAGCTGAGAATTCTCTTTCTGAAGAGCCTTCAGCTCCTTGGCCATTTCCGGTGCCATGCTGCCGTACTTCTGACGCCAGCGGTCATAAGTATGCTGGACAATCCCCAGCACCTTGCAAACCTCGGGCACCTTCCTGCCCTTACCGAGTTCCACGTCGGCACGGCGCAGCATGGGAATGATCTGATCAACATCGTAACGTTTCTTAGGTATCTGAAAATTCTTTCCGGGCTTCGCCCGGTCTGGATTCTCTCATATACGCTGGCACCGTTCACGGGGCTAAGGTCAAACAGTCAGGTTCGGCACAACGCAACGCGCCGGAACGGTGTGGTAGCTCACAAAGCCTGCGACAAAGGACATGGCAGCAGCTTCGTGTCGATGGACACCTCAAAATGAAAGTCTCTCACTGCCATTTTCAAACGACGACCTGGAAATGACTTGCGTGATGTGTTGTTGTCGGTGCGTTTCTCGCTTGCCGTCGTTGTCGACGCTTGACGCTTCTGTTTCTCAGCTGGGGTAGTTGCGTTGTTTGCATTGCTGCTTGGGTGGTTTTCTGGTGTGAATCAGCTCTTAACGATATCGGTTACGTTGTCAAATAAAGTCGGCGGTTCGTTCCAGTTTTCGGGCATCCTTTGTTAGGCTTGAATGTTCCACATTGCGGTGGCTGAAGGTCGGCACGCCTTAACATCGTTTTGATGCTTCCTCCTTCAGTGATCCCTCTACGGCCTTCCTTTTTCGGAGACGTGTTATGTCTGGCGACCTTGCAAGTGAAACAAGTTCAAGCGGAGTATCACCGTTGCGAAAGTCGGTTTCTGCACTAGTTCTGTGCGTCCTGGCGATTGTGTTGGTGATAGAGTTGCGAGCCGGATTGGGGCACATGCTCACGGGAAAAATGCTACAGGAAAAATCGCCGGACGGAGTGTTTGGTGAACTGCCACTGCTTGAGTTCGAACCCCTGCTCATTTTTAGCCCTTCCAGAGGCATCGTTCGAGAGAACGATACTGAGGTCGAATACAAGTATTCATGGTTCAGCTTGTTGCGTCCATTGCTGTCACGTCCGGAAGCAGCGTACTACGTTGTTGTCAGCACGGACACATCACAAAGCGTGCGGCGATACAACACAGAACCTCCGACGGAGCAGGATATGGCGTTGGCAGCCAGCCAGTCGGAATATTCTGATGCATCCGTAGACGACGACATGGAGTTGCCCGGAGGTGGTGGTGGACCTGGCGGCGGAGGACCTGGCGGCGGATTTGACCCTGCTGCAATCTTTGATCGTCTGGACGAGAATGAAGATGACAAGTTGACGGATGAGGAGCTAAGTGGACGAGTGCAGGACCGTATCGCCGACTTCGACAAAGACAGCGACGGAGAGCTTACTCGAGAGGAATTCACAGAAGGCATGCGGGAAGTAATTGCCCGTGGTGGTGGAGGACAACGTGGAGGTAGAGGCGGCGACGGCGAGCGTCAACAACGCCGTGTGCGACCTGAGATTGAGGATGATACTGCTACCGAAAACGAGAAGGCTGCGGACGAGAAGGCTGCGGATGAGAAGGCTGCGGAATGAGCGTTCTCAGGTGGCCTTGTTAGTCAATCGTACGTCCGTGTGCATACCGCATTCTGGGGGAGACAGGCAGGGGACTCAGCAATATCCGCATGGGCGTGCGATAGTTTTTGAGAGTGAAGTTTGCTTTCCTCTGTTTTTGCGACACTTGGAATCTCCGTTCCGTGAATCGGGGATTTTTTCATGCGCTGATCGCTGTTTGCCGGGACGCATTCACGTCGACGCAAGTCTTGAGATGCTGTAATCTGCCGCCATTCGAAATTGTTATTCCGTGATCTCATTGGATGACATCTTCAGGGAAGGAGCGTTGGCGATGGCTCGACGGAATTTACTAAAGGCTGCGTGGCAGCCAGTCAGCAGATCAGACGTGCGACCGCATAGGGGCATCTCGAGACACCCGGCTGCGGAACCGGCGAACAGGTCATTCACTTTCGGTTGCCTGCTGGTCGCTGTTTGCGTTCAGCCTGCGGCTGTCGCAGACGAAAAACGAGATGCTGCAGTGACTTTTTCGTCGGCAGATAGATCTGCGCACGTCAGCGCTGTCGATTACAAGATCGAAATTCGCGGTGAAATCCGGATACCTGGTGCCGGAGGGACGCGGTCATTGCCAATGGAGTCGCGCGGCGCGTTTCGATTCGAGCAACGATCTTTGCCGACAGATCTGGGGGGACCGTTCACGTTGCGTGCAATTCGTAAATTTAGCGCTGCTGGCACAAAGACAAATGTAGGCAGCGGAACTAACACGGAAGTCTCCCTGTCGAATTCGTACCGGACCATTCACACGTTCGGGTCTGACAGAGGATTGGTTCATGTCTCACCAAACTACGCATTGCCGCGCCAACAACTGGATTTGTTACAAATGCCGTGTGATGTCCTTGTCGCCAATGGACTGCTGCCGTCGACTGCTGTGAACGTCGGTGACAGGTGGAACAACGATGACTGGGCCCTGCCGATGTTGACGGGGGTCGAAGCTGTCATCGAGCAGTCGTCCACGTGTGAACTGAAAACTGCAGATGACAAGACCGCCACGGTGCTGTTCAAGGGCCGATTACACGGTGCGATATTGGGTTCTGAGTCGACCGTGTCAATCAGCGGTGAATTCACTGTGCACCGCGAGAGCGGCATGATTACGTCACTGACAGCGACACAGAAGGAAGAACGTTCGCCGGGACCAGTCAGCCCAGGACTGAACGTCACGGCCTCAATTGTCTGGGTTCAGTCGCCCGTTAGTACGGAACCCGGAACTCCGGATGCATTGACTGAAACGGCTCCGACTGATCGTTCCCTGATGTTGCTGTTACAGACGCCATTGAAGCTGCAGTTAACACACACTCGCGAATGGCATTTGTTTCACGAAACGTCGTCGGTCCTGATGATGCGTCAGCTGCGCGAAGGTAATCTGATTTCTCAGTGTAATATTTCCAGCGCGGTGACGGTTGCTGCAAAACAGCACACGCCGGACCGCGATTTTCTGTCGGACGTGACTGAATCGGTCAAGGAAAGAAACGGTCGCGTGGTGAAAGAAGAAACAGTACGAGACGACACTGCGTGGCGTATTCGTCACATCCGCGCAATCGGTGATGCCAGTGGGAAAGTGATTGTGTGGGACTACTATTTATGTGCCACCGCTACAGGTGAACAGTTTTCAATGGTGTTCTCGCACGCTCAGGATGATGCCGGGTTGTTCGGCGATGAGGCAGCAAAGTTATTGTCCGGACTGCGAATTGCCCGTAAACGGCCAGCGTTGCCATTTCGGTGATCTGTGGTAACCCAGTCTCTGGTCGAGGCTGAGTACCGCAGGAGGACGTGTGAACGCGGTCAAATACAGAATACGCAAAGGGGGGCGGAAACCTTCGCAGAATTATGTCGGCGCGTCTCATCGAGCGGCAACTATTAGTGTTAATGTGCACGTCGCTGACGTACTGAAACGTGGCAGAACCTGCCCAACGGGCATAACTTGTGCCACAGCCGTTCGTGTTGGGCCAGTCGCCAAGTGAGACTGTTTGTATGTTTGCTGAGACAAACACCTTGCGACGAAGATCACTTGTCGTCTACGATCTCTGGGTTGCTCTCGATCGTTTCCGAACGGCTGTCGGTTCAGACGCGATGTGCGTGTGACTTCTGGTCGCTACAAGACATAAATAAGTCGCTGATTAGCAGTGATCAGCTATATGAGGAATTCAATATGAAATGGGAACTGAAAAATCGGCTCTTTGCTGGGCTTGTTCTGCTGATTTCAGTCGGTTCGCTGACTGCCGCGGATTCTGCAAATGTTACAGATGACGACGGCACGACCGGTCGCATGGTTGCCGACATGGTTAGTTCCCGCCATATCAATCACCCCGATATCAATGACGACATATCGACGCGTCTGTTAAATCGCTACGTCGATGTCTGGGATCCTCAGAAACTCTACTTTTCCCAGGCAGACATCGATTCGTTTCGGCAGTCATCGCGGCAACTGGACGACCAGATTCGTGCGGGAAACGTCAAGTTTGCCAGCACGGTGTTTGATCGTTATCAACAGCGGATGGGTGAACGAGCTTCGTTGATCGAACAGTTAATTGATACCGATCATGACTTCACCGTCGAAGAAGAAATGATTCTGGATCCGGATGATCGCGAGTGGTCGAAAACAGAAGCCGAACTATCAGAGCACTGGCGAAAACGTATCAAGTTTGACCTGCTGATTCTGAAACTGGACGATACGGATCTGGCAGAAGCCCGTACACGACTGCACAAGCGATATGACCGCAATCGTAATCTGCTGAGACAGACAGAAGCTCATGAAGTTCTTGAACTTTACCTGTCGTCCATGACTCACTGCCTTGATCCTCACTCCAGCTACATGTCACCGCAGACTCTGGAAGATTTTCGGATCAATATGGAACTCAAGCTGGAAGGTATTGGCGCCCGGTTGAAATACGACGATGGCTACACGGTAGTCGAGGACGTCATCAAAGGCGGGGCGGCTGCAGCGAACGGGAATCTGGTCAAGGGAGATAAGATTATCGGTGTCGACCCGGACGGCCCGGGCGGGACATCAGAAACCATCGACGTTGTTGAGATGAAGCTTTCCAAAGTCGTGGAAAAGATCCGCGGTCGCAGCGGTACTAAAGTGACCCTGCAGGTCAAGAAGGAAGAAGGCGGCATTGAAGATTACACGATGACGCGGCAGACCGTGAAATTGACCGAACAGGAAGTCAAAGGCGAGATTATTGAAGCTTCGTCCTGGATCGAGGGACGATCCGGTCGAATCGGCGTTCTTAATATCCCGTCGTTCTACCGTGACTTTCGCGAAGCGTCCCGTGGAGGTGATTTCAAGAGCACAAGCCGAGATGTCAAGAAAGTCCTGGCCCGGTTCCGCGAACAGGGTGTTGATTCATTAATCGTTGATCTGCGCTGGAATGGTGGTGGCGCGTTGAGCGAAGCCATCGAAGTGTCAGGTCTGTTTATTCCCAAGGGGCCGATTGTCCAGGTTCGGGAACCGGACAACGCTGTGACGCCGTACAATGACGAAGACCCCGATATGTATTGGCGTAAGCCGATGGTCGTTGTTTGTAACCGACTGTCTGCTTCAGCCTCAGAAATTTTTGCGGGAGCCATTAAGGATTACCGCAGAGGCGTCGTGATTGGTGATAAGACGACTCACGGCAAAGGCACTGTGCAGAACGTGATGAACGTCGCCAGTCGGCTGAATTTGTTCGGTAAGGATCGAGGGGCCCTAAAACTGACCATCAGTAAATTCTACCGAGTCAATGGTGACAGTACCCAGAATAAGGGCGTTGTCTCTGACGTCGTGCTGCCGTCAATCATGAATCATCGCGACATTGGTGAGGACTCGCTGGACAATGCACTCGCATTCGACCGAATTCAACGCGCCGGTTACCTGCCGTTCAGTGCCTACGTCAGCGACGGTATTACCCGTAAACTGTCCCAGCAGAGTGCCAGCCGTGTTGTCGACGACAAAGACTTCCAGAAAGTGAAGCAGAATGTCGAACGCTACACAGAACGAAAGAATCGCAAGACAATTTCGCTGAACGAACAGACCCTCCGTATGGAGGAGGAAGAACTGAAACGCGAGCGCGAAGAGGAAGAAGAGACGATGAAGAAGGCCAGTGGAAACGATGATGAGAAGGATATCTTTGCGGACAACTTCTACAACCGGGAACTTGTCAATATCTCAATCGACTACTCGGAAATCCTGAACGGTCAGCGAACTGCCGGAAAGTAGTTATTGGGGCAGCGTCAGGAGGGCGCTACGACCGTTCCAAGTGCTGCGGTGAGAAGATTTCGAACTGCTGCCAGTACCTGAGTTTCAACGCCGGCTGAACGATCAATCGCGACCGTTATCGTACGGTCGGCATGGTTAGGCGGTTGCGTGCGTTCATGGTCGGTGGCGGATTGCCACGTTAGCTCGATTCGCGCGAAAGCTTTCAGGTCGGTAGGTTCGTGCGCTGTTGTTGACCGCAATCGAAATCGTGCCAGGGAAAACTCCCTGCGGAGTTGAGATTTCATCCGTTCCAGCGAATACGAAAAATCGTCCCGGTCCACGATGTTCAGCATCAATGGCTCCTGTTGCAGTCGCTCAAAGAGGCTTTGAACGGATTCGCCCAGTAGAGGGTGCATCCAGTCGCCGGCAATTTCAGCATGCGGCTGCAGAACGAATCGACGATACCAGAGTCCGGGATGCGGCAGAACCAGAGTTTCACAGTCCGTAGACTCTTCCGCATACAGCAGCAGATCCAGATCGACCGGCCGAGGACCCCAGTGGACCGTTCGCAGTCGACCGAGCTTGTGTTCGGTCGCATGCAGCAGTGTTAATACTTCGTCCGGCGGCAGCGGAGTTTCCAGAACGGCGACGGCGTTAAGAAAATCGTCGCCTGCAGCTTCGCCCATTGCCTGGGTACGGACCGTGCTGCTGACTCGGCAAACCCGAACGCCGCAATCCGTCAGGTTCGAAAGGGCATCTTCAAAACACTTTGCCGTGTTGGCAAGATTTCCACCGAGTCCGATTGAACACTCTGTCACATCGTATTCCTTACGTTTAGCGTACAGACTGTTACGCATAACGTCGGGAAGTGGAAGCGAAGGCTAGAAACCGTTGGCATTCAGTTCCGTATTGATGTCGGTCCACCAGTCAAGGACGCTGTTGCCAGTCGCTGTAATGCCAATGAGGACGACAAGCAGAATCATCGCCAGCATCACGCAATATTCGACGGTCGTCGCTCCGTCAGTGTCGTCCAAAAATGACTGAACAGTTTTCCAGAATTGCATAGTCGGCGGCCTCACAGCAGCTTTTGTCTACTATGCACTCTAGGTTGTCAGTGGGTCGTGGCAAATCGGTAGTCGGAAATGTGTGCGAAATTAAGCAGGCGCAGAACGGACAACCGTTACGTTCTGCGCCGCTGAGTACTGAATTTCCCGGTCAACCCCCGCCTTTGTGGCGGACTCGCCTGTTTTCGCGGGGAATCCTTCGAAGTTTCTGATTGTTGCACCCATATGACTCCCGATTCACAGCGTGGTGCCTACATTTCCGTCCATCGCGCACGAATCACAGTGTCGGGGCAGGATGCCCCATTCGGTGACATGCGTTTTTCACTGCACTTCAGCCCCTGCTTTCGAGAATATGCCCAGTTACTCAGAACGACTTATTGCTCGCGTTGGACAACTCAATACCCCTGCATTGGTCGGGCTGGATCCGCGGTGGGAGCAATTGCCGGCAGAGGTGAAGGAAGCCGCTCAGTCGGCGGGCGGCAGCGACGCGGCCATCATGGCCCGAGGTTTTGAAAGCTTCTGCTGCGAAATCGTGGATATCGTCGCTCCGCTGGTTCCCGCAGTGAAGCCACAGGTGGCGTTTTTCGAACAACTCGGCCCTGCAGGATTCACGGCCCTTGCTAGGGTCATCAGTCATGCCCGCGCGGCGGGGTTGGTTGTGATTGCCGACGCCAAACGTGGTGACATCGGCTCGACGGCAACTGCCTACGCCGATGCATGGCTGGCCGGTGAAGATCCTGAAGCGGCACCGTTTGGTGCTGATGCGTTAACAGTCAACGCGTATCTCGGGGACGACACGCTGCAGCCGTTCGTCGAAAAAGCTGTTAGTAACAGTGCCGGGCTCTACATTCTTGTGCGCACCAGCAATCCGGGCGCTGCGACGTTTCAGGATCGATCGTCGAAGGGGCAGAAACTTTTCGAAACGGTCGCTGATGTCGTGCAGCAACTCAATTCAAATCACTGGCCGGACGACGATTACGGCTCCATTGGTGCAGTCGTGGGAGCCACATGGCCGGAGGAACTGAAGTCCTTGCGCCGACGAATGCCCAACACACCGTTTCTGGTACCGGGCTATGGAAGCCAGGGGGGCACCGCAGCCGACGTCGCCGGTGCATTCGACCCGAATGGCCACGGCGCGCTGGTGAACAGTTCTCGCGGAATCAACTTTGCGTTTCAAAAGAAGGAGTACGCGGAGCAGTTTGGTCCTGCGGGCTGGCGAAATGCGATTGAAGCCGCCACGCGTCAGATGATCGCCGACCTGCGGAAGCATGTTCCGGCAACACCGTAGTCGTCTACGACCGCGTCGCAGTATCCTCGGCGGATACTTCCTTGTCGTCCGCTTCCCCGCGGGCGTCGATGACGGCATCATCGCGAAACGAAAGTCGCACGCCGTCCAGTTCGATCTCGCTTATCTGGTAGCGGATGTTTTCCCTGGGAAACAGCGCCAGACGGCCAGAGGTGTTTGGCGGCGAAAACGGTCCGCGATTTGGCAGGATCCCGTTTTCATTTGACTGATTGCCTGCTGCCCCAAGCCTGATGTGAATGGCAGGTGTGCCGGGGTAATTTAACGTCAGACGAATGTCCTCTATGTCGGTGCCGTCCTCCTCGACGGCTCCTCGCTCTGCCCCGAATTCCGCCTGAAGCCCTGTCGCGCTCGGGCGGTAGCGAAGCGTTTGCAAGCGTGTCCGTCCGGCGACGACCTCTGGTTTTGCGTCGCGTAGTTTCCATGCCGCAGCGACCGACAGAGTGACTGCCGGTCCCTGATTTGTCCGTCGGACGGATGCAAAGAGTGTCGACGCCAGAAACTGTTGAGTCTGTTCGGGAACGGCTTCTGCGCCCAGGAGTCTGGCACACAGCAGTAGGCCGGGAATCGGTACGTCACGAACGACCCGCTGGTCGTTCAACAGTTTGGCCAGCTGAGTCTTATTCTCCGAATGATAGTACAGCGATGCCAGGGCCACACGGCTTTGGCCGGCTTCTCGATTCTCGTCCAGATTGCACAGGATCAATTCTTCGGCATCATCAAAACGCTGGTGTCTGCCCAGAACCCAGGCACAGATCAAATTGGATTCCCAGTTGCGGATCGAATGGTCCATCACCTGCATGGCCGTGTCCGCCGCCTGTGGCAGTCCCTGATGTTCCTGCAGTAGCGCGAGATTGGCCATACTGCTGGCCATCATATCATCCTGTCGAAAATGTCCGCTGCCAATGGTGCTTAGTCGTTGATAGGTTTCTGTCGCTTCGGGAATCAGGCCGAGCTGCTGCTGAGTTCTGGCGACGTAGTACCAATAAGGCGGGTAACACTCCATGAACCGCTCCATTCGGGACAGCATCCGCAGGCGCTGAGCTGCATCGCGTTCGGCCAGAACTCGTGCCATCTGATCTAGGTCCTGATCCCGAATCAGCCACCGGTCCGGTATGTCGTTCTTCTGCGACAATTTCCAGAAGCTGTCCAGAAACGAGCTGGAACGTGACATTAGACCGCTGAATTCACTTTTCTCGACTTTCAGGCGGTCAGAGTCACGCCGTACTTCCTGATTGCGATAGTCCCACCAGCTATTGGCGCCAGACTGCACGGCACTGCCCAACTGGCCAGTGAGCACCTGTGCTCCGACTACGAAAAAACTGGTTCCAAGTTGACGGTGAGTATTGCGCCGGAACTGTTCGTCGATGACCAATCGCTCACGCTCGGTGATTTGCACCTGACCAATCTCATCGAGAATCGATTTGTACAGCTTGATGACTTCCGGATCTTCAATGCGATTCAAGTCCAGATTGCTCAGGATTCGCTGTTGCTCCTCATGAAAGACGTGCTTCTCCGGAGCTCGACGTATGCGATGCAGTGAGGCTCGGCAATAGTTAAGTGCCACAGCGGTTATCTTACGCACTTCTTCCTGTTCGTCAGACTTCGATTCCGCCTCATCGGCAACCAATGCACGTGGGCCGGAAACGACAGTCAGAATGATGCAAACACTTAGTGTTGACGCGATTGAAGTTTTCATGATTCTGCAGACTGGTCGAAGTCCATGTGTCTGGTGGTTTCCTGACGTCACTCTTCATCGAGTGTCTGCTGCATCGGCAACAGATTGAACCACCAGAGTTCTGGATCGTTGACAGCTGCCGGCGCAGAACTTCTTCCGTGAAATGGCGTCGACGACGGTCACATGATCTCATGTGGAAAGCATCAGACAAGCCTCAATTTGTTCAACCGGGCTGTTCTGTTTGAGGCCAAACCGAGGATGACGGTCAATCGGAAGTCGTAATCGGCGAATGTTGCGACGGCGACGTAAGCTGTGCCGGTTTTGCCGGTCTCCGGACCGTTCGGTGTTGCCTGTTGGCGCCCGTTCTTTTCAAGCTTGTGAACAATGTATATGGATGGGGATACTGTTGATTTCAGCATTCCCACTACGTTCATGGGTGGGTTTTCCTGTAGTGACGAAGAAACGATTCGACAGGAGTCAATCCATAACGTAGAGATTGAGAATCCCTTTCAACAGGATTCCCCAGATGCCCCTTGAAACCGACAATTTCATCTATCTGCAACGGGATGTTTCAGTCACTCGTACGGACCTGCTGCCAGCTCGAGTGCTGTGGATAAACGGCGCTATGGTCGCGGCTGAGGTTGATGTCGTGACTTTCCCGGACGCTGCAGGCAAGAAACTTTCGATTCTCTTTGAGGACGGTCGCCGCTTCGTCACGCAGGAGGCGGTTGTTGAAGGCGTCATCGATCGCGAAGCCGCGGATGAACGTTCCGATGACGAATTATCTCGTATGGACTTTGATCAGGACTCACGGGCTGTTGTCGTCGTCCTGAAACGCGTCTCAGACCCCGTGCTCGCTGAAAGTCGCGAGTGTTATCGTGTGCGAACAGTTCCGCTGAATGTGACGGTTCGTTTTGGTAGTTGTCTGGAATGTGATTTGACAGATATCAGCCAAACGGGCTTTGCCGTACTGAGTGATGAGGCTTTTGAAGCAAAGTCCGTTGTAGAGGCGTCGCTGCCGGACAAAGACGGCTGCCTTATCGAGGGACACGTGAGAGTCCAGAGTGTACGTCAACTTCGTAACGGCCGTTATCGCTACGGTGTTGCCGTCTTTGGGCGGGGCATGCAGACTGCCTGTGCGTGGCTGGCAACCGAACTTCAGCGGCAGATGATTCGTCGAAGTGTAACGGTACGTAGCTCATGAAGTAGCGGCATTGGGCATTGGATATGGATCTGCAAATGATCCCAGCGCTCCGAGGCCACCATCGACTTCCAGGTCTGTTCCAGTCACGAACGATGCACCCGGGCCGCTGATCCACAAGACGGCGCTGGCGACTTCCTCCGGCTGACCAATTCGGCCTACGGGATGACGATTTGCCAGAGCCTCACCACCACCCTGCTGTGCCAAACTGGCGCGGACAAGCGGAGTGTCGATAGCGCCTGGTGAAACAGACACCACTCGGATGCCGTCACGAGCGTACTCAACGGCCCATTGACGTGCCTGCATTATGTTCGCCGCTTTGACCGGACCATACGTACCGACCTGCCGCGCAGTGCGATGTCCCTGTCCACTGGAAATGTTGACCACTACGCCGCTGCGCTGCTGCTGCATATGACGCAAGGCGGACATCGCCATAAACGTGTAGCCGGATAAATTCACGGCGACAACACGGTCCCACACGGCCGCAGGCAGTTCGTGAATCGGTCGGTAGGATTCTTTCGGCTGAACGGCCGCGTTGTTGACAAGGACATCCAATCCACCGAACCTTTCGACTGTCCAGTCAACCACGGTGTCGCAATCCTCTTTTCTGGACGTGTCACATTTAAAAAATTCGACACCTTCGGGCAGGTTTCGACCACCTGCTGTGTCTACGTCAGCGCAAACCACGGTCGCACCCGACCTGGCGAAGTTTTCACAGATCGCCTTGCCGATACCACTGCAGCCACCGGTAACGATGACGACTCGTCCCCCGTTGTCAAAAATTATACCGCCAGAAGGCCTGGTCTCTGAGGCTTCAGAATTACTGTTCATTATGGTCTGTCCCGCAGCCGTGGTTAGATGACGATGAACGGCGAGTGCTTGTGTTTCTGAGTTGTTTCAACGAAGTCGGCTGCCTCCGGGCGAGCTCGGCAAAACGGCCCTGTCCGAAAAGTGATCATGGCTGAATGTGACTGACCTGCTTCGCTTTGGATGTTCGCAACTTTATGATGGTGGTTTCATTTTTGACGTCACAGAGTTTAACACTGACACGTGCGCGTGAGATTTGTTTTTTCGCCGCGACTTCTGACTTGCCGTGAGCCCGTTTCGTCTACAGTGAAAATTGATCCGCTCTAATGGTCTGTTTTTGCCGCTTGCGGCAACCGACTACAACGGCGAATTCATTATTCAAAGTGTAATCAGGCCGGTGAAATGACACAAAAGCCACATCCGGTAAAACTGCCTGACTGGGCCTCTAAGCAGTACTCGTGGAACCGGCTGTTCAGGAAGAGAGCGGCGGATCTGACGGACGAACAGGTAAATTCTACGACTGGCATCGGCTGTTCACGTTGCCCACCAACACTTGATATGACCCACGCCCGCCCCAGTGTTCCCAGCTGAAAGTATTTTGATGTGTCGCGTTTGCAGTGAATTTCGTCGATGCTGATCCGGACTCGAATCCTGTGATCAGCAGCATTTCGATGAATCCAGCGTCGTCACGAACCTGGTCAGTCAGCCCTGTTGTCATATAGCAGGTGCTGCCAGATGCGATCACGCCAGCCTTCTTCGTCATACGACGTGAGGTCGCTCAGTTCGTCCGGCCCAAGGGGGACGCTCGCGCTCAGGTGAGTTCGGAGCCGATCATTGCCGAACAGAATGTCGATTGGGGGCTTCACATGTTCGTATTCGTACGGCGGCTGCAGCCATGCGAATTCCTGTGGGGCCAGTTGCCGGGCTGCATTGATCAGCACGATGGTCAGGCTGACGCAGCGAACTGCCGCTGCGTCCAGAATGTGAATTCCCAGACCTCCACACGTCTGCAGACGCCATTTGTCAAAAGTTGGTTGAAACTGAATCGCCTGCAGTCCGACACCGGGATGTTCGTGTCTGCGAACGGCTGCCAGGAACTGATCGGGGTTCAGCGCTGGTGTGCCGATCACTTCAAACGGAAATGTTGTGCCCCGCCCTTCTGAAAGGCTGGTTCCTTCCAGCAGTACCTGCCCCGGATACAACAGAGTCGTTTGCCAGCGGGGCATGTTGGGCGATGGAGGAACCCATGGCAGACCGGTCCGAGAGAACAGCATGGATCTGTCCCATCCACTCATCGGTACGACGGTGAGTTCCGCGTCAATCTGTTCCTCCGTGTTCAGCAATTGAGCCAGTTCCCCGATGGTCAAGCCGTGTCGTAGCGGTATTTCGCTACCGCCTACGAAGCTGCGGAAGCTCCTTTCCAGCATGGGGCCTTCCACGATTTCGCCTCCGAGCGGATTCGGTCGGTCAAGCACGACGACGCGGACATTGTTACGAGCACAGGCGTGGAGGCATTCCAGCATTGTCCAGACGAAGGTGTAGACACGTGTGCCGACGTCCTGCAGGTCGATCACTAGGCAGTCGATGTCGGCCAGCATGCTGTTCGTGGGACGCCGCGTCTCGGCGTACAGACTATAGACTGGCAGGTTCAACGGAGCATATCGCGTGTGAGGCGATTCGATCATGTTGGCCTGCTGCTCACCCCAGAACCCGTGCTGCGGTGAAAACAACGCACGCAGCTGCCCGGGAAATGTTTCATTCAGCAGATCGCAGGCATAGTGAAATTCGTGATTCACCGAGGCCTGATTCATCAGCAGCCCCAGCCGGGCGCCGTGCACTGCCGGGGGTGGTGCCGCCAGAAAATTATCAAGTCCGGTTCGCATGCGATTCGGCACGGCACATCAATCGTACAATAGGAACGTTTGCCGTCGTTTCATAAATTGCTGAAGTCCAGCAGAGGCAATCTGTTTTACGTCTTCTGCTGCCTTGCCCGCCAGAATCGCGTCCAGAGTCCCTCGATTCCCCAGCAACCGCATCGCGTCCTTACCTTTCCACTCGTTCGGGTAGAGCCGCCGCAGTTGGGCCGATATGCCGAAGCCGACAATCAACGGCTCAAACAGTGCCCTGTCTGTGATGACAATATTGATTCCACCGCATTGTTGATCGACATACTTACTGGACGTCGGTGTATAGCGAATCGGTACGAATGTCACTCCTGGCAAGGCTTGTCCGTTCAGCGCAGCGGCCAGTTCACGTGATTGAATCCAGGGGGCACCGATCACCTCAAACGGTGTGTATGTTCCTCGCCCCACAGAAATATTTGTTGTCTCGATGAGTCCGATCCCCGGATACAACAGAGCCTGTGTCAGACACCGCATGTTGGGCGACGGATTGACCCACACCAGGCCCGTTGCGTCCCAAAGTGTGTTCCGCTTCCAGCCGTTGCAGCGAACGATGTCCAGATCGAGATCCAATTTCCGCTCGGTGCGAATCATCAGTGCCAATTCGCCAATCGTCATGCCGTGACGTACGGGCAGATGATGGAAACCGACGAATGATTCTTCACCAGGATCCAGCATGGGCCCGGCCACGTCGATGCCGTTGATGGGATTGGGACGATCCAGCACGACGAATCGTTTGCCATGTTCCGCAGCGGCATGCATCGCTTCACCCATCGTCGACACGTAGGTGTAAAACCGGGCACCTATGTCCTGAATGTCAAAAACAAGCGTGTCCACACCGCTCAGCATTTCTGCTGTCGGACGTCGGGTCTTGCCGTAGAGACTGAAGATCTTCAAGCCCGTCGATTGATCAGCGGCATCATCAATCTTTGCAATATCCAGCTTGCCCTCAAATCCGTGTTCCGGACTGAACAATGCTGTAAGCGAGACTTCGGAGGCGTCGTGCAGCAACGAAACTGTACTGATTCCATCGTGGGTCAGTCCGGTGTGATTGGTAATCAGCCCTATGCGTTGCCCTGTTAATTGGCGAAATCCGTCGCGCCGCAGAACGTCGACACCACACAGAACTTCGTCTGCCGAAAAACAGGTGGCACCCGTCAGCGGGAGAAGTAATGCGCACAAATGCACGAAACGAATCATTATTCAGGTCTCTCAGCACGGGGATAGAACACAGCGGTCAACTCACCCACAACAAAGGTCGTCGCCGAACCGATCAGCGCCAGCCAGGGCCACGCGACCTGCCAGCCGAAGTTCGGGGCAACGAACTGAACAAACAGAAGCACCGTCATTCCCGCAGATGCGCCCGTCAGTGCCGCCGCCTGTCCAGCTCGACGTGACAGCACGCCCAGCGAGAATATGCCCAGCAGGATGCCTGCTGAGAAACCGGCAATCGTCAACGCATTGCGAACAACTGTTGCTTCCAGCGTAATCGCCCAGATTCCGATACCGATCTGGATGACACCAAATAGAACCGTCGCCCAGCGAGAAATCGTCAGCTGACGTTGCGGCGCAGGCGGAGTCTTACAGGCGGGCAGGTAGAAATCGTTCAACAACGCCGATGCTGACGCATTCAGTGAGCTTGACAGCGTTGACATGGCAGCGGAAAGAATGGCGGCCAGCATCAGACCGATCAGCCCCGTGTTTTGAGGAAAACTGTGGACGATGAAGTGAGCAAAGACCTGGTCCGCCTCGGCCGGAGCAACGTTAGCGTCCAGCGAATAGAAACAGGCCAGTTCGACCCCGATAAACAGAAACAGTGCAAATTGAAACAACACAACAAACGAGCTCAGAAAAACGGCCCGGCCCGCCTCGCGTTCGCTCCGCGCACTCAGGTATCGCTGCACCATCATGTGGTCCGTCCCGTGCGTACCGATGGTCAACACCGCTCCGCCGATCAGCCCCGCCCAGATGTTATAAGGTTCGGATATCGAAAACCCGGTTTCAAACAGCCGAGACTTGCCGGAGGATTCAGCGAACGTCCACAGTTGGTCCCAGCCCCCCGGAAGGTTTCCGGCGATGATCACGACAGCCGCGGCGCCACCGAGCATGTAGATGACGAACTGAATGCAGTCGTTCCAGACCACCGAACGCAGCCCTCCGAAGACCGTGTAGACGATGGTGACAACTCCCATCGCCACAACGCTCCATGCGAACGGCCAGCCAAGCAGAGTGTGAACCACCAGTCCTGCCAGAAACAGTCGCAGGCCGTCGCCCAGGTTGCGAGTCACCAGAAACAGGATCGACGCTGCCGTTTTTGTGGCGTGGCCAAACCGCCGATCCAGAACCTGATACGCCGTGAACAGTTTGCCTTTGAAGTACAGGGGCAAAAAGACGCGGACCACCACTGCCCTGCCCAGAACATACCCCATCGCAATCTGCAGCCACCGCATTCCCACTTCGCCGTAGGCCGCCCCCGGAATACTCAGCACTGTGGCGGTGCTGGTTTCCGTGGCCACGATCGATCCCAGAATTGCCCACCAAGGCAACGATCGACCACCCAGCAGGTACGATTCAACATCGTTGTTTCTCCGGCCGGACCAGAAACCAACGCCAATCGCGGCCAGCAGCAGCGAACTCAGGACCACTATGTCAACGATACCCAGATCTGCACTCACTCTGATGAATTCCCTCTCGTCCCACAGTTGTAATCTGTCAGTAACTGTAACGATACTGTACACGAACGTATCGGCTTTCGCTCGCAACACATCTGATCGACCCGTTCGGGTGATTCTTCGGTGTTACGAATCGGCAGATTCGACGCTGGGGCGCCGGGAACATCCGATTTCTTCAGTGATACCGGTTTGCTGCAATTCCAGCACCCACACAATTTCAACTAATTCAGAACTGACGTTCCATACCCCATGAATTCCCAATCAGCTTATGGTTCGATCGAGAACCTGACCACAGAAACTGTGAATCCCGCGTCGGCGAACATCGATACACTGTCACCGCAGGAAATCGTGCGACTGATGAACGCTGAGGATGCGACGATTCCTCAGGCGATTGCCAAAGAAACGGATTCGATTGCCAGCGCAATCACCATTATCACGGAACGAATTCGTAACGGCGGACGGCTGATCTATACTGGAGCGGGAACATCCGGGCGGCTTGGTGTACTGGATGCGTCCGAGTGTCCGCCAACCTTCAGTACTCCGCCTGAGATGGTTGTGGGACTCATCGCTGGCGGTGACTCGGCATTGCGAAAATCAGCGGAAGGTGTGGAGGATCATCCGGAGGCCGCTGTTGAAGATCTGCAGGCAATCGGTTTATCGAAGGCTGATGTCATTGTCGGCATCGCCAGCAGCGGGCGTACCCCGTATGTGATCGGAGGTCTGGAATATGCTCGTTCCGTTGGGGCTTTCGCGATCGGGCTGGTGTGCAACGAAGGATCAGCCGTGTCGCAGGTTGCGGACCTGATGATTACTCTGGTGGTCGGTCCGGAAATTATCACTGGATCGACCCGGATGAAGGCAGGTACCGCCACAAAAATGGTTCTGAACATGCTCACCACGGCGACGATGGTGCAGCTCGGTAAGACTTACGGCAATCTGATGGTCGACCTGCGAGCATCGAATACGAAACTGGTCGCTCGCAGCTGTCGCCTTGTGGTGCTTCTCACAGGTGTTTCCGAATCTCAGGCGAAAGAGGAACTGAAAAAGTGTGACGGTGAACTGAAGACGACAGTCGTGACGATTCAGCGAGGGGTCTCTCCCGATGTTGCTCGAAAGATTCTGAACGATTGCGGCAAACAGCTTCGTGTGGCGTTGCGAACTCCAGACGGAGCGAAATCGTGACACGCCCGTCTGACAGGTTGGTGATCGGGGTCGATGCGGGCGGCACGACAACGATCGCATGGCTCGATGAACTCGGTCGGACGGTCGCTGGTGCACCACTGGGCAGAGGACAGGCTGGTCCCGGCAATCCACGATCTGTTGGGTTTGCCACTGCGACACAGGCCGTCACAGACGCGATCAGGTCTGCGTTTGCAGATGCGGACTTAACAGTCGGTCCGGTTGCCGGTCTTTGTCTTTGCGTTGCGGGGGCCGGGCGACCCGAAGAACAGGAGCAGCTGAGAACGTGGGCCATATCGCAGGGTTTTTCCGGCTCTGTGACCGTGACGGACGACGCGGAACCGATCCTTGCCGCTGCGGTGCCGGACGATGCTGGCATTGCCCTGATCAGCGGGACCGGTTCTCTGGCATTGGGCCGCAGTGCCGACGGTCGGAGAGACCGGGTCGGGGGCTGGGGGTATCTTTTGGGAGACGAAGGCAGCGGCTACTCGATCGCAGTTGCCGGACTTCGCGCCGCAGCGCGGGCCGCCGATGGTCGAGCAGAGCAGACGGTCCTTTTGAGTCGTTACATGGAACGATTCGGCATCTTGACGCCAGCGGAATTCATTGAAAGTGTCTACGGCGGCGCCCTGTCCCGAGAGCAGCTGGCCGCGCACTGCGACGTTGTTTTCGAAGCTGCACCGAACGACGATGTTGCTCGGCAGATCCTGAATACAGCGGGCAGCGAACTGGCTGAAATGGTCACAATACTGGCGCGGAAACTGGGTTTCGAAGCTGGGGAGTATCGTCTTGGTGTTGCCGGAGGTGTACTGCTGAATCAGCCAGCCCTGCGCGCTGACGTGATCGGGAAGATCGGCATTCGTCCGGAACGCGTTGTTGATGTGCCCTGCCCTGTGGCCGGAGCGCTGGTGATGGCTCAACGTTCATTATTGATGAATTGACCGAATACCCAAATACAAGGCCATGTCTGTCGCCAGCGAAATTGATTAGAATTCTCGTATGCCAGTTTCACAAACGACGTACTCGCTGCCATACGCACATCTGAATCTGCGGCGAAACCCATTCGGTGAGTTTTCTGAAGACGAACGAACGGCACTGGCACTGGTTGACATTGAACCCATCATTGAGCGGCTGAACAACCCGGGCTACGTCGTACAATTCGTCGGCGAGAAAGGGTACGGCAAGACGACTCATCTGCTGGCCATTCGGTCGCGATTGAGCGACGCCGGCTACGTGCACATTCCTGAAGGCCAGCGTGCTGGACTTCCGTCCGGCTGCCCGATCCTGATTGATGAGGCTCAGCGACTGACACGATGGCAGCAGTTTCAGGTGTTTCGCTCAAACACGCCAATGGTGCTGGGGACTCACCGTGACTTCAAGGAGCAACTTCGACGAGCCGGGCGGGTTGTGGAAACGATCGAGGTGGAACTACGCACTGATGCAGACCGTCTGCATCGGCTGCTGAATGCCAGAATTCAATGGGTCCGCCGTGGCGATGGACGGGTGCCCTCGATCACATTGCCAACGGCGGATAATCTATTGAAGGAATTCGGGCCGAATATTCGAGGCATATTGCACCAGTTATATACGGCGTTTCAGAATCTGAACGAGATTGCAGATTTGTAATTTTCATGCGGCGACATGTCTCAAGGGGCCACCATGGCTAAGTGCGATATTCGTATTACGTTTGACAACCCCGACCGAAGCTACAGCGGAGGCGACACTGTTTCCGGTGAGGTCTACGTCCAGGTGAATGAGGATATCCGCTGCAACGGCATCGTGCTGACTCACTACTGGAGAACGCATGGTCGAGGTAACACTGCTCGTGGAGAAAAACACGAGATTCAACTGACGGATAGTATGCCCCTTCAAGCTGGAGAAGAGCTGAAATTTTCGTTCGAATTTGCTGCTGAAATATGGCCTCTGACGTATCACGGTCACTACATCAACTTGGACCACTTCGTCCACGTCGGCGTCGATGTACCGTGGGCGTTCGATCCCAAACACGAAGAAGAATATATTCTGCTGCCAGGCGAGCGTCCCCCGGAATTCACAGGTGCGCGTGGCGAAGTCATCGAATTTGAGAAGGAGGCGACTGAAGCCAAAGGCATCGCCAAAGTCATACTGTTCATTATTGTCGCCATTTTTCTGGTGCTCTTTGCAGCATTCGCCATCGTGCTTATTCCGGTGTTGCTGATCGGCGGCGGCATTTACTGGGGCTGGAAAAAAATGATTGCCAGCCGGGTTGGAGAAGTGGAACTGAAGATGCCGCACCTTGTTGTCGGTCCTGGCGAAGATTGGCCTGTGGAACTCAGCTTCACACCCAAGAAGACTTTTCCTGTCAACGGAATTACGGTGAAGATCATTGCTCAGGAAGCCGCTACTTCGGGAAGTGGAACGAACAGTACGACGCATCGTCATACGTTGCACGAAGAAACTCACACACTGCATCCCGGCGGAAGTCTGCTGGCTGGTGAAGAATTCTCTGAACGATTCACGATGGGGTTTCCCGAAACCGCTGCGTGGAGCATCGCTGAATCCGACAACAAAGTTACATGGTCGGCGCAGATCAGAATCGACATTCCTCGTTTTCCCGACTGGTCAAAGAAGGCTGAACTGCAGGTTGTGCCGCTCGAATTTCTGGATGCTGCAACGCCATTTGAATCGGAAAAGTCGCGACGTGCCACTGATCATACATTTGGGCCGCCCGCTGCGATTGGCACGGGACCGACGCCAGAGTCAGAGAATCAACGGTCAGATTCGTCTGAGTCTCCTGCCAGCGACGCTGCCGTCACTGGTGAGGATATGGCGCCGCTGTTGGCGATTGTCAACGAGATTGAGCAGGCTGGGCGTTTTGCTAATGAACGATCGGAAATCGTCGCGGCGACGGAGGGGCATACCTACGATGTTGCGGTGCGGATCGATCGCATCTCTACGACGTTTGGCTTTTCCGGTGACGACGCTGCGTTTGAAAATGGTCGAACTGTCATGGGCACGATTGCCGGCACAGACCAGAAAGTTCAGCTGTTCGCGGTGGAAGCCAGCAATAATTCACTCGACTATCTCGCTCGTGGGGGATCATGGCAGACGCTGGCCACAGTCAAAACCTGGGATTCACTGTACGATCGACTGGTTATGCACGAAGTGCCGTTCGACTGAGCGGAACAGGATGAAATGGAGCGCAAGGCGATTTACACCGTGGGGCGGGACGTCGTGTCGGGGACGCCCAGGGTGGACTCCTGTACCGCTTGAACTAGCACCCTCGCTCAGTAAACTCGCTTTCTTTAAATTGGAACAAGTTTCTTTAAGTTTCTCTGTCAGTATGAGGCACGGCGTTGTGGACTCACTCAGTTCGACCTCACCCAGCCTGCTATCGCGGGCACGGGTCGGCGATACCGATGCCTGGCACCGTCTGGTCGAGATTTACAGTCCGGTCGTTTATCGCTGGGCAAGGTCTGCCGGACTTCAGGACAGCGACGCTTCCGACGTGATGCAGGACGTCTTTCGTGATGTGGCACGAGGGCTGTCCGGATTTCGGAAGGAAAAGCCGGGCGACAGCTTTCGGGGATGGTTGTGGGTGATCGCCCGAAATCGCATTCGTCAGCACTTTTGAATCGTCAGCCGGTGGGCGTCGGTGGTACGGCACACGCTGAACAGATCAACAGTGCTCAGGATTTCCTGAACGCAGACGAATTGCCGGACGAGGGTTCTGTGAAGGCGGCCGTTGTTCATCGCGCGCTGGACTTGATTCGCGACGAGTTTCAGGAACGAACCTGGCAGGCTTTATGGCGACTGACGGTTACAGGACAGTCGGCCGCAGAAATCGCTGGCGAATTGAAGCTGAACGAAAAGGCCGTTCGACAGGCAAAATATCGCGTTTTGTGTCGGCTGCGCGAGATATTGCGCGACGATTGACCCAGTCCCATCGTCATGCCTGGAGTGGCGTAACCTGTGTTTGCTGCACGTGTTAACTCATGTTGACAAAAAACTTTTGGTTTGGCGTGGCGCACTCGCATTGTTACTGGTAGAGAGGCAAACGAGCCTTGGGCCGCTACGAGTCATACCTGGAAGATATGCCGATGACCGAGTCGAAACGAAATGAGCCGGATCTGAATTCGCTTGTCGAGCAACTGGCCGACTCTGAGGTGTCCGATCGCGAAGTTTCTGATTCAACACTGAAACAGACCCGAGCCGAGCTGGAAACCCACGCTTCTGATCTGCGCAATGGTCCGCCAAACGACGGCATTGAACAGGAATCGGCATTTCAGCATGGGCTTGATCTGGTCAAGCAGTTCGGCTGCGATCCATCTCTGGCTCAGAAGTGCGCCCCGAATGCAATGCAACAGGAGCCGTCATTCCCGGCGTCGATTCGGGAGTACAAATTGCTGTCGAAACTGGGTCAGGGAGGGATGGGGAACTGGACAAGAAGTCCTGTTCCGGCGAAAAAGAGCGGGTGAAGCGGCGAACAAATCCGATGAATCACTTCGGATCAGCGCCCGGCAGGCGTAGAATGCCGAGCGACGGACCAGGCCTGCACCGGACGTCCGCGGCAGAAGTGAATCTGATGGTGTGCCGCCCGGATCCAGCAATCGCGAAATCGCAGAACGAGTAATAATAATGAAAACCGGACATTTCATGGGGCGACTGCTGTCCCTGCTGGTTGCTGTCGCGTTTCTGCTGATCGTTCCGGCAGCGGCACCGGCAGACAAAGCCACCGACGACTTCAATCTGGCAGTGAACCTGTTTCGCAAAGAGCGGTGGAATCTGGCGTCCGACACATTTGGCGCATTCCTGAAAGCGTACCCGCAGCATCCTCGGGCCAGTCTGGCTCGGCTGTATTACGGACTTACCTTGAATTCGCTGGAAGACTACGGCCCGGCTCAAAAACAGTTTGAGAAGTTCATCGCGGATAGTCCCAATAGCCGGAACATCGCCGATGCCAGATACCGTCTCGCAGAATGCAGCTTTTATCTGAAAGAGTATCCCACTGCGATTGCGCAGCTGAAGGACTATCTGTCCCGCCATGTCGGACACAACCTGAACAGCTGGGCCAGTCTGATGCTGGGCAACAGTTACAACGCCGTTGCCGACTGGTCCAGAGCAGAGTCGACGTTACGAGCTCTTGTCGCCCTTCCGCCCGAAGCACAGCTGATGCCGGATGCCACGTTCGCTCTGGCAAGAGCTCTGGAAGGGTTGAAGAAAAAGGAGGAATCTTTACAGCTGTACTCACAGTTGGCAGAGCAAAAGGTCGTGGTGCTGTCTGCCCGAGCATTGGCGCGCATGGGCACAATGCACTTTAACGACGGTGAATACGAAAAGGCCAGTGATTCGTATGACCGGATTGTGGCGGAGTACGCAGGTCAGTCAATTGCCAATTCTGCGGCCTTGCAGTGCGGTGTGGCGTTCTTTCGACTGGGTGAGCATAAAGAAGCTCTGATTCGTCTTGAGAAAGTGGCAGCGGAGTCGAAGCTCACGTCGCAGGCAACAATGCTGAAGGGGCTGTGTCTGCGAGAACTCGGCCAGTTGGACGATGCTCGCAAAGCGCTGTCTGCTGCCTACGCAACAGCAGGCGACTCGCCACTGGCTGCAGAGATTCTGTTCAAACGTGCTCAGGTGGAACAGCTGGATGACAGGAAGCCGCTGGCTGCACAGATGTTCCGCGATCTCGCCGACCGTTGGCCTCAGGATTCGCACGTGGTTGACAGTTTGTTCAACGCCGCAGAACTGTTGATGGAACTTGAGGATTTAGACGCTTCACGCAGCCTGTTAAACAGACTTGTTGCAGATTTTCCGGATCAGTCGGACACGACACGAGTTCAGATACTGAATGCTCGTATTCTTCTGAACGATCAGAAACCGAAGGACGCCATTGCCGTGCTGCGATCGGTTATGACGTCACCTGATGTGACAGCTCAGGACCAAAACCTTGCTCGATATCATTTAATCCGCTCGCTTCATCAGGACGAACAGTTTGAAATGGTGTTGAAGGAGTTTGAGCCTTTGCATGAGCAGTTGCAGGATCCGATGTATACTGACCTCACCGGAGCAGTGGCGCTGGCTGCGATGAGCAGTCTGGAACTGCAACAGTACACGGACGTTCAGGGATTTGCCGACGAACTGCTGCAACTGCAGCCGGACAACACACAAGTCGCCGACGTGCTGGCAGCTCGAGCCGTTGCATTCAGTCATTTAAAGAATGCGATTGGAGCCAAAGCAGATCTGGATCGCCTGGTGAAAGACTTCACCGACAATCCCCAGACATGGATGGCGGTGCTGCAGTCGGCGGAAGCGGCGTGGCAGCACGAAGACTTCATGACATCCGCAGCGTTATTCGAAATGGCTGCGGAACGTGAAACGGATATGAAGGTTCATGCCGCTGCTTTGTCCGGAGCCGCATGGAGCCGATACCGCCTGCAGGAATTCGTGATGTCGGAGCACTTGTTTACAAAGTTCTCGCAAACGTATCCTGAATCTGACGGTGCGACGGAAGCAGCATACATGGCTGCCTTGAGTTTGTTTGAGGCAGGAGACGGCAAGTCGGCGGCTCCACTGTTTATGGCGTTACACAAGCAGCTGAAGGACAAGGCGGCCAGCGATCCGGACGCCCCTGATGCTCCCTGGTTTCTTGATTCCGGACAGATGTTTGCACGACTGATTGGCGAACAGGGCCAGGTGGACGAGGCCGACAAAGCATGGGAAGATCTTGCGAATAACTTTGCGGCAGCTGATGAATTGGACGACATACTGGATGAATGGGCATACCTGAACCTTCAGCATGAACGGTACGAACGAGCGGATGAGGTCTACCGCCGACTTCTGACGAAGTTTCCAGACAGTCCACACGCCGGTCAGGCGCGATTATCACTCGCTGAAAGCAAGATGCAGGCAGGTGACCTGGATACTGCTTTGAGCGAATTCACGACAATTGCGACGGACAGAAATTACGCCGAATTAGCGCGAGAACCGGCGTTGTATCATGTCATTGATATTAGTGCGGCTCAGCGAAAGTGGCCGGATGTGCTGAGATTCGCCAATCTGTTTGTGAACGAATTCAGTGCCAGCACGCACGCGTCGAAAGTGCAGCTGTTTTACGGTGAAGGACACTTGGGTCAGGGCAATCTGCCGGAAGCTGAACGGGTCCTGCAGACATTACGCAAGGGCGTGCAGGACGGCCAACTTGCGGCGGCTGACTGGACTGAACGCATTTGGGTGGTGTTGGCCGAGATCGCGCTTGCGAGGAAGCAATATACCGACATCGATTCTCTGGCCAGTGAGTTGATCGATCGGTCGCCGAATTCACGTTTCCTGTTTCAGATTCGCGATGTTCAGGGCCGCCGCTGGAAGTCTCAGCCCGAGCCCGATTTTGACAAGGCGCGTGAGTATTTTCATCAGGTTACGCTGGACGAAGTGGGACGAGGCACAGAAACCGCAGCGCGATGTCAGTTCCTGATTGGTGAGACTCTGCTGCTGCAAAACCGCAGGAAGGAAGCACTGACAGAATATCATCGCGTGTACCTGAACTATCAGGGCGCGGACGAATGGCGAGTCCGGGGTCTGTATCAGGCAGCAGGATGCGAGCTGGCACTTGGCGACAAAAATGGTGCAGTTCGCAGTTATCAGGACCTGGTCACTGAGTTTCCAGAATCGTCGCAGGCAAAAAATTCTGCCGAAAAGCTCAAGCAAATTACAGGCTCAACGAAGTAGGATCGGTCTGGTGTCGAATTCGTCTCCGCGATACCTGAGAATCGGCAATTCCCTCACGCCAATACGCTGACGGGTTGTTACAATCGCGTTTCATTTCTTCTGGTTGTCTTCGGTTCCCCTGTCTATTATTCGCCGCAATGAATTCCATCGCCTTTGGGTGTTTCTGCAATCGATCTTTGTTGCTGACCTTTCTGTTTCTGCTGCCCTGCGCCGTGCTGGTCAGCCCGACGTACGGCCAGACAACGGAACCGTCACCCACGTCAGAAATAGAGAGCGATCCGGCCACGCCGGCGATTGCCAGTTCGGCGATCCCCAGTTCGCCGCAGGAGATTGTGCAGGCGATCGGACTACCATTCGCGATTGTTTTTGCATTGGCATCAATCGCTGCCATGTGGTGTGGTATTGAGCGCACCGTGCTGTTGCGGCATCGTCGGGTTATTCCACGTGCTTTTGTCGACCGATTTCTGCAGCTGCTGCGTTCCGGAAGAATGGACAAACCCAATGCCATTGCCGTGTGTCAGCAGGACGGCAGTCCAATGGCAGACGTTTTTCTGCACGGCGTTCGCAAATGGGGAAAACCCAGTGTCGAAATTGAACAGGCCGTCATCGACGGGGGAGAACGGCAGATCAGTCAGTTGAAAACCCGACTTCGCGTTCTGAATGGAGTAGCCACTCTGTGTCCATTGATCGGTCTGCTGGGAACAGTCATCGGGATGATTCAGGCATTCAATGATATTGCGGAAAGCAATGCAATGGGACAGGCGGAACAGCTGGCGCGTGGAATCGCGATGGCGTTGCTGACGACCGCTACAGGACTATTCATCGCGATCCCCGCACTGACTGTCTATATGTTTCTGGCAGGACGAATTGACGCACTTGTGATGGAAATGGACCGACTTGGTCAGGAGCTGGTTCATCTTATTTCCGGTGAAGCACTTCGAGAACGTGATGGAACGCTGTCCGCCGCAGATGGCACGGAGCCTGCGAAGCGGACGGTCCGGAAGAAGTCCTGAGGAGCGATTCATGTTGTCCATTATTGTTCCCGTGATGAACGAAGAAGGCAGTCTGCGACAACTGTGGGATGAGATCCTTGCGGTTGCTCAAACTGCGGTCGACCGGTTCGAAGTGATCTTCATCGACGACGGTTCAACGGATTCTTCATGGCAGATAATATCTGAGTTGAGCTCCCTGGACTCGCGCATCAGTGGAATCCGCTTTCGCCGCAACTTTGGCAAGGCTGCAGCCCTGACGGCGGCGATGAGAGCGGCCGATGGTGAGTTGATCCTGATGATGGATGCTGACCTGCAGGATGATCCGGCCGAAATTCCGGATATGCTGAGGCTGATCAGCGAAGGCCATGACGTTGTCAACGGCTGGAAGAAACGCCGACTGGACCCGTGGCACAAGGTCTACCCCAGTCGCGTGTTCAACTGGATGGTCAGTTCCATGACGGGGCTGAAATTGCACGACCACAACTGCGGGCTGAAGATGTTTCGGGCCGACGTCGCGGCAGAGATCAATATCTACGGCGAACTTCATCGTTTCATTCCCGTGCTGGCGTTTGCACGAGGTTTTCGAGTCACCGAGATGCCTGTGCATCATCGGTCGCGACAGCATGGCGAATCAAAATATGGCGTACGACGATTCATACGCGGTTTGCTGGATCTTCTGACGGTGACGTTTCTGATCAGCTTCGGTCGCCGCCCCCAACATGCTCTGGGAGCTGTGGGACTGTTTTTTTTCGCGATTGGAATGATGGGACTGGGCTACCTGTCGCTGATCTGGATGTTGATGCACGTGGTCCCGGTGTTTTCTGGGGAACCCATCGGCGGTCGTCCGCTGCTGGCCTATTCGATTGCCGCCACGCTGCTGGGTGGACAGGCCATGTCTCTTGGTCTGCTGGCAGAACTGATCGTTGCTTACACCGGCAATACGAACGATTCGTACAGCGTTGCTAAACGGGTCAGCAGCAGCGGTCACAATCAGGCAGCCACGGAGTCCGCTGCTAAAACGTGACTCTGAAGATTTGGATGTTGTTCCAGGAGGTACTGCCGTTCATCAGCGAAGCTGCGCCCTGCCACGACGATACTTCGGCCTGCTGCTGACGGTCCAGAGATGCCCATTCACCCGTTGAAATCGTATTCGGTACAGCTAGAAGTCCCATCGTCTGCAGCTTGAAAAAACGATCCGGCGTGACGAAGTTCGTATAGCCATACGTCTGTCGATACCGCAGGATTTCTGACCAGTTGACGTAGATATGAGTGATTTTTTGTGCGTGAAAGACGGATTTTATCTCGTCAGGCGATTTCATTGGCGCGTTTTCTGACGACATCGAATCGCCTGCTGCGCTGGTCCATTGCTCAAAAATGGACTCATCGAATACGGTGTTGTAAACGAGATCGAAGGTGGCATTGAAAACAGCGGCCTCGCCCACCATCAAGACTCGGGCACGTTTCGGCAACGTCGAATTCAGCAGGCGAATATCCTGTCGAACCGGCCGCGTTCGCGCCTCCGCCATTTCCATCAGTCCTGCATGAAATCCGACCACGGGCAGGCGGTTGATCCCATAGTTGAAGACGCAACACAGGAGCAACGCTATTATCATCCCGTAACGCCAGAATCGTGTCGTACTCAAGTGCCATGCGGCACCTGCCAGCACCGCGAGGACGGGAATCAACGGGATCCAGAAACGGTCGATGCGATGGGTCAGAGTCCACCAGGTTGCCAGCATCCAGATGACATAAGCCCAGAGATACCCGACCACCTTCTGTCTGCGAACCATCACTAACGCGGGGATCGCAAACGCGAACAGGAATCCGTTCTGCCAGTCGCTGCGGGCTGCGACGTCCAGCAGATGTGCGGGAAGTCCTGTGATGTCGTGATCGTCGGGACTGTGTGCCCTTTGCCATTTTGTTTCCATGTCAGGACTCCAGTCGTTCGCACCGAAGACACTGTACGCTAGTGGGTAGACCGGATTTCCGGTCGCAACAGCGTTCTTTATCAACCACGGACCGACGGCAAGAAACACGGCTGCCGCGAAAACGGTACCACAGCGCAGCAGCGATCGAAGTGCGAGCTTGGTACCGGGTGGAAATCCAACCTGCCTTGACGCCGATTTCTGCCGGAGCGTCGATGACGTGGGTGATCGCCAGACACACCACGCTACAAACAACGCGACTGGAATCACCACAGAAACGAGTCCAGGATATTTTGCGGCCATCGCGCTGCCCGCAAGGAATCCCGTCAACGCCACGCATCGCCAGCAATGTCGAGTGTTACTTGTTGCTGATACAAGCAGGCCGCCCATAATGCTCGCCACTAGGTAAAAGGTAATCGCGCCCTCAGAGTAGGCGATGATCGAAATTCGCGTTGTCCAGGGCGTCGACAGCAGAGCAATGGCGGCAATCCACCCAGGCACGGTCCCGATCCACCGCTGGCAGATTGCAAACAGACAGATTGCCGACAGAAACTGAAATGATGTCATTGCGAGTTTGCCGGTGATTGCCCCTTGCCACCAGTCGCCTTCAAGCACCATCGCATTCAGGCTCAACATCTCACTCAGAAAAGGGAAACTGGTGTAGACGTTGTGTTCGAGGGGCTGAATGCTGCCATTCTGCAACCACTCTTTAGGCCCCTGTAAATGGTATTCACAGACGTCAAAGTCGAATGGTGGCGTCATCCCGCCCAGAAAAATGTGCAGGACAAACGGGACCGGGATAATCATCAGCAGCAACAGCATGCCGCGATCTACCCTCTCGTGAATTGCTGTTCCCGGAACCACCCACGATTCTGCGGAAGATCGAGATCTGGTTGTCCATTTCCTGATCAGGATCATGGTGGCGGCACCGGACGGAGCCAGCAGCACGCCTGAGGCAAGCTGTCCTGTCAGACCGCACAATAGAGTCCACAGCGTCAGCAGTGATAATCCCACGCCGAAGTCGAAGACCGCGCGTTCGCTCTGCAACAGCCGGATTGGGCCCAGGGTCAGGCCGACCACAAGTCGTCCCAACGTCCATGCCGCAAACCAGAGGAGGACGGCTGTCCTGATGAACGGCACACGTTCATTCAGATTCTGCCAGCCGGATCCGGGATCCGCGGATGCAGTGTAGTCCAGCGGGTTCAGAAGCGTCGGCCATTCGGCGTCGATGTATTCCCAGATGTCGCCACGAGTTAACGTCTCCACAGATGAGGAATTGTTCGGGAGAGTTTGATTGAAGAAGAAGGCGAGGAATACGATTACCCAGACCGCGGCGCAGCCGACCACCCAGAGCGGCTGATTACGACTGCACGGACTGGCCTCGGTCATGATCTTTTTCGTTTCAACAACAGGAGACAGCAAATCTACGCATGCTGGTCACATCGCGATGGCGCAATCCTTCATTTGATGATGACGGGGGTCTGCAGGTTTCAGGAGTACGAAATGGCAGCGGCTTCCGGTACTTACCGGAAGCCGCTGTCGCAGTGTTGATTTGGTCATGTCCGGGCCCGATTGATCAGCGGACTCTGTCCAGCAAATCCGCCAGTCCCGTGCGAACTCTTTCTGTGCCGAAACGGCTGCTTGCCCGTGGTGGTAAGTTTATGTCGGATTCCAACACGGAGTCAGAATCGTCGGCCGCTGTCGGCGGTGCGTTTTCGTACGCCGAAGTGACACTGTCTTCCGGTTCTTCGACGGGGGCTGATGGAGCCGCTTTCGGCAATGGTGCAGGTGGTGCGACGGGTGCAGGAGGGACTATGGCCGCAGGGCCATCCGTTGATGTATTCGATTCATCGTTACTGCGGCTGCCCCACACATTTCCACCTGGAGCACACGTGTGACATGGTTGATTCGTACAACATCTGTCGACGATTTCATAACCGGACCAGGTTAACGCTTCTTCCGCCTGACGACGAACGCTCCGGTCGCAGTCTGCCAGTGCACAGGTCAGTGCTGAGATTGTGGGTGCCCCGCAACAACATCGATTGCGGCGAATCTGGTCCCCGATCTCATCGGCTGCCTTTGCGCGAACCCGTTCGTCACTGTCATTAAGTGCGTAAATGAAGGCGTTCATGATCTCCGGGTGACAGCAGCAGTCGAAATGATCACCCAAACGGTGGATCGCTTCTTTTCGGTCTTTTGCATAACACGCTGTCATCGATTGGTAGATCAGCGAGGCGATAGTGCAGCAGTCTTCCGTACAGGTGCAGCAGCCTTCCTGTCCGCACGACGATGGAACACAACACGAACTTTCGCCGCATTCCTCAGGACCGCAGTACGCCCCCTGCTCAGGACTGCAGACCGTCGGTGCACAACAGGCCGTTGGTGCACAACACGTGCTGCACGACGATGGTTTGACGCAGGAACGTTTACGCTGAAAAGTGTGAACGTTGGTCCAGCATGGTCGGACGATCGTCGGTTTGCAGCAGAATGGCTGACAGTCGTCGCTACATCCGGTGGACTTACTGCCTCCGAAATGGAACACCGAAGCGTGTATGGTGGCTGTCATGCTGCACAAAACGATGGCTGCACTGAAGAGTCGAATCCATTTCATTACTCAGTCTCCTTCCATGGAAACCTGTTGTTGCGAATCACCAGTAGCACCCTGTCGCGGCACATCGATTTTCGAAAAACGCGATTGAGTCGGAGGCACCTTCATCGGGGCTGTCGGCAACTATCGTCGTGAGGAATGTACGGCTTGAACGTCTTGCTCTGCTTAAACGCAATACCTTTTCGTGATCCTGATGGCGATTAACGCACCTGGCAAAGATAGGCTGACTGTACGGGCCAATTCGGCCGCGCATTCCGAACAACCGGATCACATCGAGTTAATCCTGGGGAGCTGCGCAGGGGGATCGCACAGAATCTCCTGTGCTTTTTGTGCGGAAGGAAGGGAGCACTCCGGCTTGTACAGTGACGTTCAGGTGCTCATATCCGGCATGGTCTGAGACTGCTGCAAGCGTTTCTCAGACATAGGTGGCGGTGACCGCGCGGTCATGCCACAGCCGTTTATTTGGCGTCTCTCAGGCAATCGATGCCAAGATAGGCTGTAATTCCAGCAGAAATTATGAACAGAACGTCGAACGCCGTCTGTCCTCCAAACGGACTGCCAGTCGCGAGGTCAGCAATGCTGGCGACCCCCATTAAGCCGGCAATCACAAGTGAAGCGTAAACTACGTTTTGCGGAAGTCCCGACATGCGTGCTGTCCGAAGTGCTGGTCAAATACTTGGTTGGAGTGGAAACATGGACTCTGAGCAGATTATAGGTCGCCGCAGGCCACTGACGCCAGCAGTAATAGACACGGATTCCTGAATCGACTTTGTGATTGTCCCGTCTGAGTCCCGCACAGTACGATTTATCGGCAGAATACGAGTCCATGCGGATCGTCTTCTGCAGGGGATTCAGGCGGCCTTCTGTTGAGGCTGCCGCCGGGGCAGCCGAATGTTGAATCGACTGCCTTTTCCGGGGCCTTCGCTGTACGGGTCAATTGTACCGTGATGTTCTTCGATGATGCGATGAGTGATGCTGAGGCCAAGTCCAGTGCCCTGTCCCGTTTCCTTGGTTGAGAAGAACGGTTCGAAGAGATTGTCCATGTTTTTGGGGTCCATGCCCTGTCCGTCATCTGAGACTTCGATAAGCACCCAGTCCGTCTGACCTTCCAGGCGGATCTGAACAGTGCCGCCGGCGTCGGTGGCCTGCAACCCATTGGCAACAAGATTGAGCACAACCTGTTTGATCTGTGAAGCGTTGATTTCCAGGATCATCGGAGTTGAGCGATGGAAGACGACATTTCGATCGCTGTATCGGTCCATCGGGCGGACCATGTCGAGTACTTCCTGAACGACGTGTGTCAAATCCTGGGGCAGAATGTGTTGTTTCTCGTTTCTCGCGAAATCGAGCAGCCGACGCGTTATCTGCCCACAACGTTTTGATTCGCGTTGAATCATGTCCAGCCGACCCAGGGCGTCTGTCGTGTCCTGATGGTCGGGGTCAAGTTGCTCACGCAATCGAAACTGTATTGATTCAGCGGCCATAGTAATGGCCGACAATGGAGTATTGATTTCGTGGGCAACCCCTGCCGAAAGAAAACCAACGCCCGCCAGCCGTTCCGAGCGTACCAGTTGTCGACTGCGCTCTTCCACCTTGGCACTGAGACTGTCTTCAGCCTCCCGAAAACGGTCGGCCATCCGATTGCAGTTGGCTGCAAGGTCCG
>JAQWLN010000200.1 GCA_029247265.1 Fuerstiella sp.
GACGACGAAAACGAACGCATGCCGCCCGCAGAGGCTAACGTGAAGCCACTCACGGCTGACGAGCTGGCAGTGATCAGGCAATGGATTCACGAAGGGGCGCAGTACGAAAAGTTCTGGGCCTTTGTGCCGCCTCAATCACCGGCAGTGCCGGACGCCACTGACCCAGGATGGAAGTCTCCCATTGATCGTTTTGTCCTGGCTCGGCTGATGCAGGACAACATGACGCCTCAGCCTGCCGCAGACAAACGCACGCTGATCCGAAGAGTCACGTTTGATTTGACGGGATTGCCTCCGACACCCGCCGAGATCCACCACTTTCTTGATGATCAATCGCCTGCGGCCTACCAGAATCTTGTCGATCGACTGCTGGACACTCCGCGGTATGGTGAGCATATGGCGAAGTATTGGCTGGACCTGGTACGTTTCGCAGATACCAACGGTATCCATCACGATCACTACCGCGAAATGACTCCGTATCGCGACTGGGTGATTCGAGCGTTCAACGGCAAGCTGCGTTTCGATGACTTCGTGACGTTTCAGATCGCCGGAGACCTTTACCAGCAACCGACGATCGATCAGCAAATTGCCTCGGGCTTCAATCGATTGCACCTGGTCATCGATCGGGGCACCGCAATTCCCGAGGAAAGTTTTAATCGAAACGTGGTCGATCGAGTTTCAGCCTTCGGAACGGCGTTTCTGGGGCTAACGCTGGGATGTGCCGTCTGCCATGACCATAAATACGATCCGGTCACGCAGAAAGATTTCTATCAGCTGTCCGCGTTCTTCAACAACTTCGACACCACTCCGGAGACGCCCGGCAAAAGCACTCATCCTCCCTTCATCCAGTTGCCGACTGCCACACAGAGCGAACAGTTGAAGCAGCTGGCGTCACAGATTGCTGCGATCAATGCGGAGCTTAAGCTTCTGAAGGAATCAGAAAACCCTGACGAGAAAGGGGCCGTCGCCGCGCAGTTGAAACAGAAAGAAGCTGAGCTGAAAACGTTGACTCAGCAGAATACTGACCTGAATGCGTCGATTCAGGTCAGTCTTGTGTCGAAAGAACGCACGGAGATTCGGCCAGCCTATATTCTGAGTCGCGGAGCTTACGATCAGCCGGGTGAACAGGTGGAACGCAACACGCCCGCCTTTCTTCCTGCACTGCACAGCGAAGCCGCACTGAAAACCCGCATGGATCTGGCGCGCTGGGTGACGGATGGAAAGCATCCGCTCACGGCGCGAGTTGCCGTGAATCGATTCTGGCAGCAGTTCTTCGGTGTGGGATTAGTTAAGACGTCGGAAGACTTTGGAGCGCAGGGAGAATTCCCCAGCCATCCGGATCTGCTCGATGATCTGTCCAGCAGCTTTGTCGCATCGCAATGGAACGTAAAGACGCTGGTCCGGTCGATCGTATTGTCAGCCACCTACCAGCAGTCTTCCCGTGCTTCAGTCGAAGCCTACCGGGCGGATCCCGAAAATCGATTGCTCGCCCGCGGTTCTCGCTTCCGACTCGATTCGGAAATGATCCGCGATCAGATGCTGGCGATGAGCGGTATGCTGAATGAAACGATGTACGGCAAAAGTGTCAAACCACCGCAGCCGCCGAACCTGTGGAAGAGTGTTTCCATGAAGTCGTCCAGTACGTTTTCATTCGAAGCGGACACGGGAGACAGCATCTATCGCCGAAGCATCTATTCATTCTGGAAGCGAGCCATGCCACCGCCTCAAATGACGATCTTTGATGCACCGACTCGTGAAAGCTGCATTGCTCGCCGTGAGCGAACCAACACGCCCTTGCAGGCGCTGGTGCTGATGAATGAACGCCAGTATTTTCTGGCGGCAAAAAACACGGCACGAAATCTGTTATCGGCGAAAGAATTAAGTGAAGCGGAACGACTGAGTCAGGCGTACGAATCGGTGACGTCTCACCTGCCGGACGCGACTGACTTAACAAGTCTGGTAGACGGCCTGCACGGGCTGCAGACGACTTACCAGCAGGATGTCGAGTCCGCAAGAACGATGAGTTCGGAGATTCCGGAGCTCAGCGACCAGGAACGCATCGAGCTTGCGGCATGGACAATGCTGCTGAATTCGTTGTTCAATCTCGACGCCACAAAGACACGGGAGTGAATCATGAATCCAATTGAAGAATTCCAAACACTGCAGTCGCGCCGGCAGTTTCTGGATCGATCGAAGGCAGGGCTGGGCGCTGCGGCTCTGGCTTCGCTGGCGTCGAATCCCTGCATGGCGGACGGCAGTTACGTTGCCGATGCCGCAGCAAAGGCAAAACGCGTCATCTTTCTGTTTATGGCGGGGGCTCCAAGTCAGCTGGACCTGTACGACCACAAACCGAACCTGGTCGATAAGTTCCGGCAGCCACTGCCCGATAACGTCAGAGACGGGCAACGCGTGACCGCGATGACAAAAGGTCGGGATCATCTGATTCAGCCGACAATGTTCAAGTTTGCCCCACAGGGTCAAAGTGGCCTGTTCATGTCGGAACTGCTGCCCCACCTTTCGACCGTGGCGGACGATCTGTGTCTGGTTAAGTCCATGTACACGGACGCGATCAATCATGATCCCGGTAAGACACTGATTTGCACGGGTTCCCAGATTCCGGGTAAGCCAAGCCTTGGATCATGGCTGAGTTACGGATTGGGGACGCTCAACAGGGACCTGCCGGATTTCATTGTGTTGAACTCCGCCTTCTGGTCGGGTGACCAACGTAATGTGCAGGCTCTGTATAGTCGGCTGTGGGGCACCGGTTTTCTGCCTTCGAAACACCAGGGCGTGGCGTTTCAGTCTTCCGGCGATCCCGTTTTGTTTCTTTCTAATCCCGCTGGGGTCAGCCGCGCCAGTCGCCACAAAATGCTGGATCTGGTGACGATACTGAATCAGAAACACGCTGCTGAGATCGGTGATCCGGAAATTCACACCACGATCGCTCAACAGGAAATGGCGTTCCGGATGCAGGCGTCGGTGCCGGACCTCACTGACATCGGGGGGGAACCGGCCGCCATGCTGGATCTGTACGGCCCTGAAGTTCACAAGACCGGGTCTTTCGCCCGAAACTGTCTACTGGCTCGGCGGATGGTGGAACGCGGCGTGCGATTCGTACAGGTCTACCACCGTGGCTGGGATCATCACGCGGCGCTGCCCGGAAAGATGAGAGGCCAGTGTTTCGACATCGATCAACCGTGTGCGGCACTGATCAAGGATCTAAAAAGTCGCGGGTTACTGGACGACACTCTGATCGTCTGCAGCGGTGAGTTCGGACGAACCGTCTATTGTCAGGGCAGTCAGTCGGCCACAGATTATGGTCGCGATCATCACTCCCGATGTTTTACCGCATGGATGGCCGGCGGCGGCATCAAAGGAGGAATCGAGCACGGTCAGACGGATGAATACAGCTATAACATCGTTGACCAGGACGGGCAAAAAACGACACGCTTTGAAGATGGTGCCGTACATATCCGTGACCTGAATGCCACGATCCTGCATCAACTTGGCATCGACCACCGTCGTCTGACGTTCCGTTTTCAGGGCCTAGACCAGAAACTGACCGGCGTGGAAGAAGAATCACACGTGCTGACGGATGTTTTGAGCTGAAAGAGTTGGCAGGAGACACCTGAAAGCAAACGATGCGGGGCAATCACGTTTTAGCATTGTTTTGACAAACGGCGTACGGTACTCCGTAGTTTCGGGGTGAACGATCAATGTTCAGTGACTGGGCTGAGCTTCCCGTTCGCAACCGGCCCGACAATGATGAGCGTCACAATTCCCGGTTTATTAGCAAACATTCGGAACTCTGCGCCACTTATCGTTGTCGACGCCGTCTTCGAAATGTTTTTCCGAACCCAGTTTCTTGCTACTTCGAGTTGTGCGCCATCGTATGGCAAGGCGGCAATACATGTCAGAAACTCCGCGGTCGCACCCCATGCGTAGGGATAGGGGTTGCCGCTGTATTGCTCATTGAGCCCACGACGCCAAGGTGTAATAAAATGGGTATGAACGTACGCTTCGAGGAATGGACCATAAACACGGCTAGCTTTTTGCTGGGGAGTCTCCACCAACAGCATTGTGTTTGTCGCGCCGTCTTTGATGCCTGATCTGCGGCATCGAAGTCAGCCGGAGATCGACTGACCCTCGGAAGGAGACACACGTGATGGAACGGGAAACGATCGATATTCAGCTGACAGCGGAAGAACGCTCGATGCTTCTGCGCTATGGCTATCCGTTCGACCGGATTAAGCAGGCTCTGAAGGAGTGTGAGTCGAGCGAAGACATCGAGATCGTTCCGATGGACAGTTTCGAACTCGAACGTCTGATCGGGGACCTCAGCATCTCCATCAACCAAATGCAGGGTGGCCCCGCCGTACAAAGCCAGCTTCTGGATCTATGCGAGCGACTGGAATACGCCGAACGCTACGGCGACGGCTTGCTGGACGTGTTCTGAACGCATCCGCCGTGTTCTCAGCGCGGGAGCCGAGCTGAATCACATCGAAGCCCTGCAGAAAACCCCAAAAACAGGCCGTTGCACGTCTGCCGGAAGCACACAGACTAGTGCAATCGACCGGCTATCCCTACCTGCGAGCATCGGAATTTGGAAAATTTCGTACTGATTCCAGCCATTCAGGATGACAACACGTGGGTTGTATATACGAAAGTTCACCCGTCAGTGATTTAGACCATGTGACCGAAGGGAGCTGTGTCGTGAGAATGTGGCCTGGCTCAGTCACGTTTCTGGCATGCGACATTGCTGTCTGGAGGCGTTGGTGGTGTATGGCAACGTCGCGCCGAATGTTCAGCCGTTTTGTTAATTCAATGTTGGCGGCGTGTCCAGGTGATCGTCGTCTTCGGGCGGCACGACGACGCGCACGGATGGTGCTTCTTCAAAACTGGAATCGTCGGCAGGAAAACCGTTGCTGGTGAAGGTGGTCGATTGAAATGTCGTCACGGTCTTCCGCCGAAACCATTCGGCCAGATAAGAGCCCAGCCGTCGTCGGACAGCCGGGACAAGCAGCGAGAAGCCGACTCCGTCCGTCAGCAGTCCGGGCGTGATCAGGAATGCTCCCGCCAGCAGGATCATGACAGCATCCAGGATCTCCTGGGACGGCACCTTTCCTGCTGCGGTTTGCTTGTGGATGTTATGCCAGACCTGCAATCCCTGGCGGCGAGCCAGATTCACACCGACAATCCCAGTGATTAGTACTACGATCACGGTCGTTAACAGGCTGGTACGCTGGTGCAACTCCTTCAGAAGAACCAGCTCCACCAGGGGAATCAGGATGACACACAGCAGAATTCGTCCCAGCACCGCTTTTACTCTCTTCCTTCCGGAGTGAACAATAGACTTAAACAGACCTTCGGATTCAGGCCTGTTACCGCGATTGCGAACGATAAGAAACCGAGCTGTCTGCCGTTCAGTACGCGTTCATGGCCGGCACAGATTCTTCTTTTCCTGATCTGCTGCCTGTTTCTTAACGATCGAACGCAACTTCACGACACGAAACCAGACCTTCTTTCCGTGATCCTGCAATCCGATGTGTCCACTGGTTCGCTTGCCAAACGTCAATGACTTGCTGAACTTGCTGCCGGAGATCTTCTGGTTCCATTCATCGCCCCCGACTACAGTATCGCAAACCTGAGTCGCGTTATGCCAGACCGCGATTCGCTTTCCCACGCACAGCACTCGAGTGGTGTTCCACGTCATTGGTGGTTGGACTGAACTTTTAATCGCAGGATACAGGCCGTACAAAGCTCCCGCCTGATGGCCGATACCTGGGTCTCTCTGCCCAATGGCATAGATTTGAATTTCGGGGGCGTTGAACGCAATTTTTTTTGTGGACTCGTCAGCATGGATCAGGATTCCACTGTTGCCATCCGCTTCTGTCCGCCATTCGACAATTAACTCGTAATCTTCATGGATTTCAGTCGTGATCAGGTCCGTTCGTGAAGAACCGTCACTGAAAAGAATGCCCTCTGTGACAGACCACCCCGAAGCTGGTGCCTTTGTCTGCCGGTAGCCGCGCCATCCCGTTAACGAACGCCCGTCAAACAGTCGCTGCCACGAACTGTCGCCATCCGCCTGGCTCGGTTCGTCCGCCTGGCATATCTGCGGAATGGCGATCACCAGCAGTCCGACAAGAAGTAATCTCATGAATGGGATGTGTTTCACGCTCTGTTCTTTCGGGCGCCTGAAGCGACTGGGTGTAACCAGCGGCAGTTCACAGTCTTTCGCCACCGAAAGTACTCCATGGAAAACCTCGTAATGACTCCGAGTGTAACGATGCTACCGTGAAATGCGCATAAACGTATTGGACCCGCAGGGCTGCTGATTCACAAACGTACCGACCAATATTGAGGTGCCGTAGGCATATGTTGCTCCGAAAGTCGCGATGCCGGAGCATCTCAGCGCAAAGAAAAACGCTCCGCAGGAAAGCTTCCTGCGGAGCGTTCTGTGTTTACTACGCTGACTGGTTGCCGTCCCGCAGGCCTCGCAATCACAGTCGAGTCAGTAAATTATTCGCATGCTGGTTTGCACACTCGGCATTTGACAGTTTTTTCAACCATCCGGCATACCTTAACTTCAACCTCACGCTGTTCTGGTTTGTTGACACAAACGCAGTACGTGTAAGGAACTTCTTCCTTTTCAACTCGAGGACAGCAGACCGTTCGAGTTCGCTGTTCCTGACGAGTCTTTGTGACGCAGTATGTGTAAGGAACTTCTTCCTTAACAACGCGAGGGCAGCATACTGTTCGAGTTCGCTGTTCCTGACGAGTCTTTGTCACGCAGTACGTGTAAGGCACCTCTTCTGAGACGCGTTCGCAGCACGTGTAAGGAACTTCAACCTGCACGGGATTGGATACCCAGCATCGCTTCTTGCAACCTGTGCATGGGTCGCAGGATTCTTCCCAGTGACCCTGGTCCTTGCAGACCGTACGAGTCTTCTGAACAGGAACCATCTTGCAGACAGTTCGTGTACCCTGAACCTGCTCCTGGTACGGAACACAAACAGTGTACGTCTGCTCAACCTGATCCATGACGGTCTTGCAGACAGTTCGCGTACCCTGAACCTGCTCCTGATAAGGAACACATACCGTGTACGTCTGCTCAACCTGATCCATGACGGTCTTGCAGACAGTTCGTGTACCTTGAACCTGCTCCTGGTAAGGAACACATACCGTGTACGTCTGTTCAACCTGATCCATGACGGTCTTGCAGACAGTTCGAGTACCCTGACGCTGTTCCCGATGGGGAACATTTACCGTGATGGTTCGCGTCTCGGTTACCATTTGTGGGCACATCACTGTTCGTTCAACAGTCTCCCACGTTCCACAACTCTGGCCGCAGCCATTCCCGCAACTTGACCCACAGGAGCTGGCACCACAGGGGCTGCAGCTTGAGGCGCAAGGGGCGGAGCAACAAGAGCTGACTTTGCCGCCGAAGCAGCCACCAGCTTGTGCAGATGCAGACATAATTGCTACAGCTGCGAGTGACAGAACATAACGCATGTTCGTTCAACTCCTCCTTTGAATCATATTGATTCAGAAACATGAAACGTCACGAGGAACGCCCCTCGTGCACACAACAGTTATTTCGGTGCTGAAAACCTGGCTGCCGCAAAGGCGCATTGGCTGTAAATAAGCCGACCCTGATGGGGGAGCCGCTCCAGACGAGTACAATTATCGTGAATATAACATGGGATGTTTTGCGAAAACAAGGCGTTTAGGGTATTTGGGTCACGTGGTGCTCAGCTTGATGAACCGGCAGGCTCTGCCGGTTGGGCCGGTCGCGTGCAGTTTTTTGCGTCTCGGGGCCTTGACGCCACTTTGTCGGCCTCAAATCCGACTGGAGGCCGGTTTTCGATCGATTCCCTGCGGCAGAACATGTAGCGTGGTGCCAAACCTGAACGATTGGCGAAACCGTGCGCCCGACGTTTCCCGTGAATTTGAATTCAACACGAGGATTGAGGTCAATTTGTTGTGACTGCCGCAAGTCGGGGCTATAGTTGCGCAAATTGCCTCGGCGCACGGAAGTTCCACGCTATTGGTCACTCACAAAAGACTCCTTGTTTTCAGCTCCACCCATGAAGTTTTGCCTTGTCGATCGCATCACCGAGCTCACACCTGGCGAATCGATATCCACGATAAAGAACGTTTCTCTTGCTGAGGAATACCTGCAGGATCATTTCCCCGGGTTTTCAATTCTGCCTGGTGTTCTGATGGTTGAGGCGATGGTGCAAAGCTGTGCCTGGCTGTCTCGCGTCACGGACGACTTTGCCTTCAGTACCCTTCTGTTAAAGCAAGCTCGTGCGGCAAAGTTCAATAACTTCCTGAAGCCGGGACAGACGCTGAAGGTGACGGCGACGCTTAAAAAGAATGAGGACGACGTGGCGAGTTTTCAGGCCGCGGGCACTGTCGAGGGGGTTTCGGCAGTGAGCGCACGACTCATTCTTTCCAAACGAAACCTGCAGGATCAGCGTCCGGATATGGCGGAGATTGATGGTCGTATTCAGTCTGCCATGAGGGAAATGTTTGAGCAAATTCGACCGGATTATACTGCGGTCTGATGCTGTTGAGGATTCGCCTGCTGCACTGGCGTGGCACTTCGTTGAGTTCGTGTCAATTGACGATTAAGTTCCCCATTCCACTGAAAGAAACAAATAGATGAGTCTTAACGGACGTGTTGCATTGGTGACAGGTGGCAGCCGCGGCATCGGTCGCGGAATTGTTGAAGCGTTAGCTGCTGATGGGGCAAAAGTTGCCTTTGTTTATCACTCGAATTCTGCTGCGGCCGACGAAGTCGTCGCGAGCCTTAAAGAAAAAGGCCAGGAAGCTCTGGCCTTTCAGGCGGATGTACGTTCCAAAGACGCCGCCGACAAGGTGATCGCGGACGTCGTTGAAGCATGGGGATCTGTTGACATTCTGGTCAACAATGCCGGGATCATCAAAGATGGTCTGCTGGCAATGATGGAAGCAGACCAGTGGCAGGACGTGATCGACACCAACCTCACCAGCGTCTTTAATTTCTGCCAGGCGGCAACGCGTCAGATGATGTCTCAGCGGTACGGTCGGATTATCAACATGTCCAGCGTAGCCGCCGATGTCTCAAATCCGGGTCAGGCCAATTATGCGGCCAGTAAGGGAGGCGTGGAAGGGTTCACTCGCTGCATCGCGACTGAGCTGGCTCGTCGTGGCGTGACTGCGAACGCAGTTGCTCCGGGCTTTATTCAAACGGATATGACGGAAGCGGTTGTGGCCGCCGCCGGAAAAGAGATCAAAAAGAAGATTCCTGCACGTCGGTTAGGCAATCCGGAGGATATTGCCAACGCCGTCCTGTTTTTCGCACAGGAATCATCGTCCTACGTTACCGGGCAGATCCTGAAGGTGGATGGGGGCCTGACGTTGGGTGGTCTTTGAGAAACATGGTCCCCGGAAAGTGGGCAAATCTGAAAACTTTCCTCTGTTGCCGGTTCACGGCGCTTAGTAGTCGATTTTTGGGTGTGGCCTGTCTACACTCTGCCGACGATTTCTCTGGCTTTGGGGGTCAGAAGAATTGTGGAAATAGCCGCATCACTCAACGTCGCCTGAATGATGCCGGTTTGCTGGGTTTGGCGATGGTTTAAAATTGCGCTGATCGAATCGCGCAGTCCAAGGAGACACTTGTAAATGGCATCCTCTGAAGAGATCTTTGAGAAGGTCCAGGAAACACTGGTCGACGCATTGGGAGTCGACGACGATGAAGTCACTTCTGAAGCAACGTTGATTGACGATCTGGGCGCCGAATCAATCGACTTTCTGGACATCGTGTTCCGTCTGGAAAAGAATTTTGACATCAAAATCCCGCGTGGCGAACTGTTCCCGGAAAACCTGGCCAATGCGGATTCCGGCTTTGTGGCTGACGGCAAAGTGACCGAAGACGGCATTGCTCAGTTGCGGGAAAAAATGCCTCACGCGGACGTTGACAAGTTTGCTGAGGATCCACAGGTCAGCAAGATGTCAGACATGTTCACCGTTGACATGATCTGTAAATTTACGGCGTCGCGTCTCGGCTGATTCAGTTAGTGCAGCCCAATGTCATGCGGCTGCGCTGAATCAGACGTACCCCGCGAGTGGTGCGTTTCGGCGTACAGATATATCCGGTGGCTGTCGCCGCTGGCTCGCCATCTGCTGTATTCGGTGCGGCGCTTCGGGAATTCCCGTTGCGCCTTTTTCCGCAACTTGAAATCAGGACACTGTGTACAGCGACTACTCACTGCTGGTTTGTCTTCCTGTAACGAAATAAGTTTGATGCCATGCGATGGTACTGGGTCGACAAGTTTATTGAATTCAATTCCGGGGTATCGGCGAGGGCAGTGAAGAACGTGTCTCTGTCGGAAGAGCACATGCACGATCATTTTCCCGGGTTTCCCGTGATGCCTGCCTCGCTGATGATTGAGGGAATGGCGCAGACCGGCGGCATCCTGCTCGGCGAAAAGAATGACTTTGTATACAACGTCATTCTGGCCAAGGTGCCGAAGGTTGAATTTCACAGCCTGGCCTGTCCCGGGGATCAACTGATCTATTCCGCGACACTTGAGAACGCCAGCGAAGAGGGTGGTTCCGTTAAGGTGACAGCCACAGTCGAGGACCGTCTGGTCGCTGAAGCTGAAATTGTTTTTGTCCACTTGTCGTCAGACGACCCGCAACTGAGTCGGATCGATCAAAAGAACTTTGTGTTCCGGATGAATCTTCTGGACATTCTGAACGTGGGGAAAATCGACGGAGATGCGGAATCCTCTGCCACCGCGTGACTTCGGGCAGTAATGCCGGACCGGGCAATTTTTGCAAAGAGAAAAATTATGAAACGTCGAGTCGTTGTGACAGGAATGGGGTGTATCACACCACTGGGCAACAACGTTCAGGATCTCTGGCAGGCGCTGCAGGAGGGGCGCAGCGGCGTCGGAGATATTACGCATTTTGAAGCGTCAAATTTTCCGACTCGGTTTGCCGCCGAAGTCCGAGACTTTGATTTTGACTCAGTCGTGCCGGATCCCGGTCGGTTTGCCGATGCCGGGCGCAATATCCGTTTCGCGATTGGTGCCGCGAAACAGGCAATGGCCGACTCCGGTATTTCCGACAGTTCCGGTTTCAATCCGGCCAGGCTGGGAGTGTATCTGGGAGCTGGAGAGGGGCAGCAGGACTTCATGCAGTTCATGACTCTGGTTGCCGATTCTAACAAGGACGGCGAAGTCGACCTTGAGAGATTCACGCGTGACTTTCTGGAGGCGATGAATCCGCAGTTCGAACTGGAGCTTGAGCCGAACATGCCGGCTGCTCATCTGGCCAGCCTGTTCAATGCTCAGGGGCCCAACCTGAACTGTTTGACGGCATGTGCCGCATCCAGTCAGGCGATCGGTGAAGCGACTGAAATCATTCGCCGTGGCGACGCGGATGCGATGTTGTCGGGGGGCGCCCACAGCATGATCCATCCATTTGGCGTTACGGGTTTCAACCTGTTGACGGCGCTGTCCGAGCGAAACTCCAATCCGCAGGGGGCATCACGCCCGTTTGATCTGGACCGGGACGGATTTGTGCTGGGTGAGGGAGCGGGCATGGTGATTCTTGAAGAGCTGGAACATGCCAAAGCTCGAGGGGCTCAGATCTACGGCGAGATCAAAGGATACGGCTCTACCGCAGACGCATACAGGATTACTGACATTCATCCTGAAGGTCGCGGAGCCATCGCTTGTATCAAGATGGCCCTGGCCGATGCCGAAGTGAATCCGCAGGACATTGGATACGTAAATGCTCACGGAACCAGCACGAAGGTCAACGATCGTGTTGAGACCATGGCGGTCAAAGGCGGGTTGGGAGAACATGCGTTCAAGACGCCGGTCTCCAGCATCAAAAGCATGCTGGGACATTTGATTGCCGCTGCCGGCAGTGTGGAAGCAATCACCTGTCTGCTGGCCATGAGAGACGGAGTGCTGCCTCCGACAATCAACTATGCGACACCTGACCCTGACTGCGATCTGGACTATATTCCCAACGCCGCTCGGGACACCAAGGTGTCCGCCTGTCTCTCAAATAGTTTTGGTTTTGGTGGCCAGAACGTATCACTGATCATCACCGATTATGCTGCGTGATCGAATTGTCTGAAGTCACTACACACGGTCTGGAGAAGGTTGCCGACTGAGCCGTTTCGTTCGAATGGAGTATGTGTCTCGATGTGGTTCTGGACGATTATTGCCATCGCAGGCTGCACCCTTGTGTTGTGCGACTACTGGTACCACCGATATGCGTCGAAGCGGATCCAGGGAGTTATTGAAAGCGTCATGCCCGACGGGGCAACCCTGTCCGAACCGGATAATTCTGCGACATTGATTTCGATTCCCACGTCGGACGGGCTCAGGCTTTCCGGCAGTCTGTACTATCCCGCAGCCGATTCGCCTGGCCTGGTGGTGTTCCTGCCGGAACTGAACAGTGACCACTGGACCGCAATGACTTATGCCAGGGCGCTGACGTCGGCCGGATTCACCGTCCTGAGTTTTGACTTCCGCGGGCAGGGGAGCAGTGACTCTCTCGATGGGTATGAGCCCAGTCACTGGGTCACGGAATACGAGTTAACGGACATTGAATCCGTGCTTGCCTTTATCGGCGATGACCCGAAACTCAGCCAGTTGCCGATAGGCATGATGGGAGTCAGCCGCGGCGGCAGTGCGGCCATGCTGGCAGCCTGTCGGTATCCGCAGGTCACAGCGGTGGTGACTGACAGTGGCTTCACCACGATGGAAATGATTCATTCTTTTCTTGACAAATTCTCTCGTGTAATCATTCCTGACTGGCTGTTCAGTCGATTGCCTGTATGGCACGTGGATAAGACGCTGCGGATGTCGCTTGCCCGCAGCGAGAAGTCCAGATCCTGCCGCTATGTGCAGCTGAAGCCGGAACTGGCGACTTATTCTCAGCAACCTGTTTTGTTGATTTCCGGAGACCGTGATTCTTACGTGACACCGACCGTCACGAGGACAATTGCGGCTGCACTTGGACAGGAAGACAACGTCTGGATCGTCGACAAGGCAAAACACAACAGGTCCAGAACGAAATGCCGGGACGAGTACGATCAACGCATCGTTGACCATTTCAGGAGTGCCTTCGCAGGGCGCGTTTCGACAGCCAGCGATGACGGAAGCTGCTGGGCGGGACAGTCGGCCGCACGGGGGCTGAGCCCCGCAGCTGACTCCTGAGGAATGTCGTTCCCGTCCCCGGGCGGCGGCACAATCCGACTCAGGTTTTCGATAACGCTTCGTCGAGTTCATCCCGCAGGACATCGAAGGATTCCAGCCCCACAGACAGTCTCACCAGTTCATCAGTGATTCCGATGGCTGCCCGGTCCTGTCGGGACATGAATGCGTGAGACGTCGTTGCCGGGTGAGACAACGTGGTTCGCGGATCGGCCAGTGTCGGAGAAAACGGAATGTTTTCGGCGGCCCGCATGAAACGGGACACCCCTTCTTTACCATCAGCCACAAGCCGAAACGAAATGATGCCGCCCGTGCCATTCGGGTAAAGCGTTGTTGCCAGCTGATGAGTGCCGTGTTCGGGCAGCGACGGGTGAAATACCTGTCGGGTGCCGGCATGACCCTGCAAAAAATCTGCCAGTCGCGTCGTCGTGTGGCAGATCTGTTTCATCCGCAATGGCAGAGTTTTCAGTCCACGCTGCGTCAGCCACGATTCGAACGGATTTCCGTTCTGCCCGAAGGCACTGGCCATGGAACGGACAGACTTCATGCGTCTTACTGTTCCGGCGGCCACTCCCAGCATCACGTCGCCGTGGCCGTTCAGGTATTTGGATGCACTGTGCACGACAATGGTGGCACCGTGTTCGATGGGGCGGATAAGCTCGGGGGTGGTGAATGTGCTGTCAACCACAAGCGGCACTTCACCCAGCGTGTCGGCTACCATTCTGATGTCAGTGACCTCGAGCAACGGATTGGAAATCGTTTCCACAAGGCACAGCTTGGTATTTGCCTGCAACGCCCCTCTTATCGATTCCGGATCAGCGGCGTCGACGTAAGAAACGTGCACACCGAATTTCTGATGCAGGCGGCCAATCAGCTTCAGAGTTATGCCGTACAAAGACTTCGCCACAATAATGTGATCGCCGGAGCCCGCCAGGTGCATCAGCGAAGCGGCGATCGCTCCCATGCCCGAAGAAAATACGCATCCAGCTTCAGCCCCTTCCATCTGGGCAATGGATTCTGACAGGGCTGCATGATTCGGATTGCTGTCGCGTGTGTAGACGTGCCCGGTCACGTTGCCGGAATAGATGTCTGCCAGCACCTTCAGGTCAGGCACGTCAAACGCCGTCGTTTGATAGATGGGAGCCGTACTGGGTTCGGTGACGAAGTCTGGCGGATTTCCCTGTCGGGAAGGATGTTGTTCTGTCATCAGGTCATTCCGATTCGGTATGCAAGTCGGAGGAAGTGTAGTCAGCCCGAATCGCGGTGTCGTGTGTGTGGCGATATTCTTACAGATGTGCTGCGTCAACCCGTTCGGCGGCGAGTTCGCAACATGGACGGACTACCCTGCCCGAACATTTTTGCAGCGACGGCTTGTCCCGGCGTCACTGGATCCGTCGCAATTGGCGGCGAATCCACGTTTGGCAGGTGTGACCACAACTCACTTGCGATTCTCGGCTGTCTCCTGGCCAGTTCGTCTGCCAGTGGAAGCAGCAGTAGTACATCAGCAGCGCAGTAGCGAATCAGCTGGTCTCGGGCATCGTGATTCTGATGATCCTGCCACATTGCCCAGAGTTCCACAGCAACACCACCGTCAACGTCCTGCAGATCAGGCGGGCGATCAATACCCAGCTGCGAAACGACCTGCTTCAAACCACCCTGCAGATCGCGATGGTAACACGGCCATCTGAGGTCGAGATGTGGACAGGGCAGTTCCGGGATGTGAAACGCATCAAGCACTCGGGGCACGTCAAAGGTGCTGCCGTTGAACGACGCCAGCAGCTCAATATCGTCCAGCAGATCCAGAAAATCGTCTAGGTTTTCGTGCTCGACAAACGTATGCAGCTGATTTTTGTGCCAGCAGACAATGACGGTAATGGTGTCGTCGTATTCCAGCCCAGTGGTTTCGATGTCAAAGAATGATGCCCGGTCATGATACTGATGCAGCACCCGCCACTTGTCCTTCGCACACAGATTTGCAACGAAGTACTGAACGTTATCGTCTGCCAGCGCCTGCAGGCAGCGTTCTGATTCTTCCACGATTTCACGGCGCAGCCATGGGGCCAGGTGTTCCGGAGCGGCTAAAGCGTCGTGCCACGACCGCACACCGGCTTCGTGTAACTGTGCCAGTCGTACCGGGCCGACTCCCCGAAAATGCTGAAGGGCCTCCGTGATCACACTCTGTTCCGTTCCTGAGTTGTTCTGGAAAAATCTGATGGTTAGCGGCGAACTTACTCACGTCTGTGCCGAACCATACCAAAGATGGGGCAAAATGGGAGACGCGAACCAGCGACCTCAGCAAGTATAGAAAGGCCGTTCGATGCAGCGACCACGATCACCTAGGGCAGTCGCCGAAATGCAATTACAGATTCAGCTCGATTTGGCCTGAACGCCCAACGACAACCTCCGCTCGGTGGCAGAGAAAGGTTATTTCGCAGGTCGATAACTGCCGCGATGTGCATCGTCTGAGTAGCAATGCACGAGGCCGATGTGTCCGAACAAGCCAGTTGCCATGGTGTGGAAAAACCGGCCGCTTTTGCAACGGCTGTGAATTTCCTGAGGGTCTGCAACTGCCACCGGAAATGCTCGCACTGGCCACGTTTATTGCGAATGCGTCGATGCCCGACTGGTATCGCTGGGGCGATACCCTTTTTGATTTATATTCCGATCGGCGTGCTGATGACGCTTCGTGTGTAGGCTCTGCTTACTGTTTCTTTGATTCGCTGGCTTGCAACAGGAAATCGAACATTTGCCCACTGTGTTGACCGTCGAGTGTGATATCGAATGGTGCGATGTGCAGGCCCGCTGCCAGGACAGCAGTATCAGCGGTGAGTTTCACCGGAAATGTGCGGCGCGTTTCCGACGGTACCGTACCAACCAGGTCGGCCGGGGAAGCCGTGACTCCATTCGGAAGAACAAGTTTGATGTTGTGCTTCTGTAGGGTGCTGCGAAAATTGCGGACGGTGACGTGAATCGTCTGCTCGGCGGATTCGCCGAAGTCAACTCGATAAGGATACGCCGAGACCCAGTACGGATCGAAGGAATATTTGTAATCAGGATCCGGCAGCAGGTCGCGGTAGACGGTGATGATGTCTCGAGCCCACTTGGTGTAGCGACCGATGAACGCCCTCGGTTCCGGCATCACATACGAATGGCCGCCCATGATGAGATCAGGCTGCAGCTTCTGCAGATACTCGCCGGCGTAGAGATATCCTTCCTCAAAGATGCCGCTGTTGCGCGCGACAACGCATTCGTGGCCGTCCTGAGAGATATCGGACGGACTGCCGAACAAATTGTCGCCCGTGAATGCGATCTTCTGCCCGTCGAGTTCCAGCCACAGACAGCAGCCGAATTCCGTCTGGCCGGGCATCCAGTCGACATGAATCTGATATCCCTCCCATTCGACAACATCGCCTTCGCGAATGGGACGATCGATCTTCATACCGTCAAATCCGTCGCCATAGGTGTTGATCAGGGCTGCGTAGTCGTAGCGTCGGGGATGTTCACATCGGTCCACGATGCGGTCCAGCGTCCATGCTTCAGCACCGTACTTCTGCTTGAGCACTTTGCCCAGCAGGAAGTGATCGCCATGCATGTGCGACACCCAGACGGCGTCAATCTGTTTCAAGCCGAGATGTTCCCTCATCCCGACCACAATTTCTTCGAGTTGCTGTTCCGGAAACAGACCGCAATCCAGCACCAGCCCGTGTCCGTTGTCAGAGATGATGATCGAGAAATTACGCCCCTGCATCGTGTGATTCAGCTTGTACAGATGCGGTGTTACCTGATTCAGCAGCGGAACTTTCGTCGGCTTTGAAATGGGATCACGTTTGGTCACGGTCTTGTCGAAGACCGGATAGCCTCGCACGTAACGTTCGCGGAACCTGGTCAGCTTGCTCCCATACTGCCGCAGTTGCTTCTGAGCATCGTCGATCACCGGCCCCTGCGATGGAAACAGGACGTCGGGCTTCTGTTTCAGCAAAGAGGCAACTGATTCGGTCAGAATGTCGATGCCTTTGCCAAAACCGTAGTCCCATTCAGTATCGAACCAATTCGTCATCTTCGCACCGTCATGAATGATGCCTCCAGTGAACGCCAACGTCTGGTCGTCGATATTCAGCAGATACGTCATTCCGCCGGGGGCATGACCAGGAGTTGTCATGCAGCGAAGCTTGTGTCCGCGCCAGGAGAATTCCATGTCAGGATCCAGCACGTGATCGACCGCAACAGCCAGTCGCGGTGGACGTACGTAGCTCGCGCCGTAGACAGAATATCTGTCGCCAAGCTTCGGGTACCATTTGCGAAACTCGGTTGGTGTCTCAAACAATTCTCGTTCTGCCGACGGGGCTGCAACTTTGGTGACGTGACGATTAAGCCGTTCAGCACCCTGACAGTTTTCGCGGTGATGATCCGTGAAGACAGCCCATTCAACCTTTGTAACACCAATGTCGGCGAGTCGAGTCAACACGCTGCCGTCGCCCACATTAATCAGCAGGGCGGCATCTCCGTCGCGCAGCACGTAGACGTTACAGGTGTCTGCCCATTGAAAAAGCTGTGGCCACGATTGCGGATCGGGTTGACTGAAATCTGTTGCTGTCGCTGATCGAGTCCCGATTGACAAAAACAGTGACAACAAAACAACCGTTGCAAAAGTGCGAATCCAGTTCAGACTCATTCCGGACGTCCTCCGATGGTCACGTGGCGATCAGGGCCAGCATAACGGAGATCTAAGTAAAGGATAGCCTTCGCGAGCTGAGAGCAATGTTCAGGTGCCGAACGTTCACATGAATTCGTCTAACGCGTCGGTTCGGACTTCCCGGAAAAGACGTAGACGCAATCGACGGCAACGATGCAACAGCCGGCTTCTTGCCCTGGAAACAGCGTCCTTTGATGGCATTGCAGGAATTAGTCTGAATAAACGGCAAAGCCGTGATGCCAACAACGCATTTCCGGATCATTTCAGATCAGTCGGGTTGCACCCGGAAGGAGAAGAGTTTGGCATTCTTCAAAACGAAACGAACTTGAACGGCTTCGTCCGGGATTCATCAGAATCTCACTTGCTTCCTTTCAAAGCATCGGTGCCCGAAGGGTTTCTCCGCTGATGTCCTTCGAAGAGTTCAATTCATAGCCTGGCAGAGCATTGCCATATTTGTCTGTGAGTTCTGCTTTGAGATAACCGCCGGGACGAGCAACGTCGTTGACGTAAAGTCGACCGGAATCAACAGGCAACGCTTTGATGAGGATCGATACTTCCTGCGTCTCTCCGACCGTCATGGCGGCAAATCCGTCCAGACGGACTTAAGCCATGCCAATCGCTGTGCCCCACTGACCGGCGAAGTGGGGTATATGCAACGTGGCAAACATCGGTCCGTTGCGGGGCCATATCGCCGGTTCCTCTACAGTGGCCGAATGCTTCGGGGAAACAGGTGGCGGCTGGAAGAGACGAATCCCGCGTCGGCGTCGAAGTACAGGTAGTGCGTGATCTGCATCGTGGCGGAATCGATGTCGATCACGTTGAAACTATTCTTTTCGCGTTCCCGACCACGGCCTCGGCGCGAAGTGGACGTACCGGACTGCACAATCACGATGCCTCGCTCTCGATGTCGCCCCGGGAACACATCCAGTGTGTTACCGATGTATGCTCGATGCAGGTGGCCGCCCAGAATCATGTCCACATCGTCCTCCACGAAACGCATGATGGCTCGTTTGGCCTGAGGCATCGTGCGATCATGCAGGTAGTCAGGAGCCGGAGCGAAATGATGATGGGCCACCACAATGCGGACGGCCCCTGATGGCGCTGTGGCGAACACTCGTTCTGCCGTTGCTAACTGCCACGGATGAATGCGACCGTTGGCAATCGCGGTTCGTGGAGCCGTCGAATCGATACCCACGATGATTGCATGTTCCAGCGAGAGCACTGGATTCAATTCCGGCGTGATATACTTCTGATACAGACCGTGCGGATCCGTCAATCGCTCACGAATTCGATACAATGGTACATCATGATTGCCCGGCACATATAGCCGTGGCACGTCGGGCAGCCGATCCAGAAACGCAGCCGCCGCCTGATACTGGTCGACGGTGGCTCGTTGAGTAAAATCGCCGCTGACGACAATCGCATCGACATTCAGTTCCGGGGCGATGCGCAGCACGGCTTCTCCCACCTGCGGAACGAACCGAGGTCCGAAGTGCAGGTCGGACAGATGGAGAATTCGCAGTGACGGTTCAAAGCTGGCATGCTGGTGGTGCGGCAGGGAATCACGAACCATGGACACAACACCACATGTTCAGCACATGTTGTACCACTTGTCAGCGGTTGCTGTGTCAAAGTCGGCAGCGGCACGTGATTTTCCCGATTACCGAACATGAAGACTTTTGCGAAACCCCTGCTGCTGATCACGTGCCTGATGATTCTGGCTGTGGTGGCTTTACGTTACACCTCACTGGACTGGTTTGTCCGGAACGACCGCTGGCTGCGAAATGCCATACACACTCACCCGGTCAGGTCCGCACTTATCGCATTCGCCGTATATCTGCTGACGTCGCTGATTCCGGGGTTGGCGGGCAAGTCGATCGTGCTCGGTTGGCTGTTCGGGTTGGTAGTCGGAGTGTTGATCGTAAATACGGCCCAGGTGGCTGCGGCTCTGGTGACATTTCTGTTGTGCCGGTACTACCTGAAGTCGGCCGTGGAAGCTCGGTTCGGTTTGCATCTGCGGCCCATTCAGGAACACATGAAACGTGATGGAGCCATGTACATGCTCACGCTGCGACTGGCGCACATGCCGTTCAGCTTACTGAACTATGCATCCGGAGCAGGCACGGATATTTCGTTACGGAAGTTCTGGTGGACAACGCAGCTCGGCCTGCTGCCGGGGAATGTCGTATTCGTCTACGCTGGCACTCGACTTCCCACGTTACAGGAACTTGTAGCGACTGGTCCGCTGAGTCTTCTGGATGGTCCCATGATTCTGGCACTGTGCGGCACTGCGATGTTGCCCTGGTCGATTCGACGGATTCTGCGATTACGGCGATAAGGTCGTCATTCGACGAGACGCGTCCTGGCACGCCAGTTGCGTTGGTGTTGTCGACATGAGGTAATCATGATGGGCGACATAAATAACAGTTTGCTGTGCCTGCTGGGGGCAACGTTTATTACTCTGTGCAGTGGCACAGTCGTGCGGGTTGTCGCGCTTAGAAATGCCGAGGCTGAGTTGGCAAAGAAACGTATGGGCAGTTTCAGGGTTTGGTGGACTCTGGCCGTGCTGTTGTCAATTGCGGTTGTGTTCGGAACAACCGGAGTTTGTGTGCTGATGCTCGTGGCGAGTGTGCTGGGGCTCAGAGAATTTCTGAATCTGATTGGCACTCAGCATGTGGGGGCAGCCGGAATTGCCGTGGCATTCGTGACTGTGCCGGTTCAATACGGGTTGATTGCATTCGGATATTCTGAAGCTGTGAAAGTTATGCTGCCGATCGCAGCGTTGCTGCTACTGAGTACAGCCAGACTTCTGCGAGGCGGCCCGGAAGGTTTTATTCGTACGACGGCGGGTGTCTATTGGGGAATCATGTTGCTGGTGTATGGACTGTCTCATGCAGCGCTGCTGTTGACTTTGCCTGCGGACGGCGAACCGACCGTTGGCAATGTCGGCTGGTTTCTCTTTTTGGTCATCGTTACGGAAATGGACGATATTGCTCAGGCGCTGGTGGGGCGAGCCATTGGCCGTCGACGAATCACGAGCACGATTTCGCCCAATAAGACGTGGGAAGGCTTCGCCGGCGGCGTGGTCACTTCTGTTGCCCTGTCGGTGCTGTTAGCTCCGTGGCTGACCACGTTTCCGGCGGTGACCACGGCGTCAGGGTTACTTGTCGCAGTGTTGGCCGGACTCCTGATTGTGGTGGCCGCGTTCCTGGGAGATATTAACATGTCGGCGATTAAGCGTGACGTCGGCGTGAAGGACGGCAGCACGATTCTTCCAGGAATGGGAGGTATCATCGATCGTGTCGACAGCCTGACATTTACGGCTCCGATGTTTTACTACTTCGTGCAGGCGGTGCACTGATGAAGTCCAACGGCGACGCGACGGCGGAAGACAGTGTCTAC
>JAQWLN010000209.1 GCA_029247265.1 Fuerstiella sp.
TGATGTCTTCCTGCTGAGCCGACTCCGTTTTTGCAGCCGCATCATCCTGATTTGCGGCAGTCGCGACTGCCGGCATGGGGCCATTCGTGCGTTTTTCAGCGCCCCCACAGGCGGACGCTGCGGCCATCGTGACGGTCGTTACGAACATCACTAATTGTCGAGGCAGTTTTCTTACGCAGAATTGCAGCACCGTGAAGGCTCCGGAAAAGATAATCGAGTAACAGAAAGTCCTGCTAGCAATTATAGTTGGTGGTGGCCTCTGTGCCACCACATGTTTCCGGGAGTGCAGCCACAGAATGTTGTGAAATCGCGAGGGTGGCCGGTGGTTGGAGCGAGGAACGAGTGAAACCCCGGGGCTTCCTTCGCAGGCTTAGTCCAGCCACCACCCACCCAAAACCACAATCCGTTACTGCACCCGTTTCTGGTTCGTCCCGCGCGTCGCTGTGCAGAATGACCTGACGTCACTACAGCAAATTTCGCTGACTCATGGCCGCGGTTCACGTGTCTTAATAGCAGATCGGCTGCCCCCACGAGTCAGAACCGGTTCCGTCATTTCGTAAATTGCACTAAACTACCGCATTCTCCTCTATTCTTCTTCAATCTGTCTGAACCACCGTGATCACTGATTCTCTGCTTCTGGTCGCCGACGCAGTCCCAATTTTAGTTGGAGGCGAGGCTGCGTCGTCAGTCATCGGCCTTGTCGTGATGATCCTGGCCGGGATGGTGGCCATCACCAAAGGCGGTGATTTGTTTACCGACAGTTCAGTCGAAATCGCTCGGATCACTCATATTCCGCCAGTCGTCGTCGGAGCGACGATCGTCAGTATGGCGACGTCGTTTCCGGAATTCATGGTGTCACTGACCGGAACACTGTCTGGGTCAGCGGAGTTCGCCGTCGGCAATGCAATTGGATCGTGTCTGTGCAACATCGGGCTGATCATCGGGGTCTGTACGATTACATACGACATACTGGCTCGACGCAGCGGACGGCAGACTGGGATCGCTACTGATCGAACCATGCTGACGGGCCCGGGCATGTTCATGCTCGGCAGCTGTGTTCTGACCTGTTTGTTCAGTCTGTTTGATTCCGGCGGGGCAGTAATAACGGGCGAGCCCACTGAATTCGGTCTGAGCCGCTGGCAGGCGGCCATCCTGTTTTTCGGGATGTTCTGGTATCTCGGCTATTCCATTCAGGTTGCACGTCAGGCACGGTTCGAAATGTCCATTGGTGATGATGTTCAGCAGAACCCGGTGTCTCCCTGGACCGCAATGCTCAAGCCGTCACTCGTGTTTATTGTGGCGTCGGCAATCGTTGTGATCGGCAGCCGTGTGATGGTCTGCAACGGAGAAGCAATAGCGCTGCGAATGGGCGTTCCCAAACTGGTGCTGGGACTGACTCTATTTGCCGTGGGGACATCGTTGCCGGAACTTTCGATTTCGCTCATTGCCGTCCTGAAAGGACACGAAGCCCTGGGCATTGGCAACATCATCGGATCAAACGTTCTGAATATCTGCTGGGTTCTGGCATCCTGCGCACTGGTCGAACCGTTGCCAATCGGTCGCCAGACTATTCTGCTGGATCTGCCCGTGACACTGTTGCTGACTGTGATGCTGATTGCATTTCCCTGGAAGTCCGGTCGAATCACGTCGCTGGCAGGGGGCATGGTGTTACTGGTGTATGTCCCGCATCTGCTGTTTATCACCCTTGCCAATCCGTTTCCACAACCTTAAACGCACATTCCGAAAACACGTGGTTTTCGAAATTTGCGATTAGAGCAGTTTTCCCAAACATGTAGCCCGTTCGGGCTCGTGGGAAGCTCACATGGCAGGTGGGAAACCGTCGTTCGCGGCCACAAGTTAGCGTAAAACGCTGTAAGGTTGCGATGCCGTCATAGGTCAGCCCGCCGCAACCCCGGCTTGTGCATCCGCTGCCGTGTCATCGCGAAGTCAGTTTGCAATGGCATTTTTATCACGACCGTGAGCCGGAATTGTCTACGCCAGGAAGTCAACTGCGCTATTCCCAGACGTGATCCGGGATGTTCATGTAGGCAGGTTTGCAGAATGGTTGGCATTGCTGCACAGTGTCCGGTTCCGATAAATAGGTTTTGCTCTTCTGTCAGTGTCAAACCGGTGCTGGGTGATGGCCATTCAGAGATCCGCATGCATCCCACGCCCGCCGCTCGCTCTACCGACGGACTTCCAATGACACGCGGGCCAGCGTAACAGCCTCCGGCCCGACAGTTGCCTGCAAAGTTTCCAAACCCGCCATAATCATAGTGATGTGGGTGCAGCGGTGTGCCCCCGCATCCGGTCAGGCCATGGATGAACGGATGACGTCCCGCATGGTGCCTGGCCAGATAGCCGGCGTTGTTGCAGCTGGTACATTCCAGGTTTCTGCAACCTTGATGTCGATGCCGAATTCTGTCATGTCCCTGTATTGAGCCGACGCAGTCGGGACAGGGCACGGTGTGATTCGGCGGCTGAACGCCTGCACCGTGGTGGATGCCTGTCGGATCAACTGAGGGAACTGCTGGAACTTCGGTACGCGGAATCCGGGGCTGGCGGACAGGTTGTTCAGAATCGCCGATGGCGACGGAGCGACTTGTCACGTCTTCGTTTTCGGCACCTTGCAGACATGACATTCCTGTGATCAGACACAACAGCATTGTCGAACCGGTCACAAAGAAATCGCCGCGCAGGATGACTCCGTTTTCGTCCGGTCGAATGTTTTCAGCAGCTTCAGCATTTCAGTTCTCCGTCTCTTCCGCGAACTCGACAGACGCGAGAAGAATTGTAGAGCCAGCATCAATCCGGCAGCGATAGTCGCCAAACGGCCTTGTTACCGGAACAGAATCGTCGGCCCGATCGTGTGGTCGGCCCGAATAAAAATCACATGAACATTGAGCTGGTGTTCTTCCGTCGCGAGGAGGGGCAGGCCCCACCTCGCCACGGACGAACATAGAAGCCATCAATTTGACTCCGCGACGGTCCTGAAAAGGCCGCCAACTCTTTCTCTTGCTGTGCCCATGTCGCGATCAGTCTCACCAACTGTGCCTCTCTCGGTTTGACGAACTTACAACCGGGCTCAATCGGTTGCTGTCGTCTTCACCACACAATCACTACGACCAAAATAATCGCTATGCCACAACGACCTGTTACAAACTGCAGCATCCGTACCATACACTTAATCGTTACAATCCGCATCGCTCGTAAGCTTTCCTAAATCGTTTGGGAGGAGAAGGTTATGTCTGTACCGGTGTTTGGTGACAGTTGTCGAAATGCATTTGTAGTGTTCAGGTTGCGTGTGACGTTGCGAACGAATGTGTCAAGAATACGCAACATGCGTAATCCTGTGCCGGGATTTGAACGCCGGAGCTCCATGCCAAACACTGCCTGTGGCGGCTGACCACGAACGTTGTTGAGATTGAGTGGGCACGTGGCGGTGTTCGGCCAGCAATTGCATCCGGGGCAGATGATGATTCGTTCCCGAATCACACGATCGCCGGGGTCAGGCGTCTCTATCGCAGCCAGCGCGGTCTGAGCGGATATTTTGGCCATGAATCGAAAAGTCGGTTTGATTGGCACGCGAAACCCGGCTCTGCGGCGTACAAACAATTGTCGGAGTGGATCGGCGGTGTAGATTCGAACCGGTGCGTCGACGACCGACATTTTCGTGACTGATTTGAGTTACACTGGAAAGACCATTCATGGCGAAATGCCTTGTGACCGGCGGGGCCGGGTTCATTGGAAGTCACCTGACTGAGCTGCTGCTGGAAGAAGGCCATGAGGTTGTCGTGCTGGACAACCTAAGCACTGGCCGGGCTACAAATCTCGATGCAGTCAGTGGACATCCCCGTCTCACAATTCGAACGGGGTCGATCACGGACTCTGTCCTGCTGGGTGAAGTGGTCCACGGCGTGGAAATTATCTACCACCTTGCCGCCGCAGTTGGCGTCAAACTTGTTGCCGATGATCCGGTCCGCACGATTGAAACCAACATTTACCCGACTGAGCAACTGCTCCGGCTTGCTGCGCAGGGCAACGTCAGAAAGTTCTTTCTGGCGTCGACCAGTGAAGTCTACGGTAAGCGTCCTGGTGACGCATGGGTTGAAGATGACGACCTGCATCTGGGGCCCACCAGCCGTCCTCGATGGGCGTACGGCTGCTCAAAAGCAATTGACGAGTTTCTTGCTCTGGCGTACTACGAAAAGTATGGGCTGGGCGTGACGGTAGGCCGGTTCTTTAACGTTGTAGGGCCGCGACAGGTTGGTAACTACGGTATGGTGGTGCCGCGTTTTGTCGAAGCGGCGTTGAATGGCGGCCCCGTGACCGTCTACGACGATGGGTCTCAAGTCCGCTGTTTCGGGCACGTCGAGGAAGTGACACGGTGCCTGCACGCCCTGGTCCAGGAAGACGCAACTGCAGGCCGAGTCTTTAACATTGGCAGCGATCAGGCGATTTGTATTCTGGATCTGGCCCACATGATCATCGGAAAGGTTGATCCGTCCGTTAAGGTGCAGTTCATTCCGTATCACGACGCTTACGGCGAAAACTTTGAAGATGTGCAACGCCGTGTGCCCAATACGGACCGCCTGTACCAAGCTACGGGGATGCGGCCAACAATGACTTTGGAGAAGATTCTGGATGACATTATTGCGTGGAAAAAGCGGACACTTTGAGCCCTTTTTGAACAGACTGGGTCCAGAAAACAGATCTAACGGCTAGCGTGACGTTGTTTATGGTGACTCCGGTCTCCAGGCCGGTAGGAGGGCACCAAATTGCGCCCGTCACGATGTTTGGCTCACCCGGACAGTGGCGTTTCGGGATTGTGTGACCTGGCCCGGCCCAATGTCACAATCGTGCACTGTCGCCTCCTGGAAAGGTTTGGCCCGTAATTCCACGTCTTTTGTGCTTGAGGTGCGGGTTTTGGCCGTTTAGGATGTTCGGCGGATGTTCTCCGGTCGCGCGGACTTTCCAGCATAGCAAGCCTGGGAAGCTGGATGCGACGGTGGGCAGTGAAAACGGTTGTCATCCCCAGCAGACCTGGATACTGATAAACGCCGGGACATCAACCGCCGATGGTCAGGATACGTGGAGAATTTATCGCCAGTCTTGTCTCCTGGTTAATACTTCAGCTTTGTGTCCTGATCGTCAGCTCGCATGGTCTGTGGTGGTGCCTTCCTGGACTGTGACATTACACTTCCAATGTCGAAAGTCGTCAGTGATTGACACTGATGGACCTTCGGAGATTGTTCATGAGCACGCTTGGTAAAATTTGTCTGTCGCTCACCCTGCTGCTGTTGCTGTTGGCAATGGCGCCGATTCCCGGCATTTATGGTGGCTGGGCACCCAAGCTGCTGGTGTTTCACAACCAATGGTCAGAGAAACTTCGAGATGCTAAAGCCGGTGCGATTGCGGCAACTGATGCCCGCGCCACCGCACGTCAGGAACTTTCGAAGGCGTCCACCGATATCGAAAATCTGGTGACTGGCTGGGACCGCTACTGGAATATTCCGCGGCGAGGACCACAGGTGCCGCAGAACGCTCCTTCGATCAGAGTGGAAAACGGGCAGTTGATTCTTGCGAATATCGGCACAAACAACGGGCTGGTGACTCGACAGGTCACAGACGCAAACGGGGCCCAGCAACTTATGCTGCCTGTTGTGCACGCCTTTTATGGCGGGCCTGAAGGGTTCGCCTACGCTGGTGAGTTCATAGCGACTCAGGCAGGACTGACACCAACCAGTGCCACATTGATCCCGGTCCATCCGGTAGCCGCACAGGATATGGCTAAATGGCCAGCCGGCGCGGCATGGAGACTGCGCGGCATGATTCCATCAGGAAACCGCACCAGTATCGACGAGCTTTACCGCCGCCTTGTTCGCACCTATGAACTGATGCGGCAAACGGACGCGAATATTGCGCGTCAGGAAGGCCTGAAGCGAGCAGCGGAAGAAGCTTTGGGTGTGAGGGAAGGCGAATTGCTGGGCAACCCAGATGGGATTGTAGATCCCGACCGACCTGAATTCGTTGTCGGACTTCTTCAGGCCATTGAAGACTTTGAGGAAGAGCGAAATCAGTTGCAGCTGGACGTAGATCATCTGCGACGTTCATTGAAAGCGTCGTCGGATGAACGCAATCAGAAACTGGAAGGTTTGGCCGGTGCCGCTACCAAGCTGCCTGGAACGTCGCCAACGACATCACTCGAATCAGCTAAGGTGACCGGTCAGCCAGTACCGGCGAATTGAATCACGCGTCAGCCTCAGGACTGACATAACGTGAACGTCTGGCGGGTTTTTACTCTGCTGGATGCACGTCTGCTCAATTCCCGCTTTGTCAGCAGTCGATTTATTCTGCAGGTAACTTCCGACAGCGCTTGCGTGCGCTCATTGTTTGTTTGGCGGGTGTTCTTGCAGATGGGCGTTTACGACCGAGACGGTAATTCCTCCACAGTTTTGCAGCCACCGCGCGGCGCGTCTCGTCGACCGATGTCCATGGTGGCAAAGATTGTCCTGGTCACCATTGGTGTTTTTCTTCTGCAACTGCTGACACAGCGGTCTCAGGCAGGCTCGCTGGCCTTTGACTGGCTGGCAATCGAGCGTGACCTGGTGTTCAGTTACGGCCAGGTCTGGCGACTGCTGACGTACGCTTTTATTCACAGCGAAACACAGTTACTGCATATTGGCTGTAATATGCTGGGACTGTTTTTTCTGGGACGAATTGTTTCTCAGTCGATCGGTGAACGTGAATTCCTGTGGGTCTACCTCACTTCTGCCGCGTTTTCCGGAATGGTTCAAGCCAGTTCAATGGCCATTTTTCGAACACCTGGTCAGGACTGGGCTCTGGGAGCGTCCGGAGCCGTCTGTGCTGTCTTTGTGCTGTTCGCACTTCATTACCCTCGAATGAAGTTGTATTTCTTCGGAATTCTGCCCATTGAAGCGCGGTGGCTGCTCGCCGTTGCCGTCGCGTGGGACGGACTTGGCTTTCTGGGGCTCGTCCCCAGCTTGTTCGTGGGCGATGGTGCCAAAGTTGGGCATGCGGCTCACCTTGGAGGCCTCGCCTTTGGATTTTTGTATTTTCAGTGGAACATGAATCTTACACGATGGTGGGATCACTTTACCGGACGGCTGACCGCAGCTCCGAAGTTCGGGGCAAACCTAAAAGTCTATAACCCAGGCAGTCAGCCGGAAGTGGATTATTCAGCAAAGATCGACAACATCTTGGCGAAGATCAGTGCCGATGGCGAAGCAAGTCTGACGGATCGTGAGCGGCGAATTCTGAAGCAGGCCAGCGAACACCTGAAGAGTACGCGTTCGTAGGACGTCCGGGCGGCATGAGCGGTCATTCAGACGAACGTGCCCGGATCCTGCTGAGGTCGCTTTGAATGCCTGGCCCGGTGCTTTGACCTTGAAAAAGCAAACCCCGCGCTAACCGATTATGTCCTTGATCACGTGGCCATGGACATCTGTCAGCCGACGGTCAATGCCATTGTGCCGCACTGTCAGACGTTTGTGGTCGATGCCCAGCTGATGCAGTATTGTGGCATGTACATCGTAGACCTGAGTCGGGTTGTCTCGGTCCAGAGGCTTGTAGCCCCACTCGTCCGACGGCCCGTGGCTGATGCCACCTTTGATGCCTCCGCCGCAAAGCCAGTTGGTGAAGACGTAGGGGTTGTGGTCTCGTCCCTTGCTGCCCTGAGTTGACGGCATGCGACCAAATTCTGTCGTCCATAAAACAATTGTGTCGTCCAGCAATCCACGCTCGCTGAGATCCTCCAGCAAGGCGGCCGTTCCGATGGCCATTCCTGTGGCCAGAGGCTTATGGTCTCGTTCAATGTCTTCGTGGCTGTCCCAGTTGCGTCGGGGAAAGCTGTTGTCGTTGCCAGACCAGATCTGAATGAATCGGACCCCGCGCTCCAGCAGACGGCGTGCAACCAGACACTTGCGGCCGAAGTACTCGGCCTCTTCCGGAATGTTAATATGATCCGGGTATGTTGCTCCGGGGTTATCAAGACCGTACATCTTCAGTGTGTGCTGCGATTCATCGGAAAGGTCGAACGCCTCCGGAGCACTCAGCTGCATTTTTGCGGCCAGTTCGTAGCTGCGAATGCGTGCTTCCAGCCGGGAATCGCCGTCGCGCTGCTGTTGGTAATTCCGATTCAGTTGCTGCAGCAGTTGCAGGCCGGCTGCGTCGCTGGCTTTGGTGACGTAGTCGGCATTGGGCAGCAAATCGGCGATTGGATTTTTTCGCTGCGGAAAGATTGTCGTACCCTGCGTGCTGGCTGGCAGAAAGGCGGAACCCCAGTTCTTTGGTCCGTTGCTGGCGAAGCCGCGATGATCCGGCAATACGACAAAGGTCGGCAGGTTTTCGTTCAGTGTGCCCAGGCCGTAGCTGACCCAGGCCCCCATGCCGGGAAAACCCGGTTGTTGAAATCCAGTCGCCTGCAGGTATGTCGCCTGACTGTGAACTCCGGTCTTGCCGACAACGTTGTGAATGAACGCGATGTCATCAACGCACTCACCCAGTGGGGCCACAACATCGCCCAGCATGTGTCCGCATTCGCCGTGCGGCGCAAACTTAAAAGGTGACTTCATCCACGGGCCAAGACCGTTTTGAAATGCCTCAACGTGTTCGCCGAAGTCCGATTTTTCGCCGTGGCGTTTTTCAAGGGCAGGTTTGTGATCCCAGAGGTCGAGGTGACTTGCTGCACCGCCCATGAACAGCTGAATGACTCGTTTTGCTTTGGCCGGATGATGCAGCGCGTCCAAAACGCCGCCACCAGATGGCTGCAAGTCCGCACGAGCGTCGTCATTCTCAAACAGCATTGTCGACGCTGCAAGTCCGGCGAACCCGTGTGCCGTAGTGCTCAGATGTTGGCGTCGAGTCTGCATCGAACTAAACGGTCCTTGAAGAATACTCATACATTGCTGTTTGGAAAATGATCACCATCGCAGATGTCGGGCGGCTTTTAGTCCAGAAAAACGAATTCACTGCTGTTGAACAGAACTCGACACAGGTTGGGAAGTCCGTGTTTTTGCAGATAGGCGTCCAGTTGCTGCCGTTCAGAGTGCGTTGGCTGCCGTCCGGTCACCAGTTCGAAGGCCCTTGTCGAAGGCGAAGTGCCTGCTGATTCAGTCTTAACTCGTGCCGCAAAATGTCCCGCCATCGTCAGGTTGAAGTTGTTATTAAGCAGAGACAGTGCCTGCAGCGATGTCAGCGTTTCCGTACGTCGCGGTGTACTTTGCGATGAATCGGCACAGTCCAGCATGGTCATAAACGGATCCGGCTGTGAGCGAGCAATGAAGCGGTAGACAGAACGACGATGTGATGCCGCATCGTTGGGGTTGAACTTGTGATATTCAAAGTGCGGTGAATGTGACGTTTTTTCCAGAGCGAACAGATAGAAGCCCGGTCCGCCCATCTTCAGATTCAGCTTGCCGCTGACGGACAGGACTGAGTCACGCAGCTCCTCTGCTGACAGTCGGCGACGATTCATACGCCATAGATAGTGATTGTCACTGTCAATGAGAGCATTGGCTTCGTCATTCGTGGATGTCTGTCGATACGTTTCACTGTTCACGATCAGCCGGTGCAGATGCTTGAACGACTGAGTTCTGCGGAATTCGTCAGCCAGCCAGTCAAGCAGTTCCGGGTGAGTCGGTCGTTGTCCCATCTGGCCAAGGTCATTTGGTGAATCCACGATCCCTTTGCCGAAATGGTATTGCCAGACACGATTGGCGATGGATCGCCACGTCAGTGGATTGTCCGGGCTGGTGATCCAGTGAGCAAGGGCTGCCCGGCGGTCTGCTTCGGAGTGATCATCCGACAAATCGAGTTGCCACATCGCGTCAGTCGTCAGCGGAATCACGCCCGGACGCACGGCCTCCTGAGGCTGCTGAATATTTCCGCGGTGCAGAATACTGACTGATCGTGGTGTACCGTTTGTCGCCTTGAAGTTGCCCTGCGGACTGAAGTGCGTTGCTGCGGCGTAGACCATTCGACCGGTCGGAAGTTTTTCTAACCGTTCGTCGAGATCGCTGCGCCGTTTCAGCAGCTCTTGATGCGAGGCCACTCGGTCCGGTGTCAGAATACTATTCAGGATTTCGGTGCGTTGTTTTTCTGCGGCCGATAGTTTGGCCACGGCAGCGGGATCAGCAGCTTGTGCCCAGATGCCATCGGTCAGGTTGTTCTTCCGCCAGCGCGACCGCGCTTCGATGGAATCAAGAGACGTCACTTTCGCTCCAGCTGCGACGTTGTTGCCTTTTGAGTCCAAGACCTCCAGTTCGGCCAGTGCGAAGATGAATACGCCTTTTCGATCCGCCAGTTTTGTGGCTGTCACGCGGATGAATCGAGCGGTCGTGCCGTTCCCGGACAGTTGAACAGTGGCAAGTCCGGGATTGGGAAAGTCGGTCGTGATGAACTGCTCCGGCCCTGTCGCCGCAGATGTTTCTGGCCGGTCCGTTTTGTCTGCCGCCTCTGCAGCGAGCCGTGTGTCGACGCGAAATCGCACAGGAAAACCGAAGCCCGCGCCGATACCACCAAAGTCGTCGTGACAGGGATGCAGAATAATTTCAGCGATCTCCACGTCGTGACCCAAATCGACCTCAACCCATTTGTCGACGTCCTGAGTTGTCGAAATCTGACTGTGGTACCCGAACTCCGGACGTTTGTCGGCGGGTTGACCTTTGGGTTTGAGTTTCGCAATTCGCTTGTCCAGTGCGGCAAGTTGTGTGCCGCCTTCCTGCTTCACGTCGTCATCGAATTTCTTCAGCTGCGCCGCCACCTCATCACGGGATTCCGAAAATTCTCGACGCTGGCGTTCCGTTTCCGGATCCGTATCGTAACGCCGTTCGGCACGATCCACGGCAGCGAAGATCGACTGCAGACTGTAGTAGTGCTCCTGAGTAAACGGGTCAAACTTGTGGTTGTGACACCGAGCACACTGAATCGTAACGCTGCAGAAGGTATTCAGCGTGTTGGTGACCATTTCGTCACGATCAAGATTGCGGGCCACCATGCCGTCGATCTTTGATTCCGGCACTTCGACATGCCCGATAAAGTCCCACGGCCCGGCGGCGACGAACCCGAGACCCAGAATTCCGTCAGGCTCATTTGGAAACAGAGCGTCACCAGCAATCTGTTCCTGAACGAAACGAGAATACGGCTTGTCGTCGTTGAATGATCTGATCACGTAATCACGATAGGGCCATGCGTTCGGACGCAGCTTGTCTTTGTCATATCCACAAGTGTCCGCGTACTTGACCACGTCCAGCCAGTGCCGCGCCCAGCGTTCTCCATACTGCGGTGACGCCAGCAGACGTTCAACAAGTTGCGGGTATGCCTGCGAGTCGTCATTCGTCTCGAACGCTCGCACCTGTTCCGGAGTCGGTGGCAGGCCCGTCAGGTCGTAGGTCAGGCGGCGGATAAGTGTGCGACGATCCGCAGTCGGCGTGTGTGTCAGCCCGAGCTCGCCGTGTCTGGCCAGTATAAACGCATCAATCGGTGACTGCCGCCACTCCGGAATTGAGATCTTTGTGGAAACAGAGGGGACGTTTGGTCGACGGACTCGTTTTAGTGACCACCAGTCGAAGTCATTGACGACGGGCTCATGCAGCACCACAGGTTCAGGCCATTCTGCACCTCCGTCGATCCAGCTGGACACCAGGCGGATTTCTTCGGTGGTCAGCGGCTCATCACCTTTCGGCATCGTGGGCGGTTCACCGTCGACGGGCTGCACTACGCTCAATAAATGGCTTTCGGAGGATTCTCCGGCCACGACATAGCCGCTGTCTTTCAGGGCCGATCCGGTCTGCAGTGAAAAGTCGCCCTTCCGGTCCACGTCGTTATGGCACGAAAGGCAGCGGTGTTCCAGAAGCGTCTGCACCTTGCCAAACGAATCCGTATCACCACTGCCGAATACAGCCGTTGGTTCTGAACTTACGGCTGTGAGACATGCCGCAATGGCCGCGTATTGTATGACGGAAGATCGGATTGTGATTCTTTCCAGGCGGGGCGGTTGAAGGTCGAACGGGGCAGGCATTCTAATCATTTGAGCATCCATTGCGGCAGTGCCGCCGGTAAATTCGATTTCCGTACCGCAAATCGCTGGTCCTTCAATGCCGGTCGCCGCAGTGCTGTTTACCACAACCTTTGGTACTTTTGGTCGCGAGTACTCGCCACTTGGGTCGCAACTGGTCATTACCATAGGGACAGTGTCTGGGTTAGGCTGGTGACATCAAGCGGCGGAG
>JAQWLN010000218.1 GCA_029247265.1 Fuerstiella sp.
CGGACCCAGCTGACAAGCGTGTGGCACTGGTGCTGGCGAACTACCCCGTTCGCAACGGACGCTTGGCCAATGGGGTTGGTCTGGACACACCGGCCAGCACCATGAATCTGTTGACTTGGCTGGCTGAAGCCGGTGTAGCGCTGGGTTGCGAATCGCGGCCCGATGAATCTCAAGCGCTGATGGCCCAACTGTTGTCTGGACGCAGCAACGATCCGGAGAGTTTTCACCTGGAGCCCCTTGCCTACTTACCACTCAGCTCTTATTTGCGTTGGTGGCGACAACTCACTCCAGAAGCGCGCACCTTGATTGAGCGCCGTTGGGGGTCACCGGAACAGGCCGTGGAGATCCTGAAGGGCCTGCGTGAACGATACGAAGAACATCACCGCGTCCAAATCACGGACGACGCACTGGAGGCGGCGGTGGAAATGTCAACCCGATATATCTCGTCACGATGTCTACCGGATAAGGCGATTGACGTGATCGATGAATCAGGCGCCCGCGTGCGGCTGAAATCGATGGTGCGTCCACCGGACCTGAAGGAAATCGAAGACGAAATTCAGCGTTTGAATCAGGCCAAGGAAGATGCTGTTGCAGAACAGCAGTTCGAAAAAGCTGCCTCCCTGCGGGATCAGGCTGATAAGCTCCGACGCAAGAAGGACCAGCTGACGGACGAGTGGCGTGAAAAATCCAAGCAGACTGATGGTGTCGTGGATGCGGAAGTTGTGGCAGAAGTTGTCGCCAAAATTACGGGCATCCCGCTGACTCGACTGTCGAGTGAAGATACGGTTCGCCTGCTACAGATGGAGGACGAGCTGCACAAGAAAGTCATCAGTCAGCACGAAGCCATTACACAGATATGCAAGGCCGTTCGACGCAGTCGCAGTGGCCTGAAGGACCCGAAGAGGCCCACTGGTGCGTTCCTGTTTTCAGGCCCCACCGGCGTCGGCAAAACTCTGCTGGCCAAGACGCTGGCTGAATTTATGTTCGGTGAAGAGGACTCGTTGATACAGCTGGACATGTCAGAGTACATGGAGAAGCACAACGTCAGCCGTCTGGTCGGTGCACCTCCGGGATACGTCGGCTACGAAGAAGGTGGTCAGTTGACGGAAAAAATTCGTCGCCGGCCTTATGCCGTCGTCCTGCTGGACGAAATCGAAAAAGCCCACCCGGACGTCTTCAATATGCTGTTGCAGATCATGGAAGAAGGGCACCTGACGGACAGCTTTGGCCGTACGGTCGATTTCAAGAACGTTGTCCTGATCATGACAACAAATGCAGGTGCCAGCAAAATGGCGCATGGCGGCAGCATGGGGCTGCATACTCTTCGCGACGCAGACGACACCCGTTCTTATGAAGAGATGAAAACAAATCTCATGCACGAACTGCAAAAACAGTTCAAACCGGAATTCCTGGGTCGACTGGACGAAGTTGTCGTGTTCCGGAAATTGTCACGAGCTGAACTGATGGAGATCGTCGACATCGAACTGGACAAGGTCTACGGTCGGCTGCGAGATAAGGGCCTGAAGATGATTCTGAGCGACGATGCTCGCAGCTTTATTATTGACAAGGGCGAAGTCGATGACGGTCTCGATTACGGTGCTCGACCGCTGCGACGCAGTGTTGAACGCTTCATTGAAGATCCGCTGTCGGAAGAACTGCTGAGGGGCACGTTCGAGGGCAAGAACGTGATTCGAGTGGAAATCAAAGAGGTGGGCGACCAGAAACAGCTCAACTTCGTCAGCGATTATGAAGAAGAACCTGCGGATGAACCGGAAGGAGAACCAGTCGCCGTTGGTTCCTCGGAAGACTCAGCTGACAGCAGCGACACTTAGTCGCACTTGCGTCACAACCGATAACTCGATCAACTCCGAAGCTTTCGAGCTTCGGAGTTTTTTATTGTCCCACGCTGTTGCCTTTCCAGGATGACTTCAGGATTCGGTCGACAACCTGAGCCTCAGTGGACGCGAAATCTCGTGGAACTCGCGGTTTCATTCGTGATCGCCATGATTCTGCTGCGCGGGTTTGTTCTGGAGGGATATTTGATATCCACCGGTTCAATGGCTCCTGGCCTGCTTGGGTTTCATAAACGAATTGAATGCCCGACCTGTGACTATTCGTTCGCCTTCGGCGTCAGCTTTGACGAATCCATGGACGCCGCGGGGGCCCCTGAACCGGCCGCTGCCGCAGGCTATGCCACGTGTCCCAACTGTGGTCAGTCCACCATTAACGTGGCAGGGGTTCCGGTCAATCATGGTGACCAGTTGCTGGTGCACAAAGACGTTTTCGATTTTCGCCGGCCTCGACGCTGGGAGAGTGTGGTTTTCCGAAATCCGGAAAATCCGGGCGAGGCTTACGTAAAACGCGTCGTCGGTCTTCCTGGTGAAAGTCTGCAGGTACTGGGCGGGGATTTGTTTATTGAAGGGGGGATCGCCAGAAAGGATCTGGAAACCGTCCGCGACATGCGAATTGAGGTGTTTAACCTTTCACATCTGGCAGATTCTGATGAGTGGCAGATGCCGTGGGAAACCGATGGCGGCTGGACTGCTGAAAACGGCAGACTCGTGTGCAACGCCGGCAACCACGCTGGCCCGGCGGCGAATGATGTGGACTGGCTGCGGTTGCAGAACTGGCGCAGGTCAGGTGGCGTTCACTATCGAGAAGTCTCGCTTCCGTTGAGTGAAGGGCTGACGGACTGGCAGACGTGCGTGTCTGAGCTGCAGCGCAGGCCCATATCCTGGCTGACCAGGCTGGAGTATGATCAGGTTAACGAAGTATTAAGATTACAGGGCGTCATGCCCTACAGGATGCAGCAGGATCTGGTTTCGTGGGCAGCGTCAGCAGAATTTCAACAGGCGGTTCATCGTCTGGGCGCGTTGTCGCACATGGCCCCGGTGACAGATCGCTATGGCTACAACACTTCGGTTCCATCGCCCGAGCATTCGGTGGAAGACCTGGCGCTGCTGGCGGAACTGACGTGGACCGAACCGCCCGCGGTGCTGCATGTGCATGTGCCCGTCCAGCATGAGGTCATCCGCCTGGAATTGTATCCGCTCACGGGGAAGGCGGCCCTATATGCGGAGGGCAGCAGCAAGCTAATTCGCTCTGGGCAGTTTGCAGACAGGGGTGCCGAGGCTGCCGGTGTGCAGTTGAAGATTGAAGCGTCCAACTTCGACCATCGCGTGTTATTTGCGGTGAACGACCGGCAGCTGTTTCCAGAACTGGATTTTCAGATGACCAGTGGTCTGGTGAAAGAACCACCGGCCAACGATGCCAGCGCCTCTGCGAAAGCAACATCATCAGTGCTTACTCGGCAACATCGTTGGGGCCTTGGTATCGCTGGAGGTTCTGTACAACTTGAAACACTGAGGCTCTATCGCGACGTTTTCTACACTCCCGGACGCAGGAAAAACGGCGTCGATTCACCGTTTCTGGTGGAGCAGGACGCGTATTTCGTCCACGGTGACAATAGTCCCGTATCCTCCGACAGCCGGAACTGGGGTACTCCGTGTGTACCGCACAAATTGCTTCTTGGTAAGCCATTTGTTGTGCATCTGCCGTCGCGGCCTGGCAAACTGACGCTGGGTGGTTATGAATTGCCGATCCGGATACCGGACTTTGATCGAATTCGATACATTCATTGACTTTTCCCGGACGTGGACCCCGGCGTCTACGTATGAGAGCCGGAGCACAACGCATCAGGCTGATTTGCGGTCACCATCGACGTTTATGGCCTGCGACGCACGAATGTCCCCAAGCCGAAATAATCCACTCTGGACTCGTTAAACTCTCCGTTTTGTTTCAGCACCGGACCAAAATCCTTGTGATTTTAAAACATCTGGTCTCTCGGCGACGTCATACGTTGCTCAGGACTTCAAAGATTTCGTCGTTCGCAACGAATCACTCCGATGTGGTGTTTGCGTCCAGTCTCGAGGCCTGACCAGAACCTTAATAAATCGAATCGTACCACTGGATTGAAGATGTCTGCCAAAGCGAAATCGAATTCACCGTCAGGGAATGATCAGGACGGTAAGAAGGCAACAAAGAAGAAACAACAGGGCGACGGAATGCGCGAGACTGTGGAGTCGATCGCTATCGCCTTTGTTCTGGCCTTCCTGTTCAAAACGTTTCAAGCCGAAGCCTACGTGATTCCTACCGGATCCATGGCTCCGACGCTTTACGGTCGGCACAAAGAAATCACGTGCGACGGCTGTGGTTTTGAGTTCGCTCTCGGAGCAAGCTCGGAGATCAATCAGGAAACCGGTCGTCTGGAAGATCGTATTCAGCAGGTCTATTGCGGGAACTGCGGGAAAGAAAACTATGCCCGCGATGCTGCTGTTTTCAACGGTGACCGAATTCTGGTGAACAAGCAATTTTCAGACTACCAGAGGTTTGACGTTGTTGTGTTCAAGAATCCGGAGCAGGCACACGTCAATTACATCAAGCGGCTGGTCGGATTGCCAAACGAAACAATCAGGATTCGCAAAGGCGATATCTGGGCGAAGGCAAAGGACAGCGATTACTGGAATATCCGGCGCAAACAGGATCCCTTCGTTCAGAAGGACATTCAGCTGACCGTTTATGACGACCAGTATCCAGCCCGGTCATTGATTAAACTGGGCTGGCCAGAACGCTGGGAGGGATCAAGAGAGTCGGATGCATCAGGCAGTGTCGGCGGCTGGCTGGAGGCAAGCAACGGATGGACCTCTGACCGAGAAAATCGAACGTACCAATGTGAGGCGGATGCCGATGTGCATTGGCTGCGCTATCGCCATTTTCAGCCAGCGGGGGCCTCGTGGCCTTTCGGCATTGTTGTCACCGGGGAGGTCATGGAAAATAGGAGGCTTACCGCGGAAACAGATTTCCTGAGTGATGCAGGTGGGCAGAGCGAATACGGTTTTCAGTGGTATCGAGGCAATACGCCAATCGACGGAGCAACCGATGGTACCTACACACTGAACGAATCTGACGTGGGCACGTCCATAAGCGTTGATGTGAGTTACACCGACGGCGACGGCAGGGAGCGGACGGTCGCTAGTGAGAAGACCGCGGTTGTTACGAATGCCGACGAGTCACCGCGTCCGGATTACGTACACCCTGATCTACCCGTCCCTGAAGCCAGCCTTGTAACGGACTTCTGCACGTTTAACGCGTATGGCTCACGATACCCTGGCGGGATCTACTGGGTGGGAGACCTGACGCTTAACTGTGTCGTGGACGTCGCTGAAGTGGAAGATTCCAGTGAGTTGACGTTAGAGCTGGTCGAAGGGCCGACAACATTTCAATGTGTCGTGAACCTAAAGACGGGGGCAGCGAAGTTGATTGCACTCGATTCGGCCAGCCGCAGCGAAGTGAACAGAATTGCGATTGCGGACACTCGAGTTGCAGGGCCCGGGGCCTATGCCCTCACATTCGCGAATGTCGACGACCGTTTGTGTCTGTGGGTCGACCAGCGTCTGGTACAGTTTGACACATCTACATCACGCGATTCCTCGGACGAGCCCTGGCCGACTCAGCGCGACCTTGCTCCCTGTGGTATTGCCGTAAGTAACGCCACAGTGACAGTGTCCGATCTGTTGCTGCAACGAGACATCTACTATCGGAACGATATCGTCGCGTTCGATCAGGAAGATGGTGTCAGCGTTGAGCCGACTTTCGGGAACAACGTTCAGCAGAACGAAGTGCAACTGCCCTACGATCTACAGTCGCAACTCACAAATCCTGAGGGGTGGGCAAATACCTACGCGGATCAATCAGCCGCACAGCTAGATAAATACGGCCGATACGGTGAGTACGAGTTGGCCGAAGGGGAGTATCTGATGTTTGGCGACAATTCGTCGATGAGCAAGGACAGTCGGCTGTTTGATTTTCAGTCACGCCCCATGAATGGCGTTTTCAGCCATCGCTATGCCGTTCGGGAACAGGATTTGATAGGCAAGGCCCTGTTCATCTTCTGGCCGCACGGCGTGCCATTTCTGAACGGCGGAGAAGGCATTGCGGTCCGCTATCATTCCGGTCGTGACACGGCGGATCCGGGAGGGTATCCTTCCGTTCGCGTACCGTTTTACCCTAACCTTCAACGAATGAAGAAGATTCGCTGAGAAGCGTTATCCTGATGATAACAGTGCAGCAGAAGGGACTCTGTGATGGCATTGCTGAAATGCGAGGGACTGGTCAAGGACTTCCCGGGAAAACGGGCGGTTGACGGTGTCGACTTCAGCGTCCGTGAAGGCGAAATTGTTGGACTGCTGGGGCCCAACGGAGCAGGCAAAAGTACGACATTTCGTATCGCCTGTGGACTGACGACGCCTACAAAAGGTCGAGTATTTCTGCGCGGCAAGGACGTTACCGCCTGGCCGATGTATCAGCGGGCTCAGCACGGCCTTGGATATCTGCCTCAGGACGCCAGTATTTTTGCGAGGTTGTCTGTCGAAGAGAACATCCTCGCCATTCTGGAATTCCGAGGCGCGGAGCGAAAAGTTTCAAAAGCACGGATTGATCAGTTACTTGGAGAGTTCGGACTACTCGATAAACGTCGACAGCGGTCCGGATCGCTGTCCGGTGGCGAACGGCGACGCCTGGAAATTGCGAGGGCACTGGCCAGCGATCCTCAGATTCTGCTGCTGGATGAACCCTTCACGGGAATCGACCCGGTTACGATTCACAGCATCCAGGACATTATCCAGGGGTTGAAAGACAAGGGCATATCGATTCTGCTGACTGACCACCGTGAACGTGAGACACTGACGATCACCGATCGAAGCTACATTATCAAAGATGGTCAGGTGCTTGTGTCAGGTAGCGCCGAAACTGTGCTGAATGACACGAAAGCTATTGAGAGCTATTTTGGAACACGTTTCGACGCAGGATCCATCATTGGTGGGCGTGATTCCTTCCGCGAGTCTGCATAATGCAGGCCAGTTTTGACATGTGGTTATTTGCTACGCGCCAGAGCAGATTGCCGCAATCAATACTGGCTCGTGAGAGTAACGACACTGCAATTGAAATATATTTCCGGCGACAACAAATCAGCGTGAAACGCGGTAAGGCACCAGGGCAGGCGTGCCGGTCCTGTCCTGCCGGTTTCTGAGACGCTGACAACTGGAGGAGCAACGATCTGATGAGTTCTGGATACGGCGAAGACAGTCCGGTCGATGCTATTACGTCCCGCGGTCGCGACTGGCCGTGTCTGCAACAGTTTGTGGTCTTTCTGGAGAATAAAGTCGGCTCCCTTCATGAGTTGTTGCGCAAAGTGGAACGTGACGATCTTCGAATTGTGGCGCTTTCGATGCTGGATTCCGCAGACAGTGCCATCGCCCGGCTGATCACGAACAGCCATGAACGCACTCGAGAATTGCTGGAACTGTCAGGCCTGCCATTCTGTGAATGTGAAGTCATTGGCGTGATGCTGCCGGATGTAGATCAGCCGCACACGAACATTTGCGCCAGTCTGATGTCGGCAGAACTGAACGTGCATTACGTATATCCGCTGATGTATCGACGTAATCGTTGCGGTGCCGTCGCGATATATGTGGACAACGTTGACGAGGCTTTACGAGTTCTGAAAGAACAGCATCATCGGTTCGTGACAGAAGATGATCTGCTGGAGTATGATGAACTGTTCGAGTAACTACGGCTGTGTGCCGCCCAGTGAGCCGGCGGTCACTTCGCAGCTTTTCCTTCCGGGAAATATCGGGTTTCGTCGCACAACGTTGTCCGGTGTTGTTGTTTGCTGACAACACCTGAATATGCGTTTCGCTGCCCACGATGATGGAGACCAAATGTTGCACGCTGTTCGGTTTCACCGTTTCCTCACACGTTGCAGGGCAGTCTGGCATATTCAGGCCGTCGTGTTGTGTTGTGGTCTGTTGATTCTGTCAGTGTGTGCTGCCTCGGCTGATGATGGCACGAAACAGCGTTCTGGCAGCCTTCATGGGCCGACAGATTTTCTTCAGCAGAATCTCATTCAATCTGCAGAGGAGGCGCGGTTGCTGGTCGGTGCTGAACGCAGTCTGCGGAACGGTGACAACGATGCTGCCTTTGTGGCACTTATGCAGATTTTCAGCCAGCCGCATGACGCGTTTACCCCGATCTTGTCGGGAAAGCCTTCGTATAGCACTTATCGTTCTGCCATCGCAGTTCTGAAGACGGCTGACTTCGTCACACGTTCTGAGTGGACCCAGACGACCGAAGCACTGGCTGCTCAGGCCTTGCGCGAAGCCACCGCTGGTGGCGCAGTCGAGGCATTGCGTGGCGTATCCCGGCGGTTCCCATTTACGCGTTCCGGAATGGAATCGCTGGCGCTGCGAACCACTCTGGCGTTGAATCGAGGGCAGGTGAGGCTGGCCCGAGCCATTGTCGGTGAAATGGAATATTTTGCTGCGACCGCAGTGAGTTTTCCCACCGCAGATCTGCTGGGACAGTTCAGGCATCGATTCAAAAAACATCGTGCGGATGCAGCCCCTTCTGCAAATACAGTCTCGGTGGTCGGGCAGACCGACGTTCCACGGGAATTGTCTCTTCCGTGGCCGGAACCCCTTTGGCAGTGGAAGGAATCGGTCTGGGAAAATTCAAAAGCGGTGTTCACGCTTGCTCCGCTGTTGCAGCCTGAACAACGTCGTGAACTAGCGGCAAATTCATGGAGTCCGTTAATTACGCCGGACGCCGTCATCCTGCGCACTCCGTTTCGAATCGTATCCTTCAGGCGGGCCACCGGCGAAATTCACTGGGTTCTGCCGACGGACACTGTGTCGGACGATGTGCGACTGGAAGATACACGTGAGTACTCGCCGCCGTCACGCGACACGATTGCTCATCTGTTGAGCCGCGAGGAGGTCGGAAGCATGGCTGTCGATGAGGACTTCCTGTTCTTTGTCGATCGTTTTCGCGATTTCGGCAACCAGGTCGTCCGGCGTCAGAATTCGGCCGCGGGAGGGTTGAATCCACGTGATGTGACCGTAACGGACAACGGGCGAGCAGGGACACGGCTGGTGGCCGTCCAGATGAAACTCAGGCCACACGTGGCATGGACTGTGGGCAGCCGGAACTTTGCATACCGCATTCATTCTGACGAAGACGACACTTCCTCTGTACACCGAATGTCGCCAAGCAGCGCCGGCGAATCTGCTGAAGACGCAGCAGGTGACCTGAAGCCTGAGTTTCACGGGCGACGTTTTCTGGGCGTTCCGCTTGTTTACGATCGCATGCTGTTTGTTCTGTCGACAGACGAAGAAGTTGTCTGGCTCAGCTGTCTGACGCAGGCGACCGGACGTACCATCTGGCAGCGGCCGTTGACCTATGAGAATGTACCTGTTCCAAGGTACCGCAGTCGCTTCATCTTGGTTGACGAACCCAGCGGCATCTCGTTATGCGGGATTCAGGGAGACACACTGATCTGCGCGGTCAATGGTGGAGTTGTGATTGGGACACGACTGGTCGACGGACAGTTTAAATGGGCCACCAATGTCCGGGATGCAGACAATTCTGCAAATTCGGGCAGACCATCTTTTTTATCGCAGACGAAGTCACGAACTCGTTCATGTTTTCGCCCGTTGTTTCGTGACGGTAAGATGGTATGGGCGTCGGAATACAGCACGATGATCCACTGCATCGACACCGATTCCGGAAAAATTCTGTGGCAGGCAGATCGCAATGTGGCTGGCGTTGGCCGTGTTGAAGGCAGTAGCGACCGTTATGCGGTTGCCGTTCTGCAGGACAGTGCCGTCCTTGTCGGAAACCGTCATGTTCGAGCACTCAACATGAGCGACGGCACGCAATTGTGGATCACACCGATTCAGGAACAGACGGGCCGGGGCACGTGCAACGGCGCACAATGCGTGATTCCACTTCAGGATGGCACGATCACACAAATTGACATGAGCACAGGGCGGACCAACAGAGTGTCGCAGGCCATGTTTTCCAATCTCTCTGACGCCGCAGTCGGTTCTCTGGTCGCCGACGACGAAATCATATGTGCGGCAACGCCTCTTTCTGTCAGTGTGTTTCCGACAATTCAGTCCGTCCGGCAACGAGCGGTACAACCGGACTCCCTGACCAGTCAGGAGCAGCTTGTCAGAGCTAAAACCGAATTGCTTTCATCCGACCTTGAGAAAGGCGTCGCAGGGCTGGAAAGTCTGCTGAGTGATGATATGGTTGGGCCCCAGGCGAATGAGATTCTCGCCGAAACGCTGCTGCTATTGCTGGCCGGAAAAAGTTTCGAGCATGCTCCGGATGTCGACACCGTTCCTTCTGCGATGGCGGTTCTTGACCGTCTGGCTCTGACAGAAGAACAGCAGATTCGGCGTTTCCTTCTGGGGTCTGCTCGTATGCCGTCGTTAAAGGGAAAAGCGCCCAGGCTGACGCTGCTCCCGGACTGGGAAGTCCGGGCGGACGTCGCTGCATGGACTGATTTTTCTGGCGACCATGCCCGGGCGGTTGCTCCGTTTTCACCTGATGAAGAACCGCGACTCTCGTTCGCGACCATCGAACATGCGATTCTGTTTCCTCAGCAAATTGGAGACGTCGCCAGTCAAGTCTCGTTCGCGAAACGTCTTGTTGACAGTCACTACCCGACGGCCGCACATCTGTTCTTACTGGCTGCAGCCCAAAGTGCAACCGACGCAGATCGCCTGCAACTTGAGAGCAGCCTGCCTGCAGGACTTGGTGTGCGGATATCGACTGGCGAGACCGTGGCGATAGAATCTGATTCCGGCGCTGGAGCGGCAGAGCGGCGTCCGTCGGAAATCAAGATTGAAGAGACGCTGTCGCTGAGTACGGGCAGTCGGCTTGTCCGTATGCTGTCGATGGAAAAAGGAACGGTGGAAACTCCCGATTGGTTTTCCGATCGTCTGTTCAGAACATCAAAGGGGGTCGTCTCAGTCAATATGGAATTCGGGGCGATCTCTGCGCCGACCCGCCTGCCAATGACTGCGGAAATACTCGTTCCGCCAGACGAATTTCAGTCGATGGGCATCATTCCGCTCAACGACGATCGACACGTAGGAGTAATGTCGCTGGTGCCCGAGGATGGTTCGTCGCTGTTATGGTGGAAACGAATTGACCGCGACGTGACGAATGGCTCACCGATCCAAATTGGTCCCGTGGGCCCCGGGTACCTGGTTGTCGCAACGGGCAACCAGATTTCGTGTCTTCACCCGTTCACCGGCAGTGTGCTTTGGAAGCGAACAGTATTCTCTGATCTGACTCCTGGTTTCGGAGAGTCTGGACGACTTATCGGCGATGAACAGTTTGTTGGCATTATCGGAAAGAACATGAATGGCTGCCAGCGGTTTCGGATGAAGGACGGAAAGCGTCTGGACACGATACGCCTGGACATTCCCGCAGGTCAGAGGCCACTCGTCTACGGGAGAATGGTCTTGTTTCACAAGGATCAGCGTCTGGTCCTGGTCGACGCAGGATCGGGCGATAACGTCATGGAATCATCTGCCCCGGTGAGCATCCTCGCTCCGGGCGTCGCTGAATTTCTGCCTCGAGGACGGGCGGTGACGATTTCGGACGACATGGACGTCGTCGTGATCGATCTTCACACAGGACGCTCAGACATTAGGTGTTCGCTGCCGGATGGCCTCAACGCCCAGAGAATCACCGGGATGAAAGCATTTGAACGTCGGAATCAACTGTTTGTCCTGATCAAGGACTGGAACCCTTCTCGCAGCCGACTGTCCGGTGTGTCTCGCATGGGTGAAACACGTCTCGAATCAGGCACGCTGATTTGCATTGATCAAGAGGCTGGCAAGATTCTGTGGAGTCGTCCTGCGGTGCCATCGGTGCTGGCTGAAATTCATGGGGCCCCAACAGATTTACTGGTCACGTGGTCATGGAGAAATCAGGAATACTCGCTTCTGCAACGCCAGATCGGAAGACGACAGAATAACGGGGGCACTAACGTATCTGAGAATGGCCGTTTTCTGGTTGTGACTGTGATCGATGGACAGACAGGGAAAACGCTTGCTGAAAAGGAGTTTTCCGATTATTCCGTCGAACGTGATGAGCCCGTTCAGTTTCTGAACGACGCGGCTACATCGTCCATCTCGATCGAAACAGCTCGGTCGAACATTGTCATCTCCTACGGTCGGTAATTGTCGCGCCGCTGATGGAACCGTGTTCGGACTGCGGGAGTGAACTGTGTTGTCAGAAAGTCAAAGAACCTTCGTGTCTCATCCGTTGACCCAACGTGGGCATCGCTTACACTCGTTGAATGAAGCGGAAAAAGCTCAGCCAGCAGTTTCAGCACGTCCTGAAGTCTGCAAAACGTCTTGCCGACCTGGAATCGGCGCGGGCCGTGGTGTTGCTTTCCGACAGAGTATTTGATTTTTCCGCAGTGAAGAAACTGCTGCGAGGGACATACTTACTGGTTGCGTCAGATGACCCCGACGTGCAAGCGGCGGTTCGCGAGGACGAAATCGACCTGGTCGTGATCGAGCACGAACCTCAGACCCGAAGTACTCAGGTGTCTCAGGTTCTTCTGGAAGCCATTGCTGACGAATTACTGCAGTCAGGTGACGTTGTGGTTGCGCTTTACGCGGCCTACGAAAAGGTTTCGTGCGACACCATCAGCCTGATTCATCTGGCCGAGCAGCTGGCGAAGCTTACGTCGCGTGATCTGCAGCGTCTGGAAACGCAGGTTCCGCTGGAAACGTTGCGAATCGTGGTGGATCTGGCCTGCGAAATTGGCCGTGAAGGCCGCGAAGGCAAGCCCGTAGGAACGCTGTTTGTAGTGGGACAGCATCGCAAGGTTATGTCGCTTTCACAGGAACAGGTACATGACCCATTTCGTGGATATGCGAAGGCAGAGTGCCTGATCCGCAGTCCTCGAGTCCGTGAGAGCATCAAGGAACTGGCCCAGATTGATGGGGCCTTCGTCGTTTCGTCTGATGGTGTCGTGCACGCTGCCGGACGTCATCTGCGGGCCTCGGCAGAGGTGTTTGTGTCCAAAGGGCTCGGTTCGCGGCACTGGGCCGCTGCGGAAATTTCGAAAGCCACAGATGCGATTGCAATTGCTGTCTCTGAATCGACGGGAACAGTTCGAGTCTTTCAGGACGGCAAAGTCGTCCTGCGAATCGAGCCGATGGACTCGAACATGAAGTGGACGGACGTCGACACGGAGCCACCTGAAACCGCAGCCAAGGCGACCTAGAGCAACTTACCTGTTGTCGTGAACGCGACTGGCTGGCGGGAGTCACTAACCTCAGCCCCAAAGGGTTAATTGCGGCCACAAGTCCACGTAAAACGTTGTCAGCCACAGCTGAAAATCGAATCATAGTTCTCGCGTCGAGAATCGAAGTTCGCCGCCAACCATGGTGCCTACGACGCGTCCGGTCGCGAGGCGACCGTTGATCGGCGTGTTGCGGCTAAGGGACCGAAATGCTGCCGCATCGACCGTCCACTGCTCTGCCGGGTCGATGAATGTCACATCGGCCATGGTGTCCACCCCAAGCGTACCATGCGGCAGGTTCAGAAGGTTCGCCGGTCCGATTGTCAGACACGAGATCAGCTGCGACCAGGTCAGATGTCGTGGCGTAATCAGAGTCTCGACGCAGATCGCCAGCAACGTCTCCAGCCCACAGATCCCGAACGGGGCCACGTCGAGTTCAACGTCTTTCTTTTCAATCGCCAAAGGCTGGTGATCCGCGCTGATGATCGAAATGGTGCCGTCACGCAGCCCCCCAATCAGCGCATCCACGTGTTCCTGAGATCGCAGTGGAGGATTGCATTTATAGAGCGTGTCGAACGACTGCATGACCTCGTGCGTGAACAATAAATGATGGGGTGTCACGTCTGCAGAAACGCTGACACCCCGGGTCTGCGCCAGGCGCACACGTTCAACGGCCTCCCGCGTACTGATACACATGATGTGCACACGGCCTCCCGTCAGTTCCGCCAGCGCAATATCACGTCCTGTCATGATGTCACTGGCGGCAGCTGGAATGCCGACGAGACCCAAACGCGTTGACTCGAAGCCTTCGTGCATGACGCCCGTTTCGGAAAGTTCGGGCACGATGGAATGATGCAGCACCGGCCGGTTAAACATACCCGTATATTCCAGGGCACGTCGCATTACCTCTGCGTTGGCAATAGGCCTCTTGGCATCCGTAAATCCAACGGCGTCGGCTTCCACCAGCAGCCCGATTTCTGCCAGTTCGTCCCCTTGGTGACCCTTTGTGACGGCACCGAGTGGAAACACCCGACAATTGGCAGCTCGTTCTGCCTGCCGCTTCACAAATTCCGCAGACCCGCGATTGTCGACGACCGGATTCGTGTCGGGCAGCGCCGCAATGCTGGTGAAACCGCCAGCCAGAGCTGCCGCAGTGGCGCTCGCAATCGTCTCATCCTCTTCGAACCCTGGCTCTCGGACGGCGACGTGCGGATCAATAAACCCAGGACAAACCAGTAAGCCAGTCGCGTCGATAATTCGATCTGCATCGGATGGGGCATCACCAACGTACACTCCGGTAATGCTGTCGTTTTCGATCAGAATCGAGCCCACTGAGCCGATGCGGTTGCCTGGGTCGATGATGGTCCCATTGCTGATCAGCGTTTTCATGACTTGCCTGCTCTCTTTGCCAGAAGGTACAGGCAGGCCATGCGAATCAGCAGTCCGTTTGATACCTGATTAAGGATGACCGAATGTGGACCGTCAGCAACTTCCGGGGTCAGCTCCACGCCCCGATTAATCGGCCCCGGGGCCAGTACCAGCAGACCGTCCTTCGCGCGCCGAATACGATCTCCGTTCATCCCGAACAGATGAGCGTACTCTGGTATTGAAGGGAAAAATGCTCCGCGTTGCCGTTCAAACTGCACACGCAGCAGATTCACACAATCGACGTGCGGCAGAATGTCATCAAGGTTGTAGGCAATCTCGACGCCCATCTGGGAAATTGTTCGCGGGATCAGGGTTGCCGGGCCACAGACTATTACCTTCGCTCCCAGCTTTGTCAGTCCGTGAATGTTGGACCGGGCAACTCGGCTATGTCGTATGTCGCCGACCAGAGCAACGGTCAGCCCCTTGATACGTCCCAGCTTCTGTCGAATGGTCAGCATGTCCAGTAAGGCCTGGGTCGGATGTTCATGAGTGCCGTCGCCAGCGTTCAGGACTCCCGCACGCAGGTGCCGAGCCAGCAACTGAGGAGCTCCCGGAGTGCGATGGCGGCACACAACAAGATCGACGCCCATCGCTTCGATTGTCAAAGCTGTGTCAACGAAGGTTTCGCCCTTCGAAAGACTGCTGCCGCTGGCAGAAAAATCGACCGTGTCGGCTCCCAGCCGCCGCGCTGCAATATTGAAGCTGGTCTTGGTTCGCGTTGAGTTCTCAAAAAACAGATTGGCAACCACGGTGCCGTTCAGGATATTGAGTTTCTGAGACGAACTTTCTCCCAGGGACTGGAACCGGTCGGCGAGATCCAGAATACGAATAATCTGCTCGGCAGAGAGATGTTCCAGACCCAATAGATGCCGCTCATCCCAGGGGGCGGTGAATTCGAGTTGTTGCAATGTGTCCGTCATGATTGGTACGGTGTTCGATCGGCAGTTCACCAGGAATTATGGCCGCATCCCACGACCATTCAAACTTCACATATCCGTTCTTCTACTCTTCTTTGTTCTTACAGTTGTCTGACGTTGATCGCCGCAATAAGCGTTCAACCCAGCTCCGGCAAACAGCCTGTGCTCGCGCAAAATCTCGACGACTCTATTTGGCGGATCTCAAAACTTCAATTCTGTGGCCTGTCTGCGGCGCCGATTTCCGCAAATGGTGCCATCACGGAGTCAGGACTATCTTTCCGGACAACGTTCCCGCTCCTGTCAGAGTGTTTTCTTCCTGCAGCTGATGAGCAGCGGCGGTGTCGTCCAGTGAATATCGTTTGCCAATAAGCGGTCTCAGTTTGGCATCTGCCATCAGCGAATTCAGGTTGTCAGCTGCCAATCGCTGCTCCCTCGCAGATGCGTTAAACATGGCAAAGCCGATGGCTCGCAGGTCGTTCACATAGAATGGTCCTACGGGGAACTCCGGCCGCGCGTCGCGGCCAGCCATCAGTACGTAACGACCGCGTTTGGCCAGCAAGGGAATCGTTGCGTCCGGATTCGGTGTCCGCAGTGTTTCAAACCACAGGTTTATCGGCTGCTGTTCCGTGACTAACTTCGAAAGCCTGGTCGCGACGTCTTCTTCACGGTAATTGATCACGTGATCGGCCCCAAGTTCTATTGCCGTCTGTCGCTTCTGCTCGCTGCCAACCGTTGTGATTACAGTTGCTCCGGCAGCTTTTGCCAGCTGAACGACTGCCGATCCGACGCCACCTGTGCCGCCGTTAACGAAGACAACTTCGCCCGTCTGCAGTCCACCGTGTAAGTGGAGGCCAAGATGTGCCGTGATCCCCGTCAACGCTCCGGCAGCGGCATCTTCGTCGCAAATGCCATTCGGAGTCGGGTACAGCCAGCATTCGTCGATGGCCGCATATTCAGCAAATGTACCCTGTCGACCGAACAACCCCTGATTACTGCCCCAAACGCGCTGACCTGTGGAGAAGCCGGAAACGTCGGTGCCGACCGCCTCAACAGTACCGGAAAAATCACAGCCGACGATGTAGCGTGGTGGCAGTTCCAGTTTAACATTGCCGCTGCGAACATATGTATCAATGGGATTCACTGCTACTGCGCCTGTGCGAACAAGCACCTGCTGAGGTTGAATCCTGGGCACATCGGCAGATCCGACTTTGATGTTCGTGGCCGGTCCGGTGTTCTCAATGAATGCCGCTTTCATACTGTCACGTCCTGTTTCCTGTCCAAAGGAGAATCCGCTGAGACTGCACGCCGACCTTCTGATACAACCATCGCGAGAAGGCATGTCAGAATAGCGATACTGATGGCTGCACCGATGTAGAAGCTGTTCGAGTTAAATGTCCATCGTATCGTGTGTATCCCCTCGGAGACCAAAACTGATCGCATGATGCCATCACTTGAATCAGAGACCGCTGGTTCGCCATCAACGGTGACAGTCCAGCCCGGATACATCAGTTCTCGAAGAATCACGCTGGCCTCGGCCGTCAAATCCACTTCGATCTCTATCGCGTCGGGCTCCACGTTCCGCAGCTGGAATGACGTCATGGCATCCGTTGGGTCTGCCGCGACTCGTTGCGGTTCTGATCGTAGACGGTACAGAAAACACGATTTTCCACCGCGCGCCCAAATGGCGTTGAGAAACGTATCGGGATACTGACGCAGCTCCTCCAGATCATTCGAAGGCCGGCTGATCGGGTCCAGAGTCAGGATGTGCGAAACGCCAAGTGACTCGAGCTGAGCAATGGTCTCTGCACGCGGATACACTTCTTCAGGGTTGTCTGCCCCCATTGAGGGACGCAATGCCGAGTCCTGGTACACGGCCGGACCGATTCCAAGATACTGTGGAATACAGCTGACACCAAACAGATTGCCTACATTGGGGCCAGGAGCCAGCAGCCGTTTGGGAGTTCCACCATCCGCAGTCAGCGTCTGCCGCAACCAGCTTGTGTCCATTTGAGCGATCGGCGGCTGCTCTACAACCACGGCATCCTGAATGGTCTGAGACGACCACTGCAGATCCGGCAGAGTCAGAGTGCACAGCAGTGTTGTGAGTACGGCTGTCATGGTGCGGGAGAATCGACGGGTGATCCGGTCGAGCATCATTGCCGACAAAAGTCCGCCGCCAAGAGCCGTCAAAATCGTATATCGCCCGGGCCCCATGAAAAATCCGAACCCTGGCAAATGGCGAGTGACTGGCATTAACCAGCCAGTCGCGTAGACAAGGCCGCCAATCGACAACACCAGCCAGATGATCTGTGCACGGGAATCAAACCCATGTCGCCAGCAGCGAACGAGTCCACAGACTACAAGTCCAAACGGGATCAGCCCCCAGTAGAGATGAGCTTCGACAGTATTTGTGTCTGCGGCAACGGCCCCAGGCGTCTTCATGATGGCTCGAGTCGCCTTCATTTCCGGGGTGTGCCAGTACCACCATGATGCTACAAGTTGAGTCCCATACACAGGGGGCATGTGGCCGTACGTCGGATCGAACTCTGTCCGGTCGCCTTCCCGCTGACTCATCAGCTTTAGTTCGTACGATGGCACAAGTTGCACGGCGGACACAAGTAAACCAGCTGCGACCGCTGCCGGAAACAGGACAAACCGCCGTGTTGGAATCGCAGCACAGGATGAGTTCTGAGCAGACAACATAATCCGCAGAGCTGCGTACGACAGAACTGCAAGCTGGTTAATGAAGGCCAGCGTGAAATGGCCCGCCAGTAAATGGATTCCGAGACAGCCGGCCAGACACGCAATACGTTTGGCGGACGGAGAGTCCACCAACAACTCCGTGAGCCACAGCGTAAGCGGCAGACACAAACCACCAATGATGCTCCATTCGAGTGAGATTCTGGCAGGAAACCAGCCGTAAACATAAACCAGTGCCGCCAGCAGCGCGGGCCACATGGAAATTCGCTGACACCGAGCGAAACGCCACGCAAAAACGAATGCCAGCCAGTAGTGGACGATGATGCTGGTATTGTACGCCATGTTGACGGGAAACAGGCGATACAGGATCTGATTCGTCGGATAGAAGACGCCCGCCTGGCTTTCGGCGTGCAATGGATAACCCAGCCCCGTCAGGTTGTGCCACAAGGGCAGTTCACCGCGTGCAAGGCTGTCAGCAAGCACAATCTTCTGCGGCAGAAAGTAGGGATACGTATCGCCGCCAACAAGACCGCCACCCTTCGCGAGCCCATTCCAGACGCCAAGAGCAAGTCCAAGCCCAACGATCGCCGCCAGAAACCATTCCAGCCACGTCACGTCACGACTGGCCATGTTGGTCTTGTCTATAGAATTCTTCGTGTTTGATGACGTCATTGGGTCCCGGTCACGACAGGCCACCAGACAGGTCATGCGTTAGCTGAAACGGACGCACAGCGAATGGCCCGCTGACGGAATGGCTGGTCTTAATCGACGTATGCATCAAACACACGCACCTGATCCCAGTTATTCTTCCCCTGCTCAATAAATGCGAGATGCTTGTCTGACACCTGATATACGTCGTGAGAGTCTTTCGTGTCGAAGACAACGTGCAACGCTACGTGGAAACTCCTGTCATTCACGGGGCGTTCAAATTCCGATGCCAGCCGGCCAATGGCAAAAAACTGAATTCCGTCGTGTGGTTTCAGGTAAGTCTGACCGGCGGCAACAAGTTTTTGACACGCTTCTTCGGAAGCATCCTTCAACGTGAAATAGACCATGTGCGACAGCATTAATCGATTAATCCTTATGTTTTTGCGTCGTGAGGGACACAACGATCCAATTTGAGAGTATCTGAATAGAGCCAGCAGCTGAAGTCATCAGACGATGGTTCGACGCCAGCTCATGCCGTTTGTCGACTCCAATGCAGATCAGCATACCGGCTGCCCTGCATGATTAATTGAATACAGAGTATGACTGCTGATACAGCGGGACTCAAATCAATGTATCGCATTCTTCAGGTCAATTCGCCGCTTTGTTGAGATGTAAAAGCACGGTTGTTAGAACACATCAGATGAATTATCAGACACTACACTGGACAGGAGACGCGTGCGGTTCCCTGCACATGATCGACCAGACACTGTTGCCGACAGAGTTCAAAGAAATTGACTGCTGGACTGTTGAGGGCGTCTGGGAGGCAATCAAGGTGCTTCGGGTTCGTGGTGCTCCGGCAATCGGCGTGGCGGCCGCTTATGGTGTCGTGGTCGGACTGAAAGATCATCGCGACGACGAACGTTCGGATTTCAACACCAAGCTGGCCGAGGTTGCATCGTATCTGGCCAGCAGTCGACCAACGGCCGTCAATCTGTTCTGGGCTCTGGACCGGATGAGTTCCGTTGCCCTTGAGCATCGGTCACTCTCATCGGCAGAAGTTCACGACAGCCTGTTTGAAGAAGCAAAGAAGATCGACGCCGAAGACAAGGCGATGTGTGCCGCGATCGGGCAGCACGGCCACGAATTGCTTGAACCCGGCATGGGAGTCCTGACTCACTGCAACGCCGGGGCGCTGGCGACAGCCGGGGACGGGACGGCGCTATCGGTCATTTTCGCTGCCGTTGCGGCGGGGAAATCTCTGCGAGTCTACGCGGACGAAACTCGGCCGCTGCTTCAGGGAGCACGTCTGACGGCGTGGGAACTGCAGCAGCGAAAAATTCCTGTTACCGTAATTTGTGACAACATGGCCGCTCAGGTGATGAAAGAGGGCCATGTCCAGGCGGTCGTGACCGGCGCTGACCGAATCGCTGCCAACGGTGATGCGGCCAACAAAATTGGCACGTACGGAGTTGCGCTGTTGGCGAAAACTCACAACATACCATTTTATGTGGCAGCACCGTCCAGCACATTTGATCTCAGCATTACTCACGGAGATCACATACCGATTGAACAACGTGACCGCGAAGAGATTTCAAATGGATTCGACAGGCAGACCGTACCAGATGGCGTCGACGTCTATAACCCTGCGTTCGACGTGACTCCGGCTGAACTGATTTCTGCGATTATCACAGAGCACGGCCTGATTTCGAAACCCACCTCTGAAAAAGTGCGAGAACATCTGCAGGACCGCTGAGACACCGATCTCTCCCCCAAACGTCCTGTTGTCCCGTGCACACAGGTCAGCAGATCCGTTCGCCGTCAGCTGCCCAAACCGCGTATCCGTAACAGCTCAGCATTCTGAATCTGTTCGCCCCCAGTCCGCTGGCTGCTGGTTTCTCGCGATTGTGTTTCTTGAGTAGACTACCGGCTTTCCATTCATCGGCCGTAATCGCTTAACAGTCTTCGACAGTGTCCACCGCAACGCCATCCACAAAAATCTCAGAACTCGTCCGAGCCGTCCGGAAGGCCCGAGACGACGCATTTCTGGTGGAAGCACGTGTCGTCAGACGGATCATTCGCGAACTCTACGGATTTGCACGGCTGTCCACCAGGATTCCTCACACCGATGTCCTGGTCGTTCGTTTCAATGACGTTCGCTCACTGGCTCACCCAGACGAGCTCGGACTGGACGATTTTTCCGACCTGCCACGTCGGATGATTCTTGTGGCTCAGCCGGAAGAACATGAGCTGGACGAACTGCCGCTTCAGGAGCTGCTGCAGCTGACGTGGAGCCGGCTGTTCCATGGCTGTATTGACATGCGGCTGCTTAGAGAGCAGGAAACCGGCGATCTGGCCAGGGCCCGTGTTCAGCAGTTGATCGACCAAATCGGTCAGGTCGAATTCGACGAGGCCCATGCTGTTCTTCGTTCCGAACTTCGGGTGATTCACCCGGAATCGCACATCGAAGCGTATTGCGAATTCGCCGCGATCTATCTGCAGTTGACAATGTTTTCGCCGGACCTGCTGTCCGTCTGGTTTCCGTCGCTGGCAGAATCCAGCCATGTGTTGCCGATATTCTCTGAGCATCTGGATGCTGAGAAGTTGTTCCTGGAAACTCAGCTTTACGGCGCTACGCAGCCGGACCTGACGTCCGGAGCGATGCGTGACGAGGTCAAAGTGGCCAGCGAACGTGAAAGCTGGACTGAAGGGATTCAGCTGAAGCCATCAACCGGCCGCTACGCACGCTTGATGAAAAAACGGGACCGCTGGAACGAACGCGGCAACACCGTGGCTGCCGCTGTCTCTGCAGCGCGGGCTCTTGAAGCGGCCACTTCCGGGGAAGATACGAAGACTGCCGAGACGGCGGCCCGTGCAGACATCGAAAAGCTGGCGGGACGCCTGCACGAAGCTTTGTCTTTTGACGAGTCTGACCTGAATGACTGGCAGTCCTCGCTATGGGAATTGCTGAAAAATGCGACTCACGGTTTCTGGAGCTCCGATAAGCGGCTGCTGTACGACCTCCAGAAAGTCTGCCTCGACCACGAACTAACCGTTTATCAGGTGGACCTGGTCAAATGGATTGTTTCTCGAGGTAAACGACCGTTGCGCCGACCGCTCAACAGTCTGCGTGAAGTCATGATGGCCAAACATCTGGCCAGTTGCGCATCACGTCTGGTGTACGTGCGATTGTCCGGTGCTGAACGAGAGCGTCTTTCGCATCTGCTTCACGAGGCCGCCGGACTCGCAGAAGAACAGATGCGACAGCGCATGCGGTCTGCTGTTCATGACACAATCGTCGACGTCGGGTTGCACCCCCAAAGTGTTCCGGAGCAGGTTGCGTTCGACAAGATGGTGGAAGAGTCGCTTGACTGTATCGCCGAACGCGGATACCTGACGATGGGATATCTGCGGGACGCCATCAGTCGCAACGACCTGAAGCTGCCGGACCTGACAGACCCCAAGGATCTGATTCGCGGTGACCATCTGCTGCGTTCGGACGATCGACTGGATGTCAGCCTGGATGGCGTATACCGACGCGGGGAATTCTATCTGCGCTGGCTGCAGATTGTCAGTTCGCTGGCCTTCGGTACTCGGACAGGGCGTTTTGCCACGCTGTTTCTAGCCATCCCGTTCGGCGGCGCGGTCGTGATCGTGGTCGGGGCCCATCATATTTTGGCGGTCGCGACGCGTGCGCTCAGGAAGCGGACGGAAGCGGCCAGGAACAGTCGAGCAGCGCACGGTCAGGAAGACGACGCTGCAGCGTCCGGCACCATGGTGCAAACAACGGAAGTCGCTGATGACGTCATCGCAGGCGAGACTGTAGAGCTGGCGGATTCAGAGAGTCGGGCATCGAATTTCGATGGCACCACACCCCCGCAAAGCGGAGCTGAACCTGATAATCCTGACGAAGCGGCCGCGGAATCCGATCAGCTGTCGATGGCCGCCGCGGATTCTTCGGGTGACTCCAATGCTGACACTTCTGCGCCCGCCACTCTGACGGAATTCGATCCTGATGACCAGAAAAACGAACTGACCGCAACGACGGCGGCGACGACTGAATCCGTTCAGCACCATGCAGAACTCACCTTTGCCCAGGCTCTGCCGCCAGTCATGGTGGTCGGCTTCATGCTGATGGCGCTGGTGCACCTGCCGACGCTGCGAAATGCGTTTGGTAACGTTTTGCGATCGGGCTGGAGGGTTGTGCGCACGGTGGCGTACGATTTGCCCGTCAGATTGCTGCGTCTTCCAATTGTGCAACGTATTTGGCGCAGCCGCTGGATGGTGCGTCTGCGGCGCAACGTGGTCACGCCGTCACTGCTGGCGTGGACCGGTTGCCGAATCGTACCATGGCTGCTACTGCGGCCGTTGCTGGACTGGTGGTGGGTCGGCGCCGTGGCCGTGCTATTGAGCCTGGCAGTCAATTCACGACTTGGGCGTGATGCGGAAGAGCTGACGGCAGAATGGCTGGCCAACGCATGGTATGACCTGCGTGCCCGTTTTCTGGTCGCCCTGCTTGATTGGGTCATCGACTTTTTCAAGTGGTTGCTCAACATGCTTGAACGCTTTATCTATGCGGTGGATGAATGGCTGCGTTTTCACAGTGGTGAGACGTGGCTGACGGTTGTGCTGAAAGCATTCCTTGGTGTCATCTGGTCCTTTGTGGCCTTTCTGCTGCGGATTTACGTGAATCTGCTGATTGAGCCGACGCTGAATCCTTTGAAGCATTTCCCCGTCGTGACCGTCGCGCATAAGATCTTTCTGCCCGTGATTCTGGTGCTGGAACAGTACATGCGCAACGCACTCACGCCATATCTGGGTGTGCCGCTGGCGGGGCCGATCACATGGTTCAATATCGTTTTTCTGCCAGGGATCTTTGGATTTCTTGTCTGGGAGTTGAAAGAAAACTGGCGATTGTATGCCTCCAATCGAGTGCCCTGGTTGCAATCCGTGGTCATCGGCTCGCATGGTGAACACGGTGGACGACTGGTGAAGCCTGGTTTTCATTCAGGAACGCTGCCCAAACTGTTTCATCAACTAAGACAGTTGGAACGCAAAGAGGCGTCGTTCGACAGGTTCAGTCGGCGTCGAGCGGTTCGTGAATCAATTGTCCACTGCGAACGCGACATTCGGAGATTTGTGGACCGAGACCTGATTCGACTGCTCACATATTGCAGCGTTTGGACCGACTCGCCGGTTCAGTGCGAACGTGTCCACGCCGCGTCAAACAGTTTCCTTGTGGAATTGCGGTGTGACAAACACGGCGACCAACATCTGCAGCTGCTGTTTCAGGAACAAAGTGGCTGGCTGGTAGCAACGGTTGCGCAACAGGGCTGGCTGTCGAATGTGACTCCGGAAATGGTCCACAGCTTCGAGACCGCTATCCGGGGATTCTACGCCAAAGCCGGCGTCGACCTCGTCAGAGAACAAATGGAGCGAAACCTGATCGGTGTGCATCCGTATGACGTGTGCGATACCGGGCTTGTTGTGTGGCCGGATCGTCAGTTTGACCGAGAGATCCACATAGACCTTTACCGGCGGCATCAGATCAGGCCAACGCCCGTCAGCATGTCGGCAAGTTACGGACTGCAACCGGTTTCTCGTGAAGCCGTTGTCTTTGCCGAATCTCGTACACGTTGGTCCGACTGGCAGCAGGTCTGGGCCGTGCCCATGGATTCGGAATCGTCAACTCGGCTGCCTTTAGCCTGTATGCAATCGGCGCGTGCGTCGCTGCTGGCTCCGATGCACGACTGAAATATGGCGGGTCTTCTGGAACGATGAGCGGGGCTGGACCGATACGGTTTGGCGCGGTCGTTATTCCTGCGGTTGGAAAATCGGGGTCAGGGATGTGGTCCGTTTCAGCGGGAAGATTGCGAACGAGGATCTGGACCGGTTTTTTAAGCTGTTGCGAACTGTAAGTTGGTTACAGTCACGCATCTTGCACGGCTTTGAATGAATTCCACTGGAAACCCCCGCGATGTGTGCCAGATTGTATTGGGACGGTTCTGCTGTGGGCAGGACAAACCGTCACTTTCCGGTCACAATCCGATTCCTGTGAAATTCTGATGTCTGTACCGGAGACCAATTCGATGTACCGATTTACACATTGCCTGTTTGTCGTTGTAGCGTGCGTTTTACCGCAGTGCTCAAACGGAAACGATTCCCTGATTCCGAACGGTCGGCAACTTGAAGAACTGTGGAACAAGGGTGAGTTTACTGAGGGTGTAGCCGTTCGTAGCGACGGCATGGTCTTCTTCAGCGACATCACACGAGATCCTGCCGAAAACGGGCGGATCCTGAAGTTCGACCCCGCGACAGAGAAGACAACCGTCTTTTCCGCAAACAGCAGAAAAAGTAACGGCCTGTTTTTCGACGCCGACAGTCGACTGTTGGCGAGTTGCGGCGCTAACGGTGGCGCGATGGCATTGTGCGAAGTGACCAGTGAGGGAGTCGTAAAGCCACTCGTGGAACGCTTCCACGGCAAACGCTTTAACTCACCGAATGATCTGGTCGTTCATCCGAATGGGAGCGTGTATTTCAGCGATCCTCGCTACCTTGGCCCGGAGCCGATCGAGCTGAAACACCAGAGCGTGTACCGGTTCGTTCCGAAAACCGGCAACGTTCGTCGAGTCACGACGGATATTGAAAAGCCGAATGGTGTCCATGTTTCTCCCGATGGCAGGACCTTGTACGTCGCGGAAACGAACAACGGTTCCACAGGACAGGATCCTGATGCGACGCCGCAGCGGGGCCGCATGACGTTGAACGCATTCCGCATCAGCCCTGACGGTTCCCTAGCTGACAAACGAGTCCTCGTCAATTTTGGCGACAAGCTGGGCACGGATGGAATGACAATTGACGAAGCCGGCAACATTTACGCGGCCGTGCGTTCTGCCGATCGTTTTGGTGTCGTTGTGTATTCACCGGCAGGAAAAGAGCTGGCATATCTAAAGACGCCGTCGCTGCCGACAAACTGCTGCTTTGGCGTCGGCACCACCTCTCAAGTCCTGTACGTGACGGCGGGCGGCGGGTTCTATCGAATCAATCTGGCGCCATAGCCGATGTCGGGCAACTGTGAGTGAGTGTCGCGGCACGTCCGGAACGCAGGTGTGCTACTCGGGCCGAGGAACTGGCTTGTGTTCCGCGCCGTGCTGCACTGTCGAACCTCGTCGCAGTGACGTTGTACCGAAACGTCCTCGAATCTGATCGGCCACTTCGTCCAGTTTTGTGTCTCGTTCGTCGTTGACTTCTGCGAACAGATTCTGCTGAACTGGTGAATGCCGCTGCAGGTTCGAGACCCCCATACCCAGCAGTCGGACAATCAGCGGACGATCCGGCAGTTGAGAGTTCAGGAGTTCCGACACAACCGACCACAATAAACTGGTCGTGTTCGTTGACTGCGGCAGGCTTTTTGAGCGTGTGATCGTATCAAAGTTGCCGTAACGAACTTTCAGATTGACCGTTCGCCCCTGGACGTTGTTTCTCCGCATACGCCCTGCAACCTGTTCGGTGAGTTCCATCAACCATGCTCGCAGGACATCTCCGTCTCGCACGTCCTGAGCAAATGTCGTTTCGTGCGAAACGGATTTCGCTTCACGATCCGGCACCACCTCTCGTTCGTCGATGCCTCGTGCCAGTTGCCAGAAATGCTTTCCGCTTTTGCCGAAAGATGTTTGCAGCTGCTGCAGGGAAAGCTGTCGAAGATCACCGATCGTTCGAATTCCTAAACCATCAAACTTTTGCTTCGTCGTCTTTCCGACGCCCCAGATTCGACTCACAGACAATGGCGCAAGTGTACTTTGTATGGCATCCGAATCGATGACCGTAAACCCGTCCGGCTTTTCCAGATCGCTGGCAAGCTTGGCCAGAAATTTATTCGGAGCAACGCCCACAGAAGCAACCAGCTGCAATTCGTCGCGGATGTCCTTCTTGATTCCACGTCCGATGGCTTCGACGGAACCGAACAGCTGTACACTTCCCGTGGCATCCAGAAAAGCCTCGTCCAGCGACAGCGGTTCCACCAGCGGCGTATAGCGATTGAAGATCTCCCGGATTTGATGAGAAATCTCCACGTAGTACTCCATTCGAGGGCGCAGTACCACGGCATTCGGACATCGTCTGAGGGCCTCTGCTGTTGCCATCGCGCTGTGCACGCCAAACTTTCGCACGACATAATTTGCCGCGGCGACTACACCTCGTCCTTCCGGTGTCCCCCCTACGATGACAGGTTGCCCCTGCAGTTCCGGGCGATCACGTTCTTCGACAGAAGCATAAAATGCATCCATGTCAACATGTAGAATCATCGCAAGTCCGATCGGCGGGAAACGATATCAACGTCCCCAAGACGTTGAGGCGGTCCGCCAATGGTACGGCAATTCCAAACGGACCACGAACAGTACGAAGAACAGGATTGAGGATTTAAGATTTCTATGCCCTGCGACTATACACTTTGCGTCGATTGACGATGTGGGAGACTTTCATTGAGAAGCTCGCACAATATAATTACGAAACTAGGACATTCTCGTGATGTGACAGGGTCGCATCCAATGGCGAACGGCCGCTCAGAGATTGTCAGTGTGCTCCCGTTCATCTGGTCAGGGGGCATGAAGACTACGTGCCCATTCCCCGTCGCTTTGGAGATGGGGCAGGACTTGCCACTTTCCGAACCGGCGAACGGACATCGCTCTAAACCATTTTCCAGTTAAACCCAGGCTCTCATGAACACCACGACCGCATCCAGCCCTCGCATTGATAGTTTGAAGCAGCAGTTGCCTGAGACCCCTTCACGCACTGATCTGCTGTCTGCTCTGCAAAAGACATTGGCTGATGAAAAGGATTATCACCGTCTGTTCGATGCGAAGCTGATGCAGGTACGTGACCAGATGGGCTTACCACTGACTCAGCCATCATCGCTGGACAATGTGCCCGCTGAACACGAACAGGCGTTTCGCGATGCATATGTAGACGTCGCCCGTGAAGTTGGCACGATGTTTCTTGAGGACGGGAACCTGTCGGATGCATGGGCCTACTTCCGCACCATCGGGGAACCGGAACCGATCAAAGCTGCGATCGACAAAATCTCAGTACCGCGCGAACCCGATGAAGCGTTCGACGAAATCGTCAATGTGGCTCTGTACGAAGGTGCTCACATTGCTCGAGGCCTTGAGTTTCTGCTGAAGACTCACGGAACCTGCAACACAGTCACAGCGTTAAGCCAGTTACAGCAGCAGATGACTCCGGAGGAACGCCGAACGGCTGCCGCCATGATGGTACGAACCATCTACGACGACGTGCAGGCAACGCTCCGTCGCGAAGTGGAGGCCCGCATGCCGGTACTTTCACCAAATGCCTCAATACGCGAATTGATTACGGGCCGTGACTGGCTGTTTGCCGAAGGCAACTACCATATCGATGTGTCGCATCTGCATTCAACGGTCGGTTTTGCTCGATCATTGAATGCTGACGATCCGGAACTGAAACAGGCTGTCGAATTGTGTGCCTACGGGGCCATGCTCTCGGATCAGCTGCAATATCCGGGGGAACTTCCCTTCGACGAATACTACAAGGCAAACCGGTTCTTCCTGACGGCGCTAGCTGGTGAAGATCCTGAATCCGCCATTGCCTATTTCATGCAGAGACTCAAGGATTCATCCGACACATCAGACCAGCAGTTGATCGCGTTTGTATTGCTCGACCTGGCGCAGCGAATCGGACGGTCCTCCGAAGTGCTCAGAGATACGGCCTCGTTCGTCAGTCGCATGGAAGATCCGAACGGTTTTTCATTCACAAAGCTCTGCGTAGAGCTGGGCCTTACGGATAAGCTTGAGGAAGCTGCAGTGGAGAATGATGACATCCTTGCCTTTACCATCGCCAGGTTGTCGCAATAGGCCCGGCGACGAGGTCCGTGCATCAGTGAACAGGACCGACGATCCGCTCACGGCTCGCTGAATACTCATGTTTTCGCAGGACGTCATTCACGTATGAGCGTAACCCACTGGATTCAGAAGGAAATTGTTCTGCCGCAGTTTCCGCGCGGCTGCCATCTGGTGACGTCACATATTGTGCAGGAAGTTCCAGAGATTCAGGACGTTCAGGTGGGGCTGCTGCATGTCTTTATTCAGCACACATCGGCATCGCTTACGCTGAATGAAAATGCGGATCCGGACGTCCTTGTCGACATGAACATGGCGTTGAACAAACTTGCCCCGGAATCGTGGCCATACGTGCATACGTGCGAAGGTCCGGACGACATGCCAGCTCATGTGAAGTCCTCGCTGACCGATTCGTCGATCTCCATCCCCATTGGCAGCGGGCGATTGCTGACCGGAACATGGCAGGGCATTTATCTGTGCGAACATCGTAACCACGGCGGTCGGCGTCATCTGGTGGTCACTATACAGGGGCAGTCACGCTAGCGAGTGAGGTACAATCGACCGTAAAAATATATTCGTCGTCTCGCGGCAGATCGATCCAACCGGCGATGCCATGACGAGTGGATTCGCTGTCGCAATCACAACTAAGAAAACATGGCCAAGCTCTACTTTTACTACTCAGCGATGAACGCCGGGAAGTCGACGACGCTGCTGCAGGCAGCGTACAATTACGAAGAACGTGGTCTCAGGTCACTGTTGCTGACTCCAGAAACTAACTTGCGAGATGGAGCCGGAGTGATCAGTTCTCGTATCGGCGTGAAGTCTCCAGCACACGTTTTTTCACTTGGTGAGTCGCTCCTGGACGTCTGCCGTCGCGAGCATTCTGCCCGTCCCGTCGCCTGTGTGTTTGTGGACGAAGCACAATTCCTGACACGTCGACAGGTCCATGAACTTGGAGATGTGGCCGACGAATTATGTGTGCCGGTACTGACATATGGTCTGCGCACGGATTTTCAGGGGAATCTGTTCGAAGGCAGCCAGTTTCTGCTGGCTTGGGCAGATGTTATTTCGGAGATCAAAACCATCTGCCACTGCGGCCGCAAGGCAACAATGGTGTTGAGAATCGGTTCCGACGGTCAAACGATTCGCGGGGGTGAGCAGATCAAAGTGGGCGGCAACGAAAGCTATGTTTCTGTCTGCCGACTGCACTTTAAATCCGGTCTGGGCACAAACGATCAGCCGAAACTGCCATTCGACGACTTCAGTGAAGACTCAGAACCGGGAACGTACTCCCGCTGATCGCTAAACCTGACGCCTGTTTTCACGTGAAAAAATCTATTCGCGAATTTGAGGCCTAATCGCCTTGCGTTGTGAGGTGATGACGGAATAATGCGGCCTCAGCGTCAAACGCTCGAAGGAGCGAAACGCTGCCTCCAATTGCGGTGAGGCCTGCCAAATCGGGTCAGGTCGGAAACGAAGCAGCCCTGCGGTTTTGGTTCTCAGGTGTGAGCGGAGGTAGCGTTTCGCTCCTTTTTCGTACACGGACGTCGGGCCTACGACATCGGACAAGTACCGATGGTGTCCCGAGGCGTTTCCGCCATGGCCGCTGCCTGCAGAAGTGATGTTTCCGAAAATGCCGGCGCCTGCATCTGCAGACCGATCGGCAGTCCGGCGGAGGTCAGGCCGCAGGGCACTGAAATTCCTGGAATTCCTGCCAGGTTGGCACTGATCGTGTAGATGTCGCTGAGATACATGGCCAGCGGGTCATTTTTCTTTTCGCCGATCCGAAAGGCCGGAGTCGGAGCAACCGGACCAGCAATGACGTCCACGTCCGCGAAGGCCTTGTCGAAATCCTCTCGAATGCGGCGGCGAACTTTCAACGCTTTCAGATAATAGGCGTCGTAGTAGCCTGCCGAGAGCGCGTAGGTGCCGAGCATTATCCGCCGTTTGACCTCGGCACCAAAACCTTCGCCCCGACTGCGACAATACAGGTCCAGCAGGCCATCATTCTTTGCATCAAAGTTTTCCGTTCGATGGCCATAATGTATGCCGTCGTAACGAGCCAGGTTGCTGGACGCTTCACTGGGGGCGATCAGGTAATACGCGGCAACGCTGTACTTCGCATGCGGCAGATTCACCGACTTGACCGTAGCCCCGGCGGACTCAAGGCGGGCGATTCCACTGCGCACAGCGGCCTCAACTTCGTTGTCGAGTCCTTCGCCGTAGTGCTCGTCAACGATGCCGATCCGAAGCCCGTCCAGGGACTGTCCATGCAGTCCGGAGTAATCGTCCACTCCGGACTCAACACACGTTGTGTCTCGTTTGTCATGTCCAGCGATCGCCTGCAGCAGCAGCGCAGCCCCGTGTACATCTCGCGCTAATGGGCCAATCTGATCCAGGGAGCTGGCGAAGGCGACAAGCCCGTATCGAGACACTCGCCCATAAGTTGGCTTCATGCCCACAACACCGCAAAAGCTGGCGGGCTGGCGAATCGAACCGCCGGTATCGGATCCCAGGGCCAGCGGCACCATTCCCGCAGCCACAGCCGCTGCCGAACCACCAGACGATCCTCCGGGAGAATGCTCGGTGTTCCAGGGGTTACGAGTCAATCCGGACGCCGAGGTCTCAGTCGACGATCCCATCGCAAATTCGTCCATGTTCAACTTGCCGACGATAACTCCATCTTCGGCATCCAGCCGCTCCACGACGTGGGCATCATACGGCGGACGGTAGTTGTTCAGCATATGACTGCCGCAGGTCGTTGCCACTCCTGACTGGCACATGTTGTCCTTAATTCCAACTGGCAGGCCCTGCAACATTCCGATGGCCTCGCCAGCGGCCCTTTTTGCATCGATAGAATCTGCCTTCCGGAGTGCAGCGTCGGCATCAACCCTGTTGAAAGCATTCAACTTCGGATTCAGCTGTTCGATGCGGGCAAGGCAGGCTGTCGTGAGGGCCCGGCTTGACAGATCGCCCTGCTTAAGAGACGCCAGCAGTATGTCAGTGGATTGTTCGTGCAGTTCAGGCATCTTTTTGCTCCAGAATCTGCGGCACCTGAAAAAACTGTCCGTCCGTCTTCGGGGCATTGCTCAGGGCGGATTTGCGGTTGAGCGAAGCGGTACGCTTGTCAGAGCGAAAAACGTTCTGCAGATCGACAGCGTGAGACATCGGCATGGCATCCTCGATGTCCACTTCGTTCAGCACCTCAACATAATCCAGAATCTGAGTCAGATTCCGGCCGTACGTCTCCAGCTCCTGGTCACTGAGTTCAAGGCGTGCGAGCGAAGCCACTTTGCGAACTTCATCGATTTCCATTGGCGTGTCCTGCAGAAATTCAGTTGGTGGGGTTTGAGAGAAACATGCAGATAACCCCGTCTGCGACTGGCTGCCGGGCGGGTGAACCCGGACTTGCAGGGGAGTTTCTGTCAAAGAAGTCGATGAATCCATGGCCAGGACACAGCTGTAAACGACATTCCTGAGATTCGGCAGACGGGCCGCGACACCTGGCGGGCCTCTGCAGCGACGGATAATGAGTTGCGAACCTCCTGGTCGGCAGAATTCCACCTGTTCGACCGGGAATTTGTGCCGAAATGGGGAATTGACTCTGCGTTATTGACGATCCTGTCTGTTAGGATCCGCCGCTTCATTGTCGGACGGCCCCAGACGTACACCGCAGAAACAGTGTTTCCAGGGTGCCCGAGGCTTACAGTCACAGCGCCACGGCCGAAAGGTCAGGCGACGGGGCTATTTTTCGACTCTCTCTCCCGTTTTGGTATCACCACCCAGACCATCCTATGTCCATTGCCACACCGACCGAAATCATGCCAGAAAACGTCACGCGCCGCGATGACATCCGCAATATCGCGATCATTGCCCACGTTGACCACGGCAAAACTTCACTGGTTGACTGCCTGATCAAACACAGCGGTATGTTCCGTGACAATCAGAAGATGCAGGAGTTCATGCTGGACAGCAATGATCTGGAGCGAGAGCGTGGAATCACGATTCTGGCCAAGAACATTGCCATGATGTACCAGGACATACGGATCAACATCATTGATACGCCCGGCCACGCGGATTTCGGCGGCGAAGTGGAACGCGTGCTGAAGATGGCCGATGGAGCTTTGCTGCTGGTTGACGCTTTTGAAGGACCGCGCCCGCAGACTCGGTTCGTGCTGCAGAAAGCTCTGGAGAACAACCTGAAGCTGATGGTCGTGATTAATAAGATTGACCGTCCTGACTGTCGTCCTGACGAGGTGCTTTCGCAGACTTTCGACCTGTTAGTGGAACTGGGGGCAGACGACGAAACGCTCGATTTCCCGTACATCTTCACGAGTGCCAAAGAGGGCTACGCCGTTCACGACGCGACGAAGCGAGAAGGAGACATTCGTCCGTTGCTGGACATGGTGCTGGAAAAAATCCCAGGGCCGGTTGTTCGCCCTGACGATCCTCTGCAGCTGATGGTCACGTCACTGGAATGGTCCAAGTACGTGGGCCGTATCGCCACGGGACGAATCGCCGCCGGCCAGCTGCGGACGGGCCAACAGATCGCGCTGACGAAAAAAGACGGAACGGTCGTCAAGCAGAAGGTCGATCAGGTTCAGCTGTTCAGTAACCTGGGGCGATCTGATGCAGAGGAAGCATCTG
>JAQWLN010000222.1 GCA_029247265.1 Fuerstiella sp.
CATCGAGCCTGAGGATGATACTGAGATCGTCGCCGGCAGGATCGAGTGCCGTGAGCGACTCGGTGGCATGCTGAAGTACTACCACCGACGAGCAGCCTGACGTCGGAGCTGCACCGAATCGTGGTCATTCTGCGGTGAAGGAACGCACTCACCGTGGCCCGACGCCAATTTCACGGTCAGTGGTCGCTATCTCTGGCCGACGCTCGGCCGAAGAAGAGACGACGTTTGTGGAGGTGACTCTCTGGGGACGGACTGCTGAGATTGCCGGTGAATATCTCTCCCAAAGCCGGCCCTGCCTGATCGAAGGCCGGCTGCAATTGGACCAGTGGGAAGACAAAGCGACCGGGAAGAAACGATCTAAGCTCAAAGTTGTCGGTGATACCCTTCAGTTGCTGGGCAATCGCGGGGAAGGCAAGGACCGTGAGAGCGAACCTCAGGACTGAGGCGGCTTGTTAAAGAAATCGCCCGTTTATTTTACTAACGGAACGGCGGGTAAAGGTTTCTTTACTCCCCAATTTCAACAGCGATGGGAATCCGCTGTTTTCTACACGACCGGTCTGCGCGGATGGTGCCGCTGCGGATCGGACGGAGATTGCTATGCGCAAAAACGAAAAACAACATGCCGTTGAGGCGTTACAGACGCTGCTCAGGAGGCACGGACTGGAGATCTCGGACATTGAGTCACCTGAGCAAGCGAGCCGGATCGGCTGGCGGATCGTGTCACTCCTGATTGAACCTTAGGTGACGCAATGAGAGTCCCTGAAAAGCAAGAGTTTTCAACGTTCGAAGTTGCGGAACTGGCTGGCAGTTGTGAACGGATCATCAACCGGTTCTTTGATGCCAAGCGACTGCGAGGCTACCGGGACGAACATTTCGAGCGCCGAGTGCCACGCGATGAGGTTCTGCGTTTCTTCCAATGTTATGGAGCAGCGTCCGGAGCGACTCGAAGTGAGGTGAGCGATCGATGAATAGGTTATTCCAAAGCAGAATTGTTTGGAGAGAACGGGGCTTCTTCGATGCCTGCCCTGAACCGTGGCCACCATGACGTCACTGGATCGCGCTGCGCAAAGAGAAAGGCCAACAGGTGTAACTGCTGACCTTTTATCTCTAACGCCTTAACGATCCATCATAGACCGCAAGAGCGGTCATTTGTGACACTGCTGACTCCCTGTGGAAAGTTTGTCAGCAGCGCTCGTCATGTTCTAGGCGAACATTCTGAACATTCATTTATGGTGCAGAGGTTTATTTTGTCAAGTGTTAAGACTGAAACGTTCACGCCATTGCAGCCGGAGGATATCGTCCCTGGCGATTTGCCAACCACTATTTGGAGGTGGTGCCTTCGGAATGACTGGGTATTTCACCCGGACTTTAACGGCAATGAGCCGAAGATCGACACGCGATGTGCGTGGGCGATCGTGTCACCGGACATTACCTTCAAGACGGCCAAGGATGGGATCCTCAAGGGAATCAAACGGCACCCCGGCAACGCGGTCCTGCTGAGTGATGTGACACGACTGAAGCAGGATCTTGGTGAGCCCGGGACATCCAATTGACATCCAAACGAAAGAAACCCCAGCCAAAAGGCTGGGGTTTCGAAAAAGTCCCGGAAGCAACGAGTCCCAGGGGGGCGGAGGACTCAAGCTGCTTCCGGGGGCGATTGGCTTAACAACACGGTTTTGTTAATGCTGTGTTCACAACATTCATCAACATCGCCGGAACGTATTTGGATTTCCAAAGTGGGTCAAGACGAGTTGTTGAGTGATTATTTCCTGACGCCACAAAACTTCCCGTCGTAAGGGCAAGATGCAGCACGACTCAGGCAACTTGCTGTGTATACCGGCAATATCTGCAGCTTCAACGGACATGAAATTCACATTAAATGGTCAAATACCGGAATTGGAATCAATCAACACCACGACGGCTGTATCTACTGACTTTTTTTGACCGGTTGGAGTAGGGGGGGGCACAAGGTCGAAGCGAATAGCCGTTCGCCATTGGTCCGGGAAATGCGACGTTATTGACGAATTCGCACGGCTTCAACACCGCTCACTTCGATCGCATCATGCTGAGCCTTGTCTTCAAACCACCGCTTACCATGAAGTCCCACGGCTTTGCCGACGTATTGATCAAGACTTACGGATTCCGTTGTTGTCAGGTGAGCCAGGATTTTTCCGGAGGATGACATCAGCAGGAATGTCTCGTTTTCTGTTCCAGTGCCTCGTTGCACGATTCCTGCACCGATGTAACGGCTGGAGGCAGGAACGGATGGCCCCGTACTGCTGCCGCCTGTCGTTGGGGGAATCTGCAGACCCTCAGAAGGGCCCTGAACGATTGGGCCGGCCGATGTTGAAGCAATGGGGCTGGTGTTCGTTGTTGATGGAAATGGCAGTGGCATTTGTTCAGGAATCGGTTGCCGTTGAGTCCCGAAGATGTTGGGCTGTGGTCCGAAGACAAACTGCTGATTGGCAACCTGCGGTGATGATGCGGTCGTGGGCAGATTGAATTGTGTGGCCAGTAGTTCGGAATCTCGCCTCTCCGTTTCGGACGTGAGACGATTCAGGTCATCCCATTCCGCCTTACGCAGGCGATATCGTTTGATGGCGGGATAACGAAGATCAATCTGTCCTGCCACCGGCTTGTATTTTGCATTGTTCTGCAGGTCTCGATAATCCGATTCGACAGAGTCCAGCTTCCACTTTGACGGCGGGGACTGAATCATGCTGCGAAAACGTTCATCGATGGCCTGCAGCTGTCGCTGTTCTTCACGAATCTGTTTCAGTTTCAGCAATTGTTTGCTTGGCGAAACGGCAAAACTGCCTGACTGGGGCTCAGGCGCTGTCGTCGTTGTCTGTTCTTGCGGGCGAGGGCGAATGGCGTTTGAAGGCACGGAATAGGGATTGCGATCATGATCAGCTCGAGCCGTGTCGCCCACAGGAATCAGGGCTGAACCTGGCAACCATCGGTATTCGCGTTTTGGCGGTTCAATTTTCAGCATCTGTTTGGGGCCCGACAGCGTGTCGACCTGCTGTTCACCCAGAACGGTCACTTTTTCTCCGGCCATCATCATTCTCTGCCAGACGTGCGTTTCATCGCCAAAGGAGCTGCCGACGAAAACAACCACGTTGCTTTCCAGCACTTCACCCGAATCTGATGATGTGCGGCGGACATTCCGCGAAGGAATCCAGCTGAAGCTGCCTTTCGGCGGGTCGATCATGTACCAGCCACCCGGATCGTGTCGGCGCACGGTCACCGTCGCATCGCGGCGCAGTTGTGCCGTGGGATAGAAGGCTTCACCGCCGCCGCTGCGGACATACGTTTGTTCCACAACGATTCGCGCCTTGTACGGAAACTGCCGCGTCTGAGCGGTCGCTGATCCGCACATGCAGACGAAAATAAGGAGTAGCATCGAGGGTTTGAACATGTGAAACGTCCATTCGTGGGTAGAACAAACACACGGATGGCAGACGATGGTGGGAACCTTAAAATGTTTTCCCACACCAGTCAGCTGTGTGTGTGGAGTAGCTGTACCACGATCGACCGATTGCGGGGAGATGCTTTCAGACAGCGAATTCGTGAAATCAGGCGGCGGTGGGGCCTGGCTGATGGGCTTCGGCAACAACTGCGGAAGCGAAGGCGCGAGAGCATCAAAGCTGCGGCTCTCTGCGGGTATTCTTGGAATTTTGTTTCAAGTGAGGGCACTCGAGCGGCACGATTTGATTACGCGGCACAGATGCCAAAGCGACCGGCAAATCGAAGTGCTCGATGATGGGCGTACCATTCTCGTTAGGCTTTGTTGGTTGCAAATCGGCGTTTTCGTGAACCATCCGGCATTTTTCCGCTCCTGCAGAGGTTTCTGTTGGCAGTAATAACCAAAGCGGCCAATGTGGTGGTCCGTTACAAATATTTCGGTGGAATCCAGCGCCGTTTTCACGACTCGTCGTCGGACATCGATACGAAGCATTTTTGTCAGCAATCATGCGACTGGCTGTGCCGAAGTGCCTCGTAAGAAACTGGTTGCGTTCACACGGGCCGCCGATAAACGAAAAGGCAGCTGCATTTTCCGGAGCCACAAGTCAGCGTTTCACGCTGACTTGTGGCCGTGAATAACGCTCTTTGGTTGTAGTGTCGTAGCTCCCACGAGCCAGTACCGTCCACGACAATACGTAAACTGCTCTCATTATGCTGAAAATTGCCACCAAGTTCTTGCCCGAACCGCCCGCCTTCAGACGCGCGTTCGATGCCGGGTTCCGCAGCAGTGAAATCTTTCTGAATGCGGCGGTCCTGGAATGTGTGGACGATGTCGTCACGATGTCACGTGGCTTTGACATGGACTATGCGCTGCACTTTCCCAACAAGCCGGAACTGAACGAGTCTCACCTGAAAAACTGCTGCCGGCTGGCGGATGAACTGAGCGTCTCCGCGGTCGTCATTCACGAGCCCATGTTCCGGCGCTATGCTGATTCGCTCAAGGCGATCGATTCCAGAATCCCGCTGGCGATAGAAAATCAGCGCGTGCCGTCAGCAGATCTTTCAGCATGGGTTCAGGAACGTGGTGCTGTAACCCTGGACATTGAACACATATGGATGTTCTCGCTGCCTGATGCGACCCTCGACGAATTGTTCGGTCTTGTGCGTGATGTGTTCGAATCCGCGTCTGAGTGCGTCAGGCACATCCACATGCCTGGTTATTTACCGGGGCAGGGCGAACATCGGCCAATGTACACGTCTCGTGAGTTCTGCATGGGCATTTTTGACATTCTTGCTGACTATAATTTTGCCGGGCTTGTCGTGTCCGAGGTTGATATGCAGTTTCAGAATGAATTTGATCTGCGGATGGACATGTTACTGTTCGAACGCTGGCTCGACCTGCGGCAATAATCTGTGACAGCGTCGGTGAACGTAAAAGACCCTGATCGCGCGCGGTCTCACACGCTGTCGTTTACGCATTCAACCGGCCTGTTCTGTCCAGCGATGCCCGCGTTCTGTGTATGCAGGACCAGATGCCGACAGCGCACAACGCATGCAGGATAAACAGTTGAGGCACCAGGAAACGGCCTTCGACGGACCATGTGGCGGCGACCGAAAATGCGTTGGTCATCAGCAGTACAGTGAAGACAAGTACGGAGTCGCGGCTTGATCTGAACAGGCCCATGATCGCAAACATCAGCACGATGAACTCCACCGCGTTTCGAGGGCGGAATTCGCTGTAGATCTTCATGGCGGCCAATGGGATCAGCTTTGCCCGGTTGTTGCCGATCCATTCAAAGGCTTTGGCACTGCTGACATCGGCAATGGCAAGTTCACGTTCGACATTTGACATGCCGGAAATGTCCACTGAATCAAAAAAACCTTTCGCGTCAAGGTTCTGCCAGACGCCCTTGTTGTTCCATGTCGGATCGCTGTAACCGGCCGATAATTCCATCAGTCCCTGTGTTCCCGTCGGGCTGAATCTTTCCAGCAGCACGGAATTGCGTATTCCCCAGGGCGCGAAGACTGCCAGCGCAACGGCAAGAAATACTGCGGCATTGCCGACAGCAGCGTTCCATGTCTGTTTATGAACCCTGCGAGTCACAAAACAAACAAATAGAGTCAGGCTGGGTAACCACAGCACTACCATCGATCGCGTCAACATCGAAGCTCCGGTGATCATTCCGGCGACAACCAGGTACCTGCGATTGACTCCGCGCACGAGGCCCAGCAGTGTCAGTGTCAGCAACGTGGCCAGGAAACACGCCAGGGGTTCGGTCAGCAGGCTTCTGGCGTAAAGGCGTGACCTGACATCGATCAGGTAGAAAACAATGGCGATGACAGCCGCTCGAAGCCCGACTTCACGGCAAAGGTACCACGCCAGCAGGCCCGCTGTCGCTGCCATTAACAGTACGTTCAGAATTCGGACGGCGTAGAACTGCCGGCCGAACACCATGTTCAGGCCGGCGGCGATCGTGGAAAACAGCGGTGGCCGAAAGGCTATTGGCCCCGCTGGTGATGACGACACCGTGAACAGCGCTGGTTGCTTTTCAGCGGCTTCGTCATACGGAGCGCGGAACGCCGGGGTATTGTAGTTTACTGCGAATCCATGTCCGCAGCTGAGTTCCCAGGCCATTGAATCGTAGCTGGATTCATCACCCGTCGCAGACGGTGGAGTATTCATTCCGAACCGCAGCCCGATCCAGCAGAAGAAAACGGCCGCTGTCAGCAGAAAACCTGCGATGCCACACAACGAACACTGTCGGGAAACCGCCGTATCTGACATCACGGACTCATTCATCCGTTTGCTGCATAATGTTGCTGTGCTCAGCGACAATCTGTCTCTGAGCGATTCGTTCAAATCGTCCTGCGTCTGGTCTTTGCATTTACCGTCTAATTGCCTTGATCCTGGGAGAGTCAACAGGTTCGCCAGCGAGGCCAATGTCTCGAACGAAATCGATTGCCGACTTCACGGCTTTTGCACCGCTGTGCACTCCAAACTTCAACGTCATTTTATGGCTTTCGCCTGGTCCCAGCTTGGGAACTCGACCGGCCTGCCGTTCGACACTGCGATTGTTGGGGTAGTTTGTGCCCGGTTCGATGCCGGTCACATAGCCGTCGGCCAGAGCGCCCGTGTTTTTCCAGAGGGTCAGATATGGCAGTTCATCCAGCGACCAGCTGATCGTCGCGGCTTTGTTGGCCGCCTTGTTGTGCAACAGGGCGGTTGTGTGGTTGTTGTCGTCGCCGTTAAGTTCCAGCAGGTACACCTGTTCCACAAAGCCGGTGGTCGGTTTCGCGTAAACGTTCCATGTGTCCAGCCCCGATGCTGCATGATCGTTGAACGGCTTGACACTTTTAACGGAAGCGACGACCTGCGCGCCTTCTTCCAGCAGCGGGTTACCAAAGTTGGCGTGGTACAGAATTTCGAACTCCTGTTCCTGCGCGCCCACATTCTTAATCTCGTCCACCAGCTGAAAGGATGTTTCGCCGGGGATGACGATCAGTTCCGTGTGCAATTCCAGTTTAGGCCCAAACAGAAGCTTTTCATCAACCTGGCCCCTGATGTGGATCGCATACGGTGGTTTGCGGTCCACAATCACTTCGACATGGCGAGCTGGAATGTTGGCGATCTTGCCATGCAGCGTTAGTTCCATTTCAGCTTCGTCGCCGACATTGTTGATAAACCTGTCGGTGCCGGGATGGCCGTTGCTTTCCAGTCCGCAGCGACACATGAACTCGTTGAAGCCTTCCAGCCAGCCAAGTCCGCCTCGGCTGTTCAGATTCACGAACTGTGGATTTACGATTTCCTTGACGGGACTGTCCCATTTCAGCACGACGTCACCGGCGGTGACCTGGATAATTCCCATACCTCGAGTCGGGCACAAGACGATCTCCATAGCGCCACTGTCGACGATAATCTGGTCGACGCCTTCCTGCCGGCCACCTTTCAGTACCGATTTCTGAACTCGCCATGGATGCCGGCAATTCGGTGTCACCTTTACGGCGTCGACTTTCCAGACCTGGTCGTTGTGTGGCTGCTCACTGGACGTCAGTATGTGACGGAAACTGTCCTGCCCAGGTGATTCTGTCGTCAGTAGAGCAGCTGCCAGCAGAACTGGAACTGCCGTCAGCACCATTTTGAGTTGCGACATGTCGGGTTTCCCGAGGAAGCGTCTTGTCAGCATTGGTAATACCTTTGCCAAAAACAGTCAGTGAGTCACGTTGGGTACAGTAGGGTGAAGTTGAACAAAGTTCGGTGCTGCGTCAAGTCGCTGGCGGATTCTGCACGTCGAAACACGTATGAGATGATAGAGTTGCCGATTCAGTTTGGTGTGTTCTGTCCGGCGGTTTCAGCATCCTAGGGAAGTCAGTGGTTCGTGGCGTGGCTGGTCGCGCCGTGTCCCGCCGCGTTATTATTATCACCGGTGTTGATTCAACGGGTCTGTTCGTAACAGGAGGCGAAGCTTGGCAACGCAGGATGAAGGTTGTCCGGTGAGACTGCCGAACCGCGCTGTGGACGCCCATAAGGGGACGTTTGGACGCGTGTTGGTCATCGGTGGCTCCACCGGCATGAGCGGTGCAGCCTGTCTGTCGGCAACGGCGGCGCTGCGTGGCGGAGCCGGGCTGGTGTCCGTGGCCACCCCCAAATCGATTCAGGCAATTGTGGCCAGCTACGAGCCGTCATATATGACGATCGGGCTGCCCTGTTGCGCCAGCGGGCTGTTGTCTGACGTCTGCGTTGACGACGTCCACCGTCTTGTAGCTGACAAAGACGCAATCGCTGTTGGCCCGGGACTGGGCCAGTCGAAACAGGTGGCAGATCTTGTTTTGTCGCTGTTCAGAGAATCGGACTGTCCGATGATTCTGGATGCAGACGCATTGAACGTCGTTGCCGATTACGAGCTGTTTGGCAGAGTGGATTCGAGTCCGACATGCATCCTAACGCCGCATCCGGGGGAGTTCGCGCGCCTGACGGGGATTTCCACGACGGAAATTCATGGCGGCCGGGAGGAAGCTGCCCGGGACTTCGCCGAGAAGCATGGGGTGATCGTCGTGTTGAAGGGGGCTGGAACAGTAGTCACCGATGGCGATCGCGTGTTTATCAATTCCACAGGGAATTCAGGCATGGCGACCGGTGGTAGCGGCGATGTCTTGACCGGCATCATGGCGGCGCAAGTCAGCCAGGGGCTGTCGCTGTTTGACGCAGCATCGATCGCCGTCTGGGTGCATGGCAAGGCCGGGGACCTTGCTGCTGAGGAGATGTCGGAACGCGGACTGATCGCGTCCGATCTGCTTCGTTGTCTTGGAGCAGCGTGGGGATACGTTGAAGGTGAGTCTACAGGTTGACGGGCCCTGGCGGCGTTGTTCAGATTTCTTGACATTCTTCTGCCTGACGGCGTGGCCAGATTCGGTCAGGTCCGGAATTCGGGACGCGTTCCCGGATGTTCGTTGGAAGTTCATGTTATTTCTGTGTTTAACGCCGGTTTTGCCTGCTAAAACGAAGCTGTTTCATGTTCCGCGTCGCTCGAATTCGAGTTTGTTCCGTGCCGATGTGGGACGGCGGCGTGTGCGGAAGAAGTGGTGTGCCATCATTTTGCAGAAGCTGATTAACGTGCATCGTTGACATTTTGCCCGGAAAACAGCTAGCATCGGCGTACCATTCACAATGCGGTTCCGCATTCAATCATTCAATGTTGACCTTATTGTCGGCAGCAAATTCAGACTTTCGGCATTTCTGGTATTTCCCTGTCTGTCAAATCGCTGGAGTTCCTCATGCCCACCACCGTTCCGGATCGCAAATCCCGGCGCGTGACGGGGCGCATTCCGGTGATGTCTGAGACCAGTTATGACGTTGCGACGTCGATGCAGGTCGCTGCTACTGTCGGGCTGGGCATCTTTGTGGCGGTTTTGATTGCTATCTGGCTCAGCAATCTGCTTCCGGATGTGCAGTCGATTCCCATCGTGATGGAATCCGGCGACGGTGGATTCGAGGATGGGGATCCGAACGAAACTCTCGACGTGGAATCACCGCTTGATCCGACTGATGACCCGTCCCTTTCGAACGACCAGCAGGAAACTCAGCTGGAGCAGATCACGGAACAGGTACTTTCGCTGTCTGCTACCGCCGCTCAGATGCAGCAGCCCAACGAGTATGCTGATGCGAGTGGCGGCGGAAATCCAGGTAGTGCCGAGGGCAGTGGTCGACCATTTGGTTCGGGCGGTGGAACGCGAGGAGGCGTAAAACGAGAACAACGCTGGTTTGTGGAGTTTGCTGACCAGGGGAACCTCAAGTCTTACGCCAGACAATTGGAATTCTTCAAAATTGAGCTAGGCTGCGCATTTAAGGATGGCCGCATTTATTACCTGTCGAAGATGTCGAGCAG